>JAYVNN010000555.1:0-8409 GCA_043758435.1 Chthoniobacter sp.
GTGCTCGGTGAGGACGCGACGCTCGACGACGGCACGGCCGCGGTGGCGTTTCCCGCCGATCTGCCTGCCGGCGCAGAAGGAAAGCTCAAGGTCAACGCCAGAATCAAGGAACCGGCTGACCTCGCAGCGGTGCGCGCCGAGGCGGTTTTCGACGGCGCGCGCAAAGTGGAACCGAAGGCAGACCCTTTCCCCAGGGCGCTGTGGTCGCCGCGCGCGCCGCTCGCGCTCGTCGCCGCGATCACCGTCTTGCTCAGCGCGGCGTGGCTCACGTTCACCCGCGTCGTTTTCCAACTCATCCGCATCCACAAAGCCAGAGCACAACCATGAAACAAAAACCCCCGTTCATTCTCGCACTGGCCGCGTTCGCCGGCCTCACCGTCCTCGCGCAAACAGGAAAACCATACGACTGGGTCGCGCCCGCGCGCGCCGCGAAGAAACCGAACCCAGTTGCTTCGACCCCGGACTCGCTCGCCAAGGGCAAGGCATTCTATGTCCGCGAATGCGTCGCCTGCCACGGTAACGCCGGGCGTGGCGACGGTCCCCAGGCCGGTACCCTGACGCCACGCCCGCGCGACCTATCCGATCCGGCGATCCAAAGGCAAAGCGATGGCTCGATGTTTTGGAAGCTCACCGAGGGCAAGACGCCGATGCCAATCTATGCGAAGTCCAGCGAGGACGAGCGGTGGAGCGTGATCAACTACGTGCGAACCCTCAAGAAGTAGCGCGTATGAAGACTGCATTTGCCGCTGCTGCCGCATGCTTTTGCTTCGTGCTCCCACTCACCGCGCAGGAGCTGCCGGCGAAGCCCGGCACACCGGGCGACACCGCTGCGCCAGCACTCTTGCCGAAGCCGGAAGCACCCGCCGGATACGTTACACGCGAGGAATACGACACGCTGCTCCAGCGCGTGCTCGAACTCGAAAAGCGGCTGGGCACTTCCGAGACGAAAACCGTCGCACGCGAAAAGGAAGTGGATGAATCGCTCGACGAACTGGAAAAAAAGAACAAGGAGGCGCGCGAACTCGCGGCTGTGTCGAAACCGGGTACCACGAATTTCCTGCTCACCGGCTACGGCTTCGCGGGTTTTGAAAAACGGCCCGGCGAGAGCGGAAAATTCAACGCCGGCCTCAGCCCGATTCTGCTCTGGAAGCTGAGCGACCGGCTTTCTTTCGAGAGTGAATTGGAGATCGGACTCACCGCCGCGGAGACGGATGTGCATCTCGAATACGCGAACCTTTCCTACCTGCTCAACGACTACATGACGGTAAAAGCGGGCAAGTTTCTCACACCGTTCGGCACGTTCGCGGATCGCTCGCACGCGGCTTGGATCAACAAGCTGCCCGACCAGCCGTTGGCCGTCGGGGAGGAGGGCATCGCGCCATTTGCGCAGACGGGTGTGCAGGTCAGCGGCGGCTTCACGCTCGGGCGGACGAAGATGAACTACGCCCTCTATGCCGCGAATGGCCCGCGAATGAACACTGACATGAGCAATCCCACGGAATTGGGCCGGCTTGTGTTCGACAACTTCACAGATACCAATAGCCGCTCTTACGGCGGTCGCATCGGCATCCTGCCGATCTCGGAGTTGGAGTTCGGCTATTCATTCCAAGCAATAAGAGGCCCACTGAATGCGCAGTTGCACGCAGTCGATCTCAACTACACGCACGAGTTCCAGTCACTGAGAGGAACGATCGACTTGCGCGGCCAGTGGGTATGGTCGAACGCGGGCCAATTCCGTCTTGTGTCGGAAGCTCAAGGCGAGGGAGGCGAACCACAGACGATCACTTTCAACAATCGCCGCGACGGCGGCTACGCGCAGATTGCGTATCGGCCGACAAAAGCGAAAAGCGACGTTCTTAAAAAATTCGAGATCGTCGGCCGCTACGACAGGCTCAACCAACCGTCCGGCTTCACGCTCGCGGGCGACGAGGATCGATGGACGATCGGCCTCAACTACTGGCTCGGCCCGAGCACCGTACTCAAAGGAGCCTACGAATTCATCCACCGCAACGGCCCCGACTCCCCCAATGGGAACGCGGTGCTCTTCCAAGCATCCATGGGCTTCTAACCCCGACACCAAAGATGAAACGCCATCCTATTTCCCCGACTTCATCGCTGCCCGCCTTCGTCACCGCAGCGGTTCTCGCCTTGAGCGCCTGTCAGACGGGCAGGAACGCTCCCGCCAACACCACCGCCTCCCCAAGCGCAGGCTCCACGCCCGCACCTGGCACCCCGCGCCCGCGCTTCTTCGGCGGCGAAACCGGCAAGAGCGGCACGCAGCTCTGGTCGGAGAACTGCACGCGCTGCCACAATGACCGCTCCCCCGCCAGTTACAGCGACGCGCAATGGGAAGTCGCCATGCAGCACATGCGCATCCGCGCCAACCTCACGGTGGAAGAGCATCGGAAGATTTTGGAGTTTCTCCAGTCGGCAAACTGACTCCGCAATGAACCTGACCACCACCTATCTCGGCCTAAAGCTGCGCACACCGTTGGTGCCATCGGCGTCCCCGCTTACCTTGGAGAACGACAACGTCAAAAAAATGGAAGACGCGGGTGCCGCGGCGATAGTTTTCCATTCGCTCTTCGAGGAGCAAATGGAACATCGCAGCACTGACTCAAAATGTGGGCTGCGGCCTGGACCGGAAGCTTATCTGGAGCAGATCGCCGCAGCGAAACGCAGCGTGAGCATCCCGATTATCGCGAGCCTGAACTGCACTACAATCGATGGCTGGATCAGTTACACGCGGCAAATCAAGGAAGCAGGTGCCGACGCTTTGGAACTGAACATCTACAAGATTCCCACAGAAATGGAACTCAGCGGCGCGCTCGTCGAGCAAGGATATATCGACACCGTGAAGATCGTGCGCGCTGCGACCAGTATCCCGCTTGCGGTGAAACTCAGTCCGTTTTTCAGCAACTTCGCAAACATGGCAGCGCGCCTCGACGCGCTCGGTCCGGACGCCCTCGTTTTGTTCAATCGCTTTTACCAGCCCGACATTGACCTGGAGAAAATTGATGTCACGCCGAACGTCACGCTGAGTTCGCCGATCGATATGCGGCTTCCGTTGCGATGGATCGGCATCCTTTTTGGAAGAGTGCGCGCAAACCTCGCCGGCACGAGCGGCATTCATCGGTCAAGCGACGTGATCAAGATGGTAATGGCAGGCGCGGACGTGACGATGCTCTGCACTGTTCTCCTACGTCACGGGATCGATCACATTCGCACAATCGAGAAGGATATCGTCGCGTTCATGGAGCACCACCAGTACGCTTCTTTGAACGAGACCAAAGGCGTCCTGAGCCAGAAAAATTGCGACGACCCCGGCGCATACGAGCGGGCGCAATACGTTCACGCGCTCTCGACTTACATGCCTCCGGTTTTGCCGCGGAAGTAAACAGCCCGTTAGGCGGCGGAGTTTCGCGCTCCTTGCCTGACCGATCCGATGCAATCGCCGCTCCTCCATCTCGCCATTCTCTGGCACCAGCACCAGCCTTACTATGGGGACTGCACGCACACGGGGCCGGGCGGATGCTTTCCCGTGCCGTGGGTGCGGCTTCATGCGTTGCGCGATTACTACTCGATGGCCGCTTTGGTCGCTGCGTATCCCGAGGTTCATCTCACGATCAATCTGACGCCGGTGCTGCTCCGGCAACTTGCGGATTATGCCGAGCGGGATTGGACGGACTCTGCGCTGGAACTGACGCGCACGCCCACGGCCCGCCTCACGGCGGCATCCAGGGGCAGAAGGTGCTGGAGAAAGTCGTGGCGCTCGATGTCGCGAAGCGGGTGCGCAGGCAGCTCGACAGCGCCGGATTCCGCACGGTGATGACACGAACGAACGACTCGTTCGTATCGCTGGGACAGCGCGTGGCCATCGCCAATGCGCACCCCCACGCGATCTTTGTCAGCATCCATTTCAATGCCGCTCCCCGCACTGGCGCCCGCGGGATCGAGACCTTTTACTGCGCGACGAGTTCAAAACCCGTGGCGGACCGGATTCAGCGCGAGTTAGTCGCGTCCAGCCGAACGGAGAACCGCGGCGTCAAGCACGCGGAATTTTATGTGCTTCGCGAGAACGGCATTCGCGCGGCACTGACAGAATGCGGCTTCCTCACAAACTCGGAGGATGCGGCGCTCGCAGTGAAATCCAGCTACCGTCAGCACCTCGCGGAAGCTATCGCAATGGGCATCAGGCGCTACCGGGCTTCGCTATAAGCTGCTCCGAAGCAACCGAAGCCTTTCCTGATTCATCCCATGCAACTCTACCTCCTGAAAATCCTCATCTCCGCCACCGTCTTCACATTCATTACCGAGCTGGCGAAACGGAACACCGCCCTCGCTGCGCTCATCACCGCGCTGCCGCTCACGACACTGCTCGTGCTGTTCTGGCGGCAGCATCAGGAGCACGCGACCACGGGGCAAATCGCCGATTATCTCAGCCTCACGCTCTGGTATGTTCTTCCATCGCTGGCTCTGTTCATCGTCATGCCTTGGCTGCTTCGTCATGGTTGGAGCTTCTATCCGTCGCTGGCAGCCAGCGCCGCGCTGACAGTCGGACTCTACGCCATCGAGGTGCGCGCGCTCGGCACTTTCGGCATCAAGCTCTGACCCCTTTCACCAAGCAAACTTTCCTATTCAGACCATGAACGACTTCCTTCAATCCGTGCAAAGCGGCAGCACAAGCCTCTGGCTTTTCATCCCGACCGCCATCTTGCTCGGTGCCTTGCACGGGCTGGAGCCGGGACACTCGAAGACGATGATGGCTGCGTTCATCATCGCCATTCGCGGCACCATCGCGCAGGCCATCCTGCTCGGTCTCTCGGCGGCGATTTCACACTCGCTCATCATTTGGGTGCTCGCCGCGCTCGCGCTGCATTTCGGAAGTCAATGGAATGCCGAGAGCGTCGAGCCGTATCTGCAAATCGGCTCCGCCGTCTGCATCCTCGCGCTCGCGTTGTGGATGCTCCTCCGCACGCGCCGCGAGTTGCGCGAGGCGCATCGTCATCACCACGGCCACGGGCACGGGCATGACCACGAGCATCACCATCACGAGCATGACCATGACGAATCATTTCTCCTCGATACCGGTCACGGCAAAATCGAGTTGAGCGTCTTCGAGGATGGCGTGCCGCCGGTCTTCCGCTTGCGCGCACCGGCGGGCGAGACACTGCCCGAGGCAGCAAACGTCATCGTCGAAACCGTGCGCCCAGGCGACACGCGGCAGACTTTCGCCTTCACAGCAAAGGACGGCTTTCTCGAATCGTGCGACGCGATTCCCGAGCCGCACGAGTTCGACGTGGTGCTAACCATTGCCGCAGGTAGCGAGCGCCACACCGCCCGAATCGAATTCAGTGAAGACCACCACGAGCACGAGCACGGCGAGGGCGCGGAGTTTCAGGACGCGCACGAACTCGAACACGGCGAGGACATCCGTCAGCGATTCGCCGGACGCGCCGTGACCACGCCGCAAATCGTGCTCTTCGGCGTGACCGGCGGCCTCATGCCGTGCCCCGCCGCGTTCAGCGTCCTGCTCATTTGCTTGCAGCTAAAACGCATCGCGCTCGGCTTCACGATGGTCGCGTCGTTCAGTCTCGGCCTCGCCCTTACGATGGTCACGACCGGCGTGCTCGCCGCGTGGAGCGTGCAGCACGCACAGAAGCGATTCAAAGGCTTCGGCGAAGCGATGCGCCGCGCACCCTACGTCTCTTGCGCCCTCCTCGTTGTCATCGCCTCCTACATGGCGTGGCATGGCTGGAAGACTTTGCCCGCGCACTGAGCACCTGTTTTCATCTCGGACAAAATGGCAGTGCAATCTTGCATGGGAAAACATTTTGGCTCACTCTCGCGGAGCCTTCCAAGCGCGATGCACTCCCCACTTTTCATCTCATTCTATGCGTTCGCGGTGGTGTTTATGTTTCTCGGCGGCATCTGCTTGTTCTTGCGAATGCTTTGGCGGATTTTTGGAATGAACCGTTCTAACCGCCATCGTTGTTCGACGCTGGAACGGCGGACTGCACCGCCCGATGGCCGAGCGGAACTGCCGCCTCGCCGACCCCCTAATTTCGTGCCTCCTCCCGCTCCGAGAACCGAGCACGAGTATTGGCAGGCGAAGCAGTATTGTTTCGAGCACGACCAGCCCGCGCCGCTGGCACCTCCAAGGCGGGAGCGCGATGAATGGTGAATCGCATGGGCGGGGCGAAGTCCGCTCCGTCGTCGCGGCAATCAGTCCGCCACGCTATTTTGGCTATTTTGTCATTGTGGCAGCCAAGGCCTCACGAAGCGCCTTTTTGGGATCAAGGCGGGGATAAAAGGACTCGTGCGGAGTTTCGAGGAGATCAACCAACAACATCATCTGCCAATCTTTTACCTCCCGGATTCGCATTTCGATTTTCGAGACCTCGCTTCTGCTGATGTCCCATCCCGCTTTCTGGAGTTCCCTTGCGAGTTTTGCTTGAGACCAGCCGCGATTGCTCCTGATCCGCCCCACATGCCGACCGACGGCGTTCTTATGTTCCATACCCCCTCGGCGAGAAGTCGATCTCTGCGCTTTCTGGCCATGCTACGTCTTAAGGGAGGACTCATATCCGGTTAGTTCCGCACTAATTTGAAACGAGACAGGCCGGAGAATCCCGCACGTTTTTTTCTTACCCTCAAAAGAATCCCGATTTTTGAGCACGACGGCTCGCAAAAAACGGGTGGACAGAACGCCAGCGTCAGCGTCGAAATGAGCCCAACGCCGCAGTGAATCTCAGGATGCCGTGCGCCTCGCCCGCTTTCAGATTCCGAGGAAGGATCTCAAGACCGAACTTCTACGTCTCGTCTTTTCCGCCACTGCGATCCATTTCCCGACCTTCCTCGAAACTCGAATACAGTTCCTCATCGGAAAGCGTGCCCACCAACGCGACCACCCGTTTCACAAGCATCTCCCTGTTTTCTTCTGCGAACCGCTTCGCAAAAAACTCGATTATCTCGCTGCGATCCGGAAAGTCGCATTCCCTCCGCACCTGTCCCGCCGTTTCCAGAACTCTCTCGATGAGTTGACGCGTGGATTCCGAAACATCGTCCTGCTGTAACTCGTCGCACCGCAAGAGCGCAGCCACGGCCTCGATGAGCTTGAAAGACGATTCGGTTGTTGGCGATTTCATGAGATTCTTCAAACGGCAAGCAGGCCATCGTCGGCCTGAAATTCCACCGGGGAGAATATTTCACAACCGGCCACTACGCGATGCTTTTTCCATGAGATGTCGCCGTCAACGCGCGCTCGCACCGGCGAAGCGTCGTGGTGTGCGACGACATTCAAAATCTGCTGTTCATCAGCCGCGTGAGATGATCGTGCGCAGGCTCCTTTGGCGGGCGATTTGGGAACAGTTCCTTCAACTCGACCCGCAGCACCTCCACCAGGTAATCGAGTTCAAAATCCAGGACGAACTTCAGGCGCGCCTCGATTTTGGAAACGCCGCTGCGGGAAATGTCCCATCCGGCAAGCTGCAATTTTGCGGCCAGCTTTGATTGGGACCATTGGCGGGCGTACCGGATTCGCCTCACTTGAGGCCCGATGATGTTGTAATATTTCAAGAGTTTTGTGCCTTTCCGGGCGCAAAACTAGGGAGGTGTTTTCGTGAAAGTGGCTCCGCATACGGCGCATCTTTTCGCGGGCATCGTGGTAGAATGTCGCGCGGCGCATCTTGGCGTTTGGTTATGTCGAAAGAATTTCGCGCGCGAATTGCGGGGTTGGCGGAATCCCGCCGAAACGAGATTGCGCTCGGCCGCCCGCATGGAGCGGCGTTCCTGTGCGCAGAGATTTCGTCCAATGGCGCAGTGTCTTCCCCGGTAATCCAGTGCCACCGTTCGCGGACACACGTTGAAATTCGCCTTCGGCATCACTCAGCCCTACTCATCCTGCGGGCACCATCGCGCTTCTCACGTTCGCCAAAAAATCCGTAAGGGCGCAAACTTCCGACCCGACTTCGGCCAGCCTGCGTAGCGCAATGCCGCTTGAAATCATCAGGGCGCACACGGTGAAGAGCGGCCGGATTTCACTCCGCGTCCGGTTCTGCGCGGATACGCAGCCCTCTTCTGTGTATTGACTCCGTGTATTGACTGGCCTTTCAGCCTGAACCCGCCGCCGCCCGCGAACCCCTGTATTTTACAGGGGTCCGAGCTGGTCGGGCCGGCGAGATTCGAACTCGCGACCTCTTGAACCCCATTCAAGCGTTCTACCAAGCTGAACTACGGCCCGATTCCAGCGGGCGGGGAACGTGCGCGGAAGGCGGGTGCTTGGCAAGAGGGATTTGCGCGCTACGGTCGCGCCATGTGGAAAATTTGCATCGTGGTCGTGTTTGCCGTCGTCACTGCCCTCGCGCAGAACGCGGAGGAGTGGGAGCCGTTTCGCAAGACGGGTCTTTT
>JAYVNN010000556.1:0-2681 GCA_043758435.1 Chthoniobacter sp.
CGTCTGCCGCGCCTGCACGGCAATGCACCCGTCCAACCCCGCGCCCGCCAGCAGCGGCGCGAGGTCGCCCGGCAGCCAGTCGCGATGCAGCGCCGAGCCCTGCGGAATCCACGGATACTGCGCCCCGTCGTAGCTCCAGAAATGTTGATGCGCGTCGAGTTTCACGCGAGCGCGAGCCGGTCGTAAAGTTCGGCCACCGGGAATTCCACCTCGACGGTGGGCAGGCACACGAGGCCGTCAGCGGCGAGGACTTCGCGCTGCCAGCCCGCATTGGTGCGGCGTTCGATGACGACCTCGCGGCGCTCCTGCTCGATGCGCACGTAGGCATCGAGGCTCGGCAGCGTGAGGTAGGCCATGCGCTTTTCGCGCTCGTCGATGGAGCGCGTGCTCTCGGAGAGAATCTCGAAGATGACCGACGGACGCTCGCACCAAGACGGGCCGAGCCCTGTGGTGCCGCAGAAGATCATCGCGTTCGGGTAGTAGAAATACGTGCTCCCGGAAACGCAGAGGCGCATTTTCATATCCGAGCCAAAAGCCTGGCACTGCCGTCCGCGCAGGCGCGTGCCGATGGCGACGGACAGATTCATGGTGATGGTAATGTGCGGCGTGCTCGCGCCCGCCATTTCATAAACCCTCCCGCCGAGGTATTCGTGCTTCACCTCGTAGCTGGGTTCAGCAGCGAGAAATTCCTCGACGGTTAGCAGCGCGTGGCTGGTGGAGAGCGCGGTCATGGCGGGGAGATTAAGCGGCGGGCGCGGGAGCGTCAACGCGCCCAGGGTTCAGACTTCGACGACCGCCTTGATGACACCGCTCTCCGGCTTCAGCCACGTCGGAAACGCGGCGATCATGTCGTCGAATTTCGCGTGGTGAGTGATCCACGGCTGGGTGTTGATTTTGCCCTCCTCGATGAGGTGGATGATGCGGGTGAAATCGCGGGAGTGGGCGTTGCGCGAAGCGTGGATGCTGAGTTCGCGGCGGTGCATGACGGGGGCGTGGAGAAAGGTCAGCTCTTTTTGCGTAATGCCGACATAGACGAGGCGGCCGCCGTAGGCGCAGTAGCCGAGGGCGCTGCTCATGGAGACGTGGCTGCCGGTGGCGTCCACGACGACATCGGCGAGCTGGCCGCCGGTGATGGTTTCGAGCGCAGTCATGATCTCGGCTTCACCGCGCGCGTGGATGGTGTGGTCCACGCCCATCACGGTCTTGCAGAAATCGAGGCGCGCTTCGTTGATGTCGAGCACGATGGTTTTGGCGCCCGCCACTTTCGCAAACTCGATGGCGGAAAGCCCGATGGGGCCCGCGCCGATGATGAGCACATGCTCTCCGGGCTGGAGGTGGCCGCGGTCGATCGCGTGGCAGCCGATGGCGAGGGTCTCGACGAGCGCGAGTTGGTCGTAGGTGAGGCGGGTGGAGATGTGGAGTTTCCGCGCGGGGATGAGGTAGCGCTCGACCATGCCGCCGTCGCACATGACGCCGAGGGTCTTGTGCGCTTCGCAGCAGTTGGTGAGGCCGCGGCGGCAGGAGTAGCAGTGCTGGCAGTTGATGTACGGCTCGACGGCGCAGCGGTCGCCGGGCGCGACATTGGAGACGTCGTCGGCCACGGCGAGCACCTCGACGCCGAGTTCGTGGCCAGGGATGCGCGGGTAGGTGAAGAAGGGCATTTTTCCGAGAAAGCCGCCGTAGTCCGTGCCGCAGATGCCGATGCGGTGGATGCGGACGAGCGCCTCGCCGGGGCCGGGTGGAGCGGGTTCGGGGATGTCGAGCGGGCGGAAGTGGCCGGGCTTTTCGAGTTGGATGGCTTTCATGTGGGGCGCGCAGCATTGCGGGAACGAACGCCGCGCGCAATCCCGTCGCGCAGCTTCACGCCGCCGGGCTCCGCGGCGGCGCGATTCGGCGGAAGCGCCCGCGGTACGCGCCCGGCGTCATGCCCACGCGGTCGCGGAAAATCCGTGTGAAATGGCTCTGGTCGTGAAAGCCGCACGCGCTGGCGATGTTCGCCAGCGGCTCATCGCTTTCCTCCATGCGGCGGCGGGCCACGAGCAGGCGCACGCGGATGAGGTACTCCATCGGCGGCATGGCAAAAAGCCGGCTGAATTCGCGCTGGAGCTGGCTCACGGAAAGATGCGCCACGCGGGCGAGCTGCGCCGCGGTGACGACCCCGCTGTAGCCGGCGAGCACATGCTCCAGCACCGGCGTGAGGCGGTGGTAGTCGCCGGGCGAAGGCCCCGTGCCGTCATACGGGCGCAGCACGCCGGCCAGCCCGGCGACCCGCCCGTTGCGCCCGCGCAGCGGCAGCTTGCTGCTGAGATACCAGCGCGGCATCCGGTCGGCACCCATCACCAGCCACACCTGGTCGCGCAGCGGCCGGCCCGCGCGGAGCACGCGGCGGTCTTCCTCCACGTACTGCGCGGCGAGCAGCGGCGGGTGAAAGTCAAAGTCGGTCCGGCCCACGATTTCCGCCTGCGATTTGAGCCCCTGGAGCAGCAGCATCGGCTCATTGACGCGGACAAACCGGCTGGCCGTGTCCTTGACGAAAAGATAGACGCGCGGCAGAAAATCGAAGAGCCGCAGCACCTCGTCGGGCGCGGCGAGCTGGGCGAAAAAGTCGGGAGGGGTTTTGCGGGCCATGCGGTAATTATGCCAAAACACGCGCCGGCCAAAAGACAGTTTTTCGCGGACAT
>JAYVNN010000557.1:0-23779 GCA_043758435.1 Chthoniobacter sp.
GACTTCTCAAACGTCTCGCCTAGCAAGCCCGGATTGATCGCCGGGAAAAGGTCGAAAGCCACGTTCCGCTCGACGGAAAAATACATCCACACCTCGTAATAAACCTGCATCGCCGGCTTGGAAAACAGGAGGGCCGTGGCCGCGACAAACAAAGCGGGCAGCCAGAGCGCACCCGGTTGCAAATCGCCAGTCGCCAGCTTCCTCCACCGAAGCTGCCGCCAGGGACCGACGAAGACCAGTGGCAGCGGCAGCACGATGGCCAGCAAGGCGGAGTGCGCGATTTTCAGGCCACTGATTTCAAAAAAATAAACAAGGGTGGAAAAGCAGATGGTTCCCACCGCGTAGCGCAGCCCGCCGGAATCAATCGGCGCCCGCCCGCGGAGCAGCCAGAATAACAGCGGAAAACCGAGCAGGGAAAAAAACTGGTAGGCCAGCAAACCGCCGCAGAAGAACGTCAGTGTCGTCAGGAGGGACTCGGTGTTCATGCAACGCGCTCGGGCTCAGGATTTATTGTAATCGCCGCGACTGAAGTATTTCTCCAGCCAGATGTAAAGGCAGATGAACAGGTAGCGACTGCCCATTTCCTTGAGCTTGAGCTTAGCCTCGCCGTGGCGGCGAACACGCCAGGTGACAGGAATAACGGTCCATGAGTAACTGCGGACGATGGCTTTGAGCGGCAGTTCAACGGTCAGATTGAAGTGCGGCGCGATCAGTGGCCGGCAACCCTCGATGACGGTCTTGCGGTAGGCTTTGAAAGCATTGGTCGTGTCATTGAGTTTGATGCGAAAGATCATACGCAGAAACCAGTTCGCGAGCCGGTTGACGAATAATTTGAAACGCGGGTAGTCGATCACTCCACCGCCTTTTATGAAGCGGCTGCCGAACACACAGTCATAGCCTTCGTTCAGCTTTTCCCAATAGCGCACCACGTCGCGACAGTCGTCGGATTCATCGGCCATCATGATCACGACGGCGTCGCCGCGCATTTCGCCGAGCCCGTGGATGATCGCGCGCCCAAAGCCATGCAGCCCGCCGTTTTGCACAGGCCGGAGCTCCGGCATTTTCGCCGCGACCTCGCCGAGGATTTTCCAAGTGCCATCACTGCTCCCGTCATCGACGACCACGATCTCATGCGGCACTCCGCGGAGCTTCAGTTCGACATGCAGATGCTCGACGGTGGACGCGATGCAGCCCTCCTCGTCGCGCGCCGGAATGACGACGCTGAGCAGCGTGAGCTTCGGCGCGGCGGGATCGCTAGGCGGAACAGGCGTCATGGATTTCGCGCAAAATCTCCCCGATGCCGTAGCGGTATTTCCAGCCCGGAAAATCGCGCTGAAATTTCCGCACATCGCTGACCCACCAGATATGGTCGCCGATGCGGTTGTCCTCGATGTAAGTCCAGTCCAGCTTTCGCCCGCTCAGTTGCTCGCAGATGTCGATGGCTTCGAGCATTGAGCAATTCGAGTGGCGGCTGCCGCCGAGGTTATAGACTTCGCCCGCGCGCGGAGCCTGCACGAAATGCCAGAAGGCCTCAACGAGATCGTGGCTGTGGATGTTGTCGCGCACCTGCTTCCCCTTGTAGCCGAAAATGCGGTAGGGCTTGCCCGTGACCGTGCATTTCATGAGGTAGGCGAGAAAGCCGTGCAACTCGGTGCCGGCGTGCGCGGGACCGGTGAGGCAACCGCCGCGGAAGACGCCCGTCTTCATCCCAAAGTAACGTCCGTATTCCTGCACGAGAATGTCCGCGGCGACCTTGCTCGCGCCGAAAAGCGAATGCTTCGTCTGGTCGATTGACATGCTTTCGTCGATGCCTTCGCGGTAAGGATGCGTGGGGTCGATTTCCCAGCGCTTTTCCAGTTCCATGAGCGGCAGCCGGTTAGGCGTGTCGCCATACACTTTGTTCGTGCTGGTGAAAATGAAGACGGTTTCCGGGCAGTGCTGCCGTGCGGCTTCGAGCAGGTTCAGCGTGCCCACGGCGTTCACTCCGAAATCCGTGTGCGGCTCGCGCGCCGCCCAGTCGTGCGAGGGCTGCGCAGCGGTATGCACCACGACTTTGATGGCCGCGCCATAGGTCTCGAAAAGTTTCTCCACCGCCGCAGTATCGCGGATGTCGATCTCGGCGTGCGTGTAGTTTTTCAGGCGGCCTTCCAGGCTCTTGCGGGTGCCGGCGGTCGAAGCCTCGGGGCCGAAAAAGCGCGCGCGCATGTCATTGTCCACACCCACGATTTCCAGACCCTCGGCGTGCAGGCGGAGGCAGGTTTCAGAGCCGATCAGGCCGGCGGAACCGGTGACGAGTGCGACGCTCATGCGGATGATTTCAGATAGTTGCGGGGCGGAAGTGACGGGGGAGCGCGCACCATATTTGACCTTGGCGAGCGGTAAAGAGCAAAGCAACCAGCCGTCCGACGCGGGCCTTTTCTTGCGCGCCCTGCGGTTTCCCATCAGCTTCGCCATTCCGATGCGACCCAAGTTTTCCATCATCACCCCGAGCTTCCGCCAACCCGACTGGCTGAAGCTCTGCGCGGCCTCCATCGCGGATCAAAACGCCGCGCCGGTGGAGCACATCGTGCAGGACGCGGGGACGGGGCCGGAGATCGAGGCATGGGCCGCGAGTCAGCCGGGCGTGCAGCTCTTTGTGGAAAAGGATCGCGGCATGTACGACGCGATCAACCGCGGACTGCGGCGCGCGACGGGCGATATCGTCGCGTATTTGAACTGCGACGAGCAGTACCTGCCCGGCACGCTCGCGGCAGTGGAGCGGTTTTTTTCCGCGCATCCCGAGGTGGACATCGTCTTCGGCGATGTCGTGGTCGTGGATGAAAAGGGCGGCTACCTGTGCAGCCGCCCCGTCGTTTTGCCAAAGCTCCACCACACTCATGTCTGCACGCTCGGTGTTTTCACCGCGGCCACTTTTTTCCGGCGCAGCCTGCTGGAAAAGCACGGCCTTTTTTTCAGCGATGAATGGCGCGCGACCGGCGACGCGGTGTGGGTGCTGGAGCTGCTGCGGATGAAAGTGAAAATGGCCCTGCTCGGGCAGTTCGTCAGCACCTCGACCGACACCGGCGAGAATCTGATTCTGGGGCCGGAGGCCGTCGCCGAGCAGATCCGCCTGCGGGAAAGCGCGCCGGCCTGGGTGCAAAGACTCGCGCCGCTGTGGGTGCTGGAATTCCGGCTCCGCCGCCTGCTCGCGGGCGTCTATTGGCCGCGCCCGCTCAGCTACTCGATCTACACCGCGGCGAGCCCCGCGGAACGGCAGACTTTTCGCGTGGAAAAGCCGACCTTCGTCTGGCGCGGGCGGTCGGAGAAACAGGCGGCCGCGGCCCTCGCGCGGACGACGTAAAAGCGGGTCACGGCTCGCGATAGCGCTGCGCGATGGGCATGCGCCGCCCGACGCCAAACGCTTTGCTCGTCACTTTCAGCCCCGGCGCGGCCTGGCGGCGCTTGTATTCGTTCACGTCGATGAGCCGCACGATGCGCCCGACGGTCACCTCGTCGAAGCCCGCGTGCACGATCTCGGCGCGGGATTTTCCCTCGACGACGTAGGCCTCAAGAATGGCGTCGAGCACGTCGTACGGCGGGAGCGAATCCTGGTCGGTCTGGTCGGGCCGCAGCTCGGCGGACGGCGGTTTCGTGATCGTGTCGCGCGGGATGATTTCGCGCTCGCGGTTGATCCATTCGGAGAGCCGATAGACCACCGTCTTCGGCACGTCGCTGATGACGGCGAGGCCGCCGCACATGTCGCCGTAGAGCGTGCAATAGCCGACGGCGAGTTCGCTTTTGTTGCCGGTCGTGAGCAGCAGCGAGCCAAACTTATTCGACATCGCCATGAGGATCACCGCGCGCAGCCGGGCCTGGATATTTTCCTCCGCCGTGTCCTCCGCGCGGCCCGCGAAGACTCCCGCAAGCTGCGCTTTCGCCGCCAGGAACATCGGCTGAATCGGGATCACGTCGTACTGGATGCCGAGGTTTTCCGCGAGGAACCGCGCGTCATCGAGGCTGCCCGGCGAGGAGTACTGCGAGGGGAGCGAAACGCCGCGCACATTCTCCGCGCCGAGCGCCTCGACGGCGAGGACGGCGGTGAGCGCGGAGTCGATGCCGCCGCTCAGCCCGAGCACCGCGGACTTGAAACTGCACTTGTGCAGGTAATCGCGCAAGCCGAGCGCCAGCGCACGATAGAGCTTTTCCTCATCGGCAATGGGCGACGCGCTGATCGCAGGAACGTCGTCCGTTTCGACCACGATGAAGTCCTCGCGAAACGCCGCGCCCTCCGCGAGGAGCTGCCCGCCGCTGCCAAAGACGAGACTCATCCCGTCGAAGATCAGCTCGTCGTTTCCGCCGACGGAATTGCAATACACGAGCGGACATTTCGTCGTCGCGGCGAGGCTGGAGAGCATCTCGTGGCGCGTCCGGTTTTTGCCGAGATGCCACGGCGAGGCGGAGACGTTGAAAAGGATTTGCGCCCCCGCGGCGGCGAGTTCGCGCGCGGGATTTCTGCGGTAGCGGCGGTCGGGCCAAAAGCCCTCGTCATTCCAAACATCCTCGCAGACGGTCAGCCCGATTTTGCGTCCGTTGAATTCCACGACCGCGTTCTCCCGCGCCGGCTCGAAGTAGCGGTCTTCGTCGAAGACATCGTAGGTCGGCAGCAGCGTCTTCGCGCGTGTCGCGAGGATTTTTCCGCGCTGCAAAAGCGCGACCGCGTTCACCGCTTCGCGTCCGGGGCGCACGTCATTCACACCCACGTAGCCGACCAGCATCCCCGTCTCCCCGCACGCCGCGGCGAGCCGTTCGAGCACCGCGAGATTGTGCGCCGTGAACTGGCTTTTGTGCAGCAAATCGCGCGGCGGATAACCGCTGACCGCGAGCTCGGGAAACACGACCAGCTCAACTCCCGCCTCCACGCCGCGCCGGTACGCGTCCAAGATTTTCGCCTCGTTGCCCGCGAGGTCGCCGACGGTCGTGTTGATTTGGGCGAGCGCGATTTTCAAAATCGGGAGGGGGAGAAAATCACGCGCGTCCGCTGAGAAACGCGGCCTGCGTGGGCCGCGAACGGCTGAGAGCGGCGTACACTTTGGAGAGAGAAAACCACGCATCCGCACCGAGCAGCGTGGCCGGCAGACCGAGCGCGATGCTCACGCCTTGCGCCAGCGTGTGCACAGCCCCGCTCTCGCGCGTGAAGACCGGCTGAAACCAGTAAAGCCACGGATCGGCTTCGATATATTTCTGCACGCGCAGACCCGCCGCCTCGTTGAAAGCGTAGATCTTCGCGCGGTCGAGCCGCTGGACGTGATGTGGGTCCATGATGCGCTCGTTCAGCGGAACCAGCCCGAGGAAAACGCCGGACGGCGTGAGGCAGTCCCGCATCCTTTTCATAAAGCCCACCGGATCGGGCAGGTGTTCGAGGACATGGCTGCAAAGGATCACATCGTACTGCCGGCCGAGGAGCGCGTGGCTTTCCCAATGTTCGATTTCAATCGTCCGCAAATCCGCGTTTTCACAGCCGCGCTCCCGCAGCATCTCGCGCACAGCGCCCACATTTTGCGGATCGATCTCCACGCCAAACAGCCGGCTGTCCGGCGGGCAGTAGCGGAAAAAAGTCCCCGCGCCGAAGCCGTAGTCGAGGATGTCTTTGCCCGACAAATCGAGGCCCGCCTCGTGGCCAAGCCGCAGTGCGAGAAGCACCTTTCCCATCCGCAAATACGCCGCGTGGTGCAGCCAGCTCTGCCGCCCGCGATAACACTCCATGAAGGTGCCCTGGTCGGCGTCGATGGCGGGAGTCGGATTCACGGCGGGGACAATCGGCAATTCATGCGCAGCTTCAAACGGCGTTTTTACGGCCTGCGCCCGGTGATCGAAACCGCGCCGTGCGGATGCCGCGGAGCCACGTCGATATGCTCGTCCATGAGCCAGCGCGCGACAGTTTCAAAACGCTGCGGATGATCGTGCGCGGGCGAATACATGTCGAAGGTATCGAGCCGCACCCATTCCCGAAAATCCGCCGCGCTCAGCGGGATGCCCTGCAAATGCGCGCACGAAACCGGCAGCATCCGCATGATGATCCGGCCCAGCGTGCCCAAGTGCCGCGCCACGCCATTCACCGGCCAGCACAGCGCCTCCAGCACGATGGAAAAAGTCTCCGTCTGGCTGATCGTCAGACGCTTCGTGATGGGCCGAAACAGATATTTGAAGCCAATCGTCCCGACGAAGGACTTCCAGCAAAGCTCGTAAATCCAAAAGCCCGCCTGACCTCCGCGCGCGACTTTTTTGACGATGCTTTTCACCGCCCGCTCCGGGTCGGGCGTGTGCTGGATGACGCCGATGCAGTACACGAAATCGAACGCAAAATCCTTGAACGGCAGCTCGAAGATCGAGCCCTGCACGCAGTCGAGCCGGCCTGTCGCACCGAGATTTTCCAGGCACGCATCCACTGCGCGGCTGAGGTCGAGCGCGACGACCTCGGCTCCGGCGGCGAGCGCGACTTCCGCAAAGCGCCCGGAGCCGCAGCCGACATCGAGCACGCGCTTCCCGCGCAGCATTTCCGGCGACCATTCGGTGATCGAGTAGAAGCGGTCGCGGGAGAAAGTGGAGCCGTTGTTCGAGTCGAGTTGGAGCCGCGCGTACTTCAGCCACTGGTGGCCGAAGGAGCCCGCGTATTCCTCATTCGGCACGAAGCGCGGGATGCCGGCGACAATCGGATAGCCGTTGGCGCACGCGGCGCAGCGGAGTTCGCCGGTCAGAATTTCCGCCTCGCCGGTGGCATTGGCGAGCGTGAGATCGCCGCGGCATTGCGGGCAGGCGAGGAGGTTCAGGAGGGCTTGTTTCATAAAATCAATTCGCGCCGAAAAAGCACTCGGCCCAGACCTCGAAGGCCACGACGGCGTGCAGCTTGCGCGCAAAATTTCGCCGTCCGTCGAGGTGGGCTTTCACGTACGCAGCCAGCGCCTCGCCGTGCAAAAATCCGCGCCGCTGCGTGCGCGCGGGACTGGTGTATTCGAGCAGGACATCGCGCAGCGGGCCGCGGAACCACGCCTCGATGGGGATGCCGAAGCCCTGCTTAGGCCGCTCGAAAAGCGCGCGCGGCACATGCTTTTCGAGGATGCGCTTGAGCACGTCCTTGCCGCCGTTTTGCAGGCCCGTGCGCGAGGGAAATTCCAGCGCGGCGGCGATGAGCCGCTGGTCGAGGAAGGGGCTGCGGACCTCAAGCCCCACGGCCATGCTCGCGCGGTCCACTTTGGCGAGG
The DNA here is from genome assembly GCA_043758435.1 of Chthoniobacter sp. Classification (GTDB taxonomy): domain Bacteria; phylum Verrucomicrobiota; class Verrucomicrobiia; order Chthoniobacterales; family Chthoniobacteraceae; genus Chthoniobacter. The sequence goes on from JAYVNN010000557.1 coordinate 7,238, forward strand.
ATGTCGTCCGTCAGGTACGTCTCGATGTCCGTGAGCATGAAACGCTCGGTCTCGCCGAAGGCCGCACGACGGTTCCACGCGGTGGTGAAAAAATCGTCCGCATTTTCGGCAGAGTTTTCGCGCACGAGGATCGCGTCCAGCTCCGGCCTTTTCCACAGCGTCGAAAGCCAGCGCGCGAGTTCGCACGGACTTTCCGCACCCAGCGCCTCCAGACTTTTTTTCGCGCGATCCGGGAGCGGGAGGCTGGCGAGCGCGCGCCACATTTGCGGCAGCGGCCCCTGCCATTTTCGCGCGCTCGCGAACTGCCGGTATTTCGCGTAGCCGGCGAAGGATTCGTCGCCGCCGTCGCCCGACAGCGCGACGGTCACATGCCGTTTTGTTTCGCGCGAAATGGCGAACGTGGGGACGAACGAATCGTCACCGAGTGGCTCGGGCAGGCGCGTGAGGATTTCCACGAACTCACCGGCAATGGAACTCGCCGCGATCATCAGCTCGTGATGCTCGGTGCCGAGATGCCGCGCGATGGCCGCGGCGTGCCGCGCCTCATCCATTTGCGAATCGGAAAACCCGACCGTGTATGTTTGCAGCGGGCTGCCGAGCGACTGCTGCGCGAGCGCCGCGACGAGGCTGGAATCAATGCCGCCGCTCAGGAAACAACCCAGCGGCACATCGCTGACGAGCCGGCTCGCGACCGCATCGCGCAGCGGCGCTTCGAGCGCGGCGGCAGCGGCTTCCGGCGTGTCGTCGGCGCGCGCCGCCGCCCGCGTTTCTGGCAACTGCCAGTACGGCTGCGTCGAAAATTTCCCCTCGCTCCAGACCGCGAAGTGACCGGGGCGCAGCGCCTGCACTTCCTGCAAAATCGTGCGCGGCGCGTGGACGTAGCCGAACTCCATGTACTCCGCGAAAGCCGCCCGCGAGAGCGTGAGCGTGAGGCCCGGCACGCCTTTGAAAACCGGCAGCTCGGAGCCAAACGCGAAGCCATTTCCTGTCGCCGCGTAAAACAGCGGCTTCTTCCCGAGACGATCCCGCATCAGCGTCAGACGACGCGTTTTTTTCTCCCAAAAAACCGCCGCAAACATCCCGCGCAGCCGCGCAAAAAGCGCCGTGCCCCACGCCTCGAAGCCGTGCACGAGCACCTCCGTGTCGCAGTGGCTCGCGAAGGTGTGCCCGAGTTGCAGCAGCTCTTCGCGCAGCTTGGCGAAGTTGTAGATTTCGCCGTTGAAGACCACCCAGAGCGACTGGTCTTCATTCGTCATCGGCTGCGCCGCCGCCGCGCTGAGGTCGATCACGCGCAGCCGCCGATGCACCAGCCCGCACACGCCGTCCGTCCAGACGTGGCCTTCATCCGGCCCGCGATGCACGATGGCCGCCTCCATCGCGCGCAGAATCCGCGGGTCAGGGCCGCCACGCGGCTCGATGTATCCGGCAAGGCCGCACATGAATCGGTTATTGGACGGTGGAACGGTTTGCCTTCACGGTGAGCGCCCACTTTATTTCGCACTTCCTCCGATGCGACCTTTTTCCACCCGCATTCTCTACGTCCACAACAGCGCCGACATTTACGGCGCGAGCCGTTCGCTCGTCCGCCTGCTGGGGACTTTGGACCGGGAAAAATTCGCGCCCCTCGTGCTCCTGCCCGCCGACGGCCCGCTCGCCGCGCAGCTCCGCGCGATGGGCGTGCGGGTGCTCATCTTCCCGCAGCTCAGCGTCATCACGCGCGAGGTTTTCCATTCGTGGCGGCTGGTGCTTTTCGCACTGCATCTGCCGCTCTCCGCGCTCACGCTGTGGCGGATTTTGCGGCGGGAAAAAATCGCGCTCGTGCATACGAACACCGGCGTGATTCTGTCGCCCGGCCTCGCCGCGTGGCTGGCCGGCGTGCCGCACGTCTGGCACATCCGCGACTGGTTTCAGGAGTTCAAAAGTTTCTGGCGGATTCTCGAAATCTGGATGCGCGTTTTTTCCACGCGCATCATCGCCGTCTCCGAGCCGATCGCCGCGCAGTTCAGCGACCGGTCGAAGGTGGGCGTGATTAACAACGGCTTCGACATCGCCGAGTTCGAGCAGGGCGATCCGCAGGCCGGCGCTTTTTTCCGGCAAGAGTACGCGCTGGGCGAGGGCGTGGTCGTCGGCTGCGTCGGGCGGATCAAGCTCCAGCGCAAAGGCCAGGAGGTGCTGCTGCGCGCGGCGGGGCTGCTGCGGGAGCGCGGCTTGCGCGCGAAATTTCTCGTCGTCGGTGCGCCTTACGTGGGCAACGAATCGCACCTCGATCAGCTCCACGAAATCGTCCGCGAGTGCGGCCTCGGCGAAGACGTGGTTTTCACCGGCGAACTCGCCGACCCGCGGCCCGCCTACGCGGCGATGAATGTTTTCGTCCTGCCGTCCGCGCAGCCCGAGCCTTTTGGCGGCGTGGTCATGGAGGCGATGTGCAACGGCCTGCCCGTGGTCGCCACGAATATCGGCGGCTCCATCGAGCAGGTGGCCGACGGCGAAACCGGCTGCCTCGTCGAGCCCGGCGATGCCGTGGCGCTGGCCGGAAAACTGGAGCCGCTGCTGCGCGACGCGGCGCTGCGCACGCGCTACGGCGAGGCGGGCCGGCGGCGCGTCGCGGAGCACTTCACGCTGCCGGGGATGGTGGAAAAAATCACCGGCGTGTACGACCTGTGCCTCGGGCCGTCGCCGACGGAAAAGCCGCCAGCCGCCGCCCCGGCGAAAGTCCTCCTCGTGAACAACAGCGCCGACATTTACGGCGCGAGCCGCTGCCTGCTGCGGCATGTGAAACTGCTCGACCGCACGCGCTTCGAGCCCATCGTCCTCATGCCCGATCATGGCCCGCTGGAGGACGGTCTGCGTGCGGCCGGAGTCCGCACGATCATTTTCCCCGAGCTGAGCGTGATAGAGCGAAAGATCCTGAACCCGCTGGGTTTCGCGCGGTTCGCGCTGAATTTTCCGCCCTCGGTCATCGGCCTCTGGCGCATTCTGCGGCGGGAAAAAATAGACCTCGTGCATACCAATACCGGCGTGATGCTTTCGCCCGGCCTCGCGGCGGCGCTCGCCGGTGTGCCGAATGTCTGGCACATCCGCGACTGGTTCCTCGAGTTCCCGCTCTTTTGGAAATTCTATGCCCGCTTCATCCACGCCTTTTCCTCGCGCATCCTCGCGGTGTCCGACGCGGTCGCCGGGCAGTTCCCGCCCTGCTACGGAGCGACCGTGGTGCATGACGGTTTCGAGTTGGCCGAGTTTGCGCCCAGTGATCCGGCGGCGGGGGAAAAGTTCCGCGCGGAGTACCAGCTCGGCGATGGGCCGGTCGTGGGTTGCGTCGGGCGGGTCAAGCTCATCCGCAAAGGCCAGGAAGTGCTGCTGCACGCCGCGGGGCTGCTGAAAGCGCGCGGAGTGCGGGCGCGCTACGTCATCGTAGGCGCACCTTTTCCCGGCAATGAATGGCACCTCGACGAACTCGCCGCGATCATCCGCGAGCACGGACTCGAGGGCGACGTGGTCTTCACCGGCGAGCTGGAAAACCCGCTGCCCGCCTACGCGGCGATGGATGTCTTTGTGCTCCCCTCCGCGCAGCCGGAACCCTTCGGCGGCGTGGTCATGGAAGCGATGTGCCTCGGCCTGCCCGTCATCGCGACCAACATCGGCGGCTCCGTGCAGCAGGTCGCCGACGGCGAAACCGGCTACCTCGTGCCGCCCGGCGACGCGCCCGCGCTGGCGGAAAAACTCGCGCTGCTGCTCGGCGACGCGGCCCTGCGCGAGCAGTTTGGCCAGGCCGGACAGCGGCGCATCGAGGAGCGCTTCGACCTCAAAAAGATGGTGGAAAAGATCGAGGACGTTTACGAAGAATGCCTCATCAGGAAATGACCAAGAACCCCATCGTCGTCCTCAAGCGTCTCGAAGGTGCGGCCTATGCCCCGGTCATTGAGGAGACCTTGGAGCAGACCGGCTTTTTCAAAACAGTGCCCCCCGGCGGACGCGTCTTTCTCAAGCCGAACCTGACCTTCCCTGAGTTTCGTCCCGGCGTTATGACTTCGCTCGACTGTCTCCGCGCCGTCACGGTCTGTCTGATAAGCCGTGGGTATAAAGTCATCATCGGCGAGGCCGACAGCGGAGGTTACAACCGCTTTTCCATTGATGAGGTTTTCAAAGGCATGGGTATCGACAAGCTGGCCGCGGAGACGGGCGCAGAAATCGTGAACGTGAGTTTCACCGAGCCGGAGTGGATTGAGGTAAAGGCTGGCTGGCGGCTGCTGCGCGTGCCTGTGCCGCGGCTGATGACCCATGAGATAGATGCCTTCATCACCCTGCCCGTGCCGAAGATTCACATGAACACGCAGGTCTCCATGTCGATCAAGAACCAGTGGGGCTGCATTCAGGAACCCAGCGTGAGGCTCAAGCTGCATCCTTATTTTTCCGAGGTCATGTATGAGTTCAACAGCCGCCTGCCGCATGCCTACTCGATCATCGACGGGCGTTATGGGTTGAACCGCACGGGCCCGATGCTGGGCGATGTCGTGGATATGAATTTTGTCCTCGGCTCAAATGACCTGGTCGCAGCCGACCGCGTGTGCTGCCGGATCATGCAGATTGATGAGACGCGGGTGAAGTATCTGCAATACTTCCGGTCGCGCGGCTGGTGGACGGAGTTTGCCGACATCGCGCTGGATGGCGACATCGCCCGCTTTCAAAAGGAGAAGTTTTACCTCGTGCGCAAGTGGACGGACTACCCCGGACTGATTTGTTTTAACAACGCCTTCCTCGCCTGGCTCGGCTATCACTCCCCGCTCGCAGGGTTCGCCCACTGGCTGCTCTACCTGTTCCGCGAACCTTTCTACGAATACGACAAGGAAAAGACCAAGCTGCGCCCGACGGGCAAGGAATAACCTCCACGCATGGCTCAGCTTTTTAACTTCGTCCGCCGGGTCGTGATAACTCTCGCCCGCAGCGTGGGTTCAAAGATCACCGACGCAGAAACGGGCAAGGTGCTGGGACGCGCGTTTCTTTTCCCGTGGCGTGGAAAGATCGCGGTCATCGGTCTTGAGGCCGAGGTGAAGCCGGTCTTTCTCCCGCAAAAGCGGCTGACCTTTTGGAAACAGGACATCGGTTTCACCGTCCTGCAGCCGCCGGATTTTCCGCATGAAGCAAGTTCTCAACGTCCTCCTAACCCACCAGCGGAGTAACGCCATCGCGGCGATGGTGGAGTGGTGGGCACAGTACGTACCGCGCGAAAGCATCGTCATCGCCTACGGCGGCAGCCGGGGGGATTTTGACGCGCTCACTTTCGGGCCAAAGCTATTCATCGACGACGCACGCCTGCGCACGAAGGATCACCCGCGGGAAAGGCAGGGCTATGGCGGGGTCTTTCGCGAAGTGACGTCATGGATGAAGGATCGGAGTTACACCCATGTCCATTTCGCAGAGTACGATCATCTGCCTTTGGTTCGGGACTTAAACGAAAGGCAGGTCGGCCTGATGGAAGCAGAACGGGCCGATGTCCTGGGCTATCATCTTCGCCGGGTCGATGAGACGAACTGCGCGCATTACCTCAGCCATGCGAGCGACCCGCAGTTCTTTCCGTTTTGGAAAAAAGTGACCTGCCGCCGTGAGCCGCGCGTCGTTCTGAGCATGATCGCGACAGGTTCTTTCTGGACGCGCGAGGCCTTTACCGCCGTGGCCGCGACGGCGGAACCGCACCCGATGTATGTGGAAATCTTCCCACCCACACTCGCGCATCACCTCGGATTCCGGGTTCGCGACTACGGCCCGCAGACGCGCTTTGTCCGGCACATCGGCGACCGCGCTTCCGAGATCGGTGAAGCACGAAGCCGGGGTGCGTGGACGATCCACCCGGTCAAGAGCGGCTGGGACGGGCCTGCCGCGCTCCGCGAATAAGCAGCCACACGATGCCGCTGAACATCCACACCCTGCTCCGTCCGTTGACCAAGAACTGGCGCAGGCGGCGCTTTGAACTGTTCCTCAAAGTGATGCAGCCCAAGCAGTCGGACATCCTGCTCGATGTGGGCGGTTATCCCGACTTTTGGGCGGCGCAGCCTCAGCCAGTGGAGCGCATTGATGCGCTGAACCTGCACCGGTTGTCGTGGGATGCCCGGCCTTTTCCAGGCCATAACATCCAGACTTTGATTGGCGACGGCTGCGCCATTGCCATGCCGGACAAGAGCTATGACATCGGGTTTTCCAACAGCGTCATCGAGCATGTCTGCACCTGGGAGCGCCAGCAGGAGTTTGCCGCGGAAATCCGGCGCGTGGCCCGAGACTTATGGGTGCAGACCCCGGCCTACGCGTGCCCCATCGAGCCGCATTACATGACTCCTTTCGTGCATTACCTACCGCGCTCGATTCAGAGGGTGATCCTGCGCTGGGGCACGGTCTGGGGATGGGTCGAGCGCCCGGATGCCGGGAAGATCACGGCGATGCTGGAGACCATCCGCCTGCTGCGAAAGTCGGAAATGCGCGCACTGTTTCCCGACTGCGAGATTATGACCGAGCGGATGCTGTGGGTGATTCCCAAGTCCTACATCGCCATCCGCCGGACAGCGCCCGCGGTCAGGAGCGATTGACCACGGAAGTCCCGCCGGCGGCGTTGGCGTGGACGATTTCGTCGTAGATCCAGCGATAGGTCTTTTCCAGTCCGGCGCGCAGCTTCATGCTCGGCTCCCAACCAAAGACCTTCTGGATAAGTGTGTTGTCGGAGTTACGGCCATTCACACCCTTGGGGGCGTCGAGCTTGTAGTTCCGCTGGAGTTTCACGCCGGCGATGTCTTCCACGAGATCCACGAGCTGATTGATCGAGACCATTTCGCTGCTGCCGATGTTAATCGGTTCGATGAATTCGCTATTCAGCAGCATCTGGGTGCCGTGGAGGCAGTCGTCGATATACATGAAGCTGCGCGTCTGGTGCCCGTCGCCCCAGATTTCGATGTTCTTATTCCCGCTCAGTTTCGCGGCGATGACTTTGCGGCAGACGGCGGCGGGTGCCTTTTCCCGGCCTCCGTCATAAGTGCCGTTCGGTCCATAGACATTGTGGTAGCGGGCCACGCGGGTCTGGACGCCGAAGTCCTCGCGGAAGTGGCGGCACATGCGTTCGCTGAAGAGCTTTTCCCAGCCATAGCCATCCTCGGGCATCGCGGGGTAGGCATCGGCCTCGACGAGGGCGGTGTGGTTGGGGTCGCGCTGTTTGTCGGCGTTATAGACACACGCGCTGGAGGCGTAAAAGAAGCGCTGCACGGCGAATTTTTTCGCAGCGAGCAGCATGTGCGTATTGATCAGAACCGTGATCATGCAGAGCGCCTTGTTCAGCTCGATGAAACCCATGCCACCCATGTCGGCGGCGAGGTTATAGACGACATCGCAGCCTTCCACGGCTTGCTCGCAGTCTTCGAGGCGTTCGAGGTTGAGGTGGAAGTTTTCCACGTCGTCGAAACGCTGGTACCATTCGGCGAAGGGCTTCTTATCCACGGCGCGGAGATCGGTGTGGCCCTGGCGGCGGAGGTCGGCAATGAGGTGTCCGCCGATGAAGCCACCGGCGCCGCAGACGAGAATTTTTGACATGGGATGGGGAGTTGGGGGTTAGGTGAAAAGAGCGGGCACTTTCTACGGGGCGGGAGCTTCTTCAAGTGGATAGTTGCGCAGGCCAGACAACTGCCCAGCGATGCGCCAGAGAAAGAGCGGGTTATTCACCAGATAGCGCCGGGCCAGCCGCCGCGGCTCGCTGCAGAGACGGTAGAACCACTCCAGGCCGGAGCGCTGAATCCAGCGTGGAGCCTGCCGCACGCGCCCGGAGTGAAAGTCGAAAGCCGCGCCGACGCCGAACATGAGTGTGGTGTCGAGCCGGGGCAGATACTCGGCCATGAAACGCTCCTGCTTCGGCGTGCTCAGGCCGACCCAGATGATGTCGGGCTTTTTTTCGCCAACGAGCGCGAGGAAAGCCGCCTGCTCGGGCTCAGTCAGCGGACGAAAGGGCGGGCAGTAAGTGCCGCAGATGGTGACGCCGGGGAAACGCGCCTCGAGCTTCGCCTGCAACTCCTCCGCGACGCCACGCGCTCCGCCGTAGAAAAAATGGCGGAACGTGGTCGCCTGCGTCGCTTGGAAAATCTCCAGCATCAAATCCGGCCCATAGACGCGATCGACAAATGAGCCGGCGGCGCGGCGGCCCAGCCAGACGAGCGGCATGCCGTCGGTGGTGTTGAGGAAGGCGGCGTTCAGGATGCGGCGGAAAGCGGGATCGTCCTGCGCCTCGGTCACGCCATGCACGCCGGTCACGCAGACGTAGCCTTTGCGCCGGGCGCGCAGCGCGGCGAGCACGGCATCGGTGGCGATGGCGAGATTCATCGCGCTGAGGGAAACGCCGAGGACGTTGAAGCGAGGGATGACGGGCGGTGAAGTTTCGTGGGACAAAGCGGGCGGGAAAGTAGAGAGCGCGCGGCGGTTTGCAAAGCGCGCGGCGTTCCCTACATTCCGCGGGCCATGCCGGAAACCCCGACCCCACCCGTCCCGCCGCCTGAACCCGGCGAGGTGCTCTCGCGCTTTGGAAAATGGTGCGCCGCGAACCCTGCCGCCGCCGCGCTGCTCGCAGGCTGCGCCGCCGTGCCGGCGTATTTTTATGGCTTTCTCTACGTCTTCCGCAATGGCGAGGAGACCCCGGCGATGTGGACCTGGCGCTCGTGGAATGCCGAGAACAACCAGGAGCATGCGTGGGGCGTGCTGCCCATCGCCCTCTGGCTCATCTGGTATCACCGCGCCGACATTCAGCGCGCGCGCAAGGAGCCCTCGAACGCCGGCCTCGCGTGGGTCGTCGCGGGCGTGCTCGCCTTCATCCTCTCGGTGTGGACGCTCCAGCCGCGCATGGCCGTGGTCGCCGCGCCGCTGCTGCTCTACGGCGGCGTGCGCTACCTGTGGGGGCGCGAAACGGCGCGCGTCTTCATCTTTCCGTGCCTGTTCCTGCTTTTCATGGTGCCCATCGGCGGCATCGTGCAGGGCACGGTGAACCTGCAACTGCTCGTCTCTTCGGCGGTAAAGGCGCTCTCCACCTTGATCGGCGTGCGCATCGAGAAAATCGGCACCACCCTGCACGCGCTCGACGGCACCTTCAATTTCGATATCGCCGAGGGCTGCAGCGGCATCCACTCGCTCATGGCCATGACCACGCTGAGCGCGCTCTACGTCCACTTCACCCAGCGCGAGACGTGGAAGCAGTGGGTCATCTTTGGCTGCTCGATTATTTTCGCGCTCATTGGCAATGTGGGCCGCGTTTTCAGCGTCGTCCTCATCGCCCGGTTCATCAGCGAAAAATTCGCCGGCGGACTTTACCACGACTACTCGGGCTTCGTCTTTTTCCCCATCGCCGTCGGCGCGATGGTCGGCTTCAGCAAGCTGCTGAACCTGGACTGGCGCAAGGTCGCCACCGATGCGGTGAAGCCCGAAGCCCCGCGTCCCGGCCGCAAATCCGAAGGCCCCGTCTCCTATGACTACTAAACGCCTCGCCGTCCTGCTCGCCGCACTGCTCGCGATGGGTGCCGTCTTTTTTCTGCCCAAACAGACCGTGGAGCAGCCCGTGGGCGTGAAGATGGAACTGCCCGCGACCGTCGGCGAATGGAGCGGCAAAGACATGAAGATCACCGACAAGGAAATCTCCATCCTCGGGAAAGAGACGGAGTTTGCGCGCAAGACCTACACGAACGGACGGGGGGACGAATTGCAGGCGACGATCGTCCTCGCCGGGCGCGACATGAACACCGGCATCCACCGCCCCGAGCGCTGCCTCCTCGCGCAGGGCTGGACGCAGGAGGATTCGTCGTCCGTGAAAGTCGCGGTCCCCGAGCGCGGCACGCTCACGACCAGGCGGCTGAAGGAGATGCAAATGGTGCCCACCAAGGAGGGCCGGCAGTTTGCCTACACCAATCTCAACTACTACTGGTTCACCGGCTGCGCGGACACCACCGGCTCGCATGTGCGGCGCACGGTCATCGACATCAGCGACCGGCTGCTGCACGGCTACAACCAGCGCTGGGCCTACTTCACCGTCGCCGCCACGATCACCAAGGACATGAATAAGAACGGCCGCACCGAGAAGGAAACGGACGCGCTGATCCAGGATTTCATCCGGCGCATGGTGCCGGAGACGCACCTGCCGGCGGTGAAATTCGGCTCGTAGCGGGGTGGATCGGAAGTCGGAGTTGAACCGCAGATTTCGCAGACTGACGCGGATTTTCAGAATCCCCATCGGCGTCATCTGCGCCCTCTGCGGTTAAATTTTCCGCGCCATCCGAGTTCCGGTCCATCCTCTTAAAGTACGTACCGGAAGTCCTGATTCTAGTAATTACAAATGTGCTTTAGAGCGAATTAAATAAAACTGTAGCCTCTGCGGGCCGGTAGTGGCATCCTCCGGCCATGCGAACACTCTCGTTGGACCTGCGCGAACGGATCTTGGCCTCGTATGACCACGGGGATGGTACCCGTGAAGAGATCGCGGCGCGTTACCGGGTGTCGCTCGGCATGGTGAAAAAGCTGCTCCAGCAGCGCCGGCACACCGGCGAGATCGGCCATCGCCATCACCGCTCTGGGCGCAAGCCGAAGATCCTCCCGGCCCATCATCGCCAGATGCACTCGCTCCTAGCCAAGAAACCGGATCTGACGCTCAAGGAACTGCGCACCGCCGTGGCCCTGGAATGTTCCCTGCCCGCCATCCACTCCGCGCTGGCAGCGCTGGGGCTGACCTATAAAAAAAGACGCTGCGCGCCAGCGAGCAGGAGCGGTCCGACATCGCGCAGGCCCGCCGGAAATGGTGTCCAGGGCAGGCCGGCTGGGATCCCGCACGGCTGGTCTTCCTCGACGAGTCGGCGGCGAAAACCAATATGACCCGCCTGCGGGGCCGCGCCCCACGCGGCGCGCGAGTGCAGGCGCGCGCGCCGCATGGCCACTGGCACACGACCACCATGATCTCCTCCATCCGCCTGGATGGTTCCACCGCCTGCATGACCATCGAGGGCGCCACCGACCCGGCGGTCTTCCGGGCATATGTCGGTCGCGTGCTCTGCCCGACGCTGCGCGCGGGCGATGTCGTCATCATGGACAATCTCTCGCCGCACAAGAATGACCTCACCCTCGCGCTGCTCGAACGGGCCGGAGCCTCGGTCCGCTTCCTGCCGGCCTACTCGCCCGACCTCAACCCGATCGAGAAAATGTGGAGCAAGGTCAAACAGTCCCTCCGCAGTGCCGAAGCCCGGACCCCCGGAGCGTTGGTCAAGGCGATCGCTCGAGCTTTGCAAGCCGTCACACCCCAAGATGTCCGGGGTTGGTTTGCGTCATGCGGCTACAGTTTTCTTTAATCTGCTCTAAACGTGCGCGTCCACGCCGCCAGCCTCCAGGACCGCGCTGGAGCCACCCTCCTGCTCGAGCAGATCGACGAACCCCTGGGCGACCTCCAACTCCTCTGGGCCGACGGCGGCTACGCCGGCCCCAAACTCGCCGGTTGGATGACTGAACGCTTCGGCGCGCGCGCCTTGCGCCTGGAAATCGTCCGCCGCAGCGACGACGCCACAGCCTGCCAAGTCCTTCCGCGCCGCTGGGTCGTCGAACGCACCTTCGGCTGGCTCCATCGCTTCCGCCGCTTGAGCAAAGACTTCGAATTCCGCACCGACTCTTCCGAAGCCTTCATCCTCCTCGCCGCCTCCCGCCAGCTCATCTCACGCCTCGCGGCCTGAATGGACTTTCGGTACATACTCTAAGGGGCGCGCGCGCTACGGCAGGGTGAAGGTCTGGCCGATTTCGGTGAGTGCAAGGCGCTGCGGATCCTTTGCCAGAGCCGCGCGGAGACGCGCGATGGGTTCGTCCATCGGCTCCCAGCTCAGTTTGAAAGTCTGATGATGAATCGGCATGAAGAAACGCGCGCCCGCTTCGTCCGCCATGGCCGCGGCTTCCTCGGGCGAGCAGTGCGCGTGAACCCACGGGTGATACGCGCCGATGGGCGCGCAGAGCAGATCAATCGGCCCGCGTGAGCTGAGCACGCGCGCGTCGGTGCGGGCGGTGTCGCCCATGTGGCAGAGGCGGCGGCCGCCGCGTTCGAGGAGGTAGGCGTTGTAGCGGCGGAAGTCGTCGTACTGCATCCGCGCGCCCCAGTGGCGGAGTTGAAAGGCGCTGATGGTGACGCCGCCGCGCGCGGTCTGAATCTCGCGCGTTTCATTCCAGTCGAGTTCGATGACTTCGCGGAATTTCACGCGCCGGAAAATGTCCGCGGTCTGCGCGGCGGCGACGACCACGGTGTCGCGCGGCAGGGCGCGGAGCGTGCGGAGGTCGAGGTGATCCATGTGCGCGTGGGTAAGCAGCACGAGGTCGATGGGCGGCAGTTCGGCGGGCGTGAGCGCGGCGGCGATGTGGCGTTTCGGGCCGACGGTGAGCGGGCCGATGTGGATGCCGCAGCGCGTGAAAAGCACCGGGTCGGCGAGGATGCGCACGCCGAAAAAATTCACGAGCACCGTGGCATGTCCGAGCCACGCGGCGGTCACTTTTTCATCCGACCACGACGCGGGCTGCGGATGATGCGGCGCGGGCCGGACGGCGCGGCGGAAGTCGCCGCAAATCTGCCGGAGAATGCGGAGGCGGGTGGAGGTCGGGACCGCGCGCCGGGCCTGGCGCTCTTCGGAGGAGTCGGACATCAGCGCACGCGGCGGAGCAGGCGGTGGAGACGGGTGAAGGATTCCTCGGGGAAACCCATCGCGCGTTTGAGCTGGTAGTCGCGTTCGAGGGCGTTCGGGTGGCGTTCCCAGCGGCGGTAATTTTTCCAGTCGATGAAGCCGCGCAGCCACGACCAGAGGCCCATGATCGGCACGGGAAAATCGCTGCCGTAAATCATGCGCGAGGCGAGCGGTTCGCGGATGGCGGCGCGGGTGTGCTCGCCGCGCATGGGGAGATTGAAGGCGCTGTTGTCGCCGTAGAGATTCGGAAAGCGCGCGGTAATTTCCGCGAAGGCGTGAAAGTAGCAGGGATCGCGCAGGCCGCTGCGCGTGGCGCAGTGCGCAGCGATGACGGTGACGCCGCACTCCAGCGGCAGCGTGAGGCGGCGCGGGTCGGCGAGTTCCGGTCGGATGACGGGCACGGTGTTTTCGCCGCCGGTGTGGGCGAGCAGCGGCAGCCCGGCGGCGGCCATCTTTTTCCAAAACGGAGCGTAGCGCGGGTCGTTGCAATCGACGTTGTGGCAGTTGGGCAGGAGCTTGAGCATGACCGCGCCGGCGGCGAGGCAGCGGTCGAGTTCGTCGAGCGCATCGGCACGCGCGGGGTGGATGGAGACGGCGGGGAGAAACTCGGGGTGCTGCCTCGCGAGCGCGAGGACGTAGTCGTTTGGCACATGGAAAGAGCCCGCGTCTTTCATCAGCGCGCCGCGGTCGTCATAGACCTGCTCCTGCGCGAGGATGACCGCCGAGCCGAGCGACGACCCGACGACGAGCGCGAGCAGACGCTCGACGTAGATTACATCGAAGTCCGGCTGCGCGATGTCCTGCGGCAGTCCGAGATGCCGGAGCATGAACTTCGCGAGCCAGCGATGCCGTCCGCCCAGGCGCAGCCAGCAGCCGCTGCCGCGCGCGCCATTGCCGACGATGTGGACGTGAGCGTCGATGGGTGGCATGCGCTGTCGGTAGCAGAAGCGGCGGCGGGCGCGCGACGGGAAAGCGCGCTCGACTTTGCGCGGGCCGTTTCTAACTTCGCGCCCCCATGCCCACACCCCACGAAATCTTTGCCCACATGCCGCCCGCCGTGGCGGATCAGCTTTTCAGCTTTCTCGAGAAAAACGAAAAGCCACTCTACCAGACGACCATCGACACGCTCGCGAAGCAGCGAAAGCTGCGGATGATTTTCGTCACGCGGAAGCCGCGTCCCGAACGCTACGAGTGGATGCGCGACGTGCTGGCGCGCGCGGTGAATAGCGCCATCGCCGCGCATATGCTGCAAATCTGGCTCGTCGGCGCGCACGCGAAACTGCTCTGCGACTTTCTCGACGGCCTCGGCATCGCGCACGATGCGAACGGCACCATCGAGGCGCTGCCGCCCGCGCCCGCGAAGGCCGATCTCGCCAAGGCCATCGAGCCGCTTTTTGCGAAGCACGATCCTGGGGTCGTCGCGGTTTATCTCCACGCCTTCCAGGCGCTCGATGACCAGGGCTGGCCCTCGCTCGCCGAGCTGCTCGCGGAAGACCCGCGGCTCAAGCTCTAACCCGCCGGCGCGGCGATGCTCTACTGGCTCGAACAGTTCGGGGTCGCCGTCGGCGCGCTCTCCGGCGTGCTCGCGGCGCGGGGCAAGCATGTCGATCTTTTTGGCGTCGTGGTGCTCGCGCTGGTGGCGGCGTTTGGCGGCGGCACGATCCGCGATCTCGCGCTCGGCGACACGCCGGTTTTCTGGGTGCGCGATGGCAACTGCATCCTCATCGCCGTCGGCACGGCGCTCGTCGCGTTTTTCATCGCGCGGGTGCATACGTTCAGCTCGCTCGCGCTGATCGTGGCGGATGCGGTGGTGCTCGCTTTCTTCACGATGATCGGGGTGAAAAAGGCGCTGCTCTTTGCCGCGCCGATGCCGGTGGCGGTGACGCTCGGCGTGGTCACCGGCGTCGCCGGCGGCATTCTGCGCGATACGCTGACGGGCGAAATCCCGCTCGTCTTCCGCTCGGAGATTTATTTCTACGCCACGGCTTCGCTGTGCGGGGCGGTGAGTTTTCTCCTGCTCCTGCGCTGGCTGCCCGACCCGCAGATCGCGCTGCTCGCCGGGGCCGCGGTCACGCTCGCGCTGCGGCTCGCGGCGGTGCGCTGGAAGCTCAAGCTGCCCGTTTTCAAACACCGCGACGTGCGCGAGGAGTAGCGTCGCGGAGCAGCGTTGCTTTTCATCGGCGCACCGGCAACCTTCGCGCCATGAACGCCTCCCGCCGCCAGTTCCTCACCGCGAGCGCCGCTGCCGGAGCGGCTTGGGCGCTTGATTCGCAGCTCGCTGCGCAGACCCCCGCCGCTCCGAAGACACCGATCAAGCTCGGCATCTCGTCGTATTCGTACTGGCATTTCACGGAGCAGAAGACGCCGATCGAGACGGTCATCAGCAAAGCCGCGGCGCTCGGCGTGGAGGGCGTGGACATCTTGCACCGGCAGATGGATTGCGACGAACTCGGCCCGCTCGACGCCACGGTGCATGCCTATTGCCAGCGGTTGAAACGCCACGCGTTTCGCTCGGGCGTGGATCTCGTGTGCCTGTCGATCCATCAGGACTTCGTGTCGCCGAATCCGGCGGAGCGGCACAAGTGGATCGCGCATACCGAGAAGTGCATCGAGATCGCCTACGCGCTCGGCGTGCCGTGCATCCGGCTGAACAGCGGGCGGTGGAAAACGATCAAGGGTTTTGACGAGCTGATGAAAGCGCGCGGCATCGAGCCAGTGCCGGAGGGGATGACGGTGGATGACGGTTTCAAGTGGTGCATCGAGTCCACGCAAAAATGCCTGGAGCTGGCGGCGCAGCGCGGCGTGATCCTCGCGCTGGAGAATCATTGGGGGCTGACGAACACGCCGGAGGGACAACTGCGCATTTTGAACGCCATCGAATCGCCGTGGCTCGGCGCGCTGATGGACACGGGGAATTTCCTCGAAGATCCCTACGACAAACTCACCGCCATCGCGCCCAAGACGGTCTTTGTGCAGGCGAAGACGTATCCGGGCGGCGGGGAGTTTTACACGCTCGATCTGGACTACAAACGCATCGCGAAAATTCTGCGCGACGCGAACTACACGGGCTACGTATCGCTCGAAATGGAGGGCAAGGAACCGGCGGAAACCGCGGTTCCGAAAAGCATCGCCATGCTGCGCGCGGCGTTTGCGTAGGCGCGGATTTTTACGCCGCCACGGCCTGCACGCGCGGCGGAAAAAGAAGCTGCGGGGTGCCGCAGAGCCGCTTGGTGAGGTCGATGGGATCGCCGAGTTTCACCTCGGCGGGATCGATCTGGTAGGCCCACGTATGGAACCACGCGAGCTGCGCCGCGCCGTAGAGCGTGGAGAATGCGCCGTCCACGGCATCAAGGCCGCAGGCGATTTTGATGCGGCCGATGCGCGGGACGTTGAAGCGCGCGTCGAAGGTCTGCCAGCGGTGGCCGACATAGACCTGCATGTAGGCGTGGAAATCCATCGCCGTGCCGGAATCCTGGAAGGCCACATCGGGCACATGGCCGGTGACGTAGCGCGTCGGCAGATTGAAGCAGCGGCAGAGCGCGATCGCCGCGTGCGCGAAATCGCGGCAGACGCCGTAACCCTGCGCGATGATTTCGCTGGCCGCCGTGTGCGGGCTGCCGGCACCCCAGCGGTATTGGACATTGCGGTGGACCCAGTCGCAGATCGCCTGCACGCGCCGGAGCCCGTGCGGCACCTGGCCGAATTTTTCAAAGGCGAAATTCATCAGCCGGTCCGAGTCGCAGTAGCGGCTGGGCAGCGTGTAGCGGAGCAGGTCGGGCGCGAGTTCGGCGAGCGGCACGGCGCCATCGACCGCGCCGTGGTTCTCCGGCAGCGC
>JAYVNN010000558.1:0-8376 GCA_043758435.1 Chthoniobacter sp.
TTATACGACAGATTCAGGGCAGCGGATGGACTTCGATGTCCTTGAAGCTCGCGTGGGTCATGTAGGTGCCGATGGAGAAATGCTTGCCGTCTTTCAACGGGCTGGGGTCGGTCCAGGAGCCGAGGACTTTGCCGTTGCGGGTGACCTCGACGGTGCCGGTGGCAGAGTCGTAGGTGGCGCGGAAGTCCACCCACTGGCCGCCGGCGGAGGGGACATCGAATTTTTTCATGTCCTTGGTTTTGTCGTCGGTCACGCGGTTGATGATGAAATTGCCATGGGCCTTGTCGTCGTTGCCGTCCACGAGGAGGTAGGCGTTGCCGCGCTCGGTTTTGTCGGCGTCGTCGCACATGATGTAGATGGTGATGCCGGAGTTGCGGCCGCCGGTGTATTTGTACTTCGCGCGGTATTCCATCTTCCCGGTTTGGGGGATGACTTTGTAGGCGTTGGAAACGCCGTCCTTGGTGTCGTGCTGCTCGATCTCGTTGTCGGCGGTAACGGTCCATTTGCCGCGCACCAGTTTCACGCCCGTGCGCATGCTCTCGGGCTTCCCCGCGGCAGCCGCCGCCGGGGCCGCGCCGGGAACGCGCGTGAGGATGTCGGTGGCCGTGGGGACGATGCTGCCGACGGCGGTGCCGGACTGGATGGTGAGCCGCCCTGGCTCGACCTTTTTCACCTGCACGACCGTGCCCACGGTGCCCTGCACGGAGCCGCTGGGCCGCCCGTTTTCCCAAAGCTGGATGGTCGCGGCCTGGATGATCTTGACCTCGGCGGGCCAGAGCTTCGGGTCGGCGGCCATCTGCTCGATGGTGACTTGCGCGCGGAGGGTGGTGCCGAGGGCCAGCATGACCGCGGCGAGGGTGAGAAGGTGCCGGAGGTTCATGGGAGTGCGAACGACGCTAGGAGTGCGGGCGCGGCGGAGGCAAGGCGATTCCCGCCGGTGCGAGGAGGCTTTCCCACCGCGCACGCTCCGCTAACCTGCGGGGATGAAACTCCTCCTCAGCAATGACGACGGCATCGAAGCGCCCGGCCTCGCCGCACTGCTCGCGGCGGCGCGCGACTTTGGCGAGCCCGTGGTCGTCGCACCCGCCGGGCCGCAGTCGGGCGTGAGCCACATGATTACGTGGGAAAAGGGCGTGCGCCTCGAACCGCGCGGGGCGGACACTTTCGCCGTGCATGGCACGCCGGCGGATTGCGCGCGGCTCGGGCTGCTGCGCGTCGCGCCGGACGTGCAGTGGGTGCTGAGCGGGATCAACCACGGCGGCAATCTCGGGGCGGATGTCTATTACTCCGGCACCGTGGCCGCCGTGCGCGAGGCCGTGCTCCACGGCTGGCCCGGCATCGCCTTTTCGCACTACCTCCGCGACGACACCGCCCCCGACTGGCCGCGCGCCACGCGCTGGGTCGCGCGCGTCCTCACCGAGTTGCTCGCGCGCAAAATCGAGCCCGGCCTTTTCTACAACGTGAACCTCCCGCACCTCGCCGCCGATGCGCCGGAACCCGCCATCGTTTTCTGCCCGCTCGACCCGCACCCGCTCCCGCTCAGCTATCGCCCCGGCGAAAACGGCCACCATTTCTACGACGGCGACTACCAGGCCCGCGCCCGCAATCCCGGCACGGACGTGGACACCTGCTTTACCGGCTCCATCGCGGTGACGGCGCTGCGGCTTTTCTAAAACGCACCGCGCTTGTCAGCGCGAACGACAGCGGCAATCTTCGCGCGGCTTCACAGCCGCCCGCATGAATCCCGAAAAACCCACGCTCGACGGTCTGCGCATCGAACGCCGCAGCGACGCGGCGCGTGCGCAGACTTCGTGGATCGGGCCCGTGCTGATTGCGCTCATCATTTTGGGCGCGGCCTTTTTCTGGTGGAAAAACCGTGCGCAAGCCGTGCCGGTGGAGACCGCGGTGGCGCGCGCGCAGTCGGCCAGCGGCAACTCGAAAACACTGCTCAACGCCTCGGGCTACGTGACCGCGCGGCGGGCAGCGACGGTTTCCTCGAAAGTGACGGGGAAGGTCATGGAGGTTTTGGTGGAGGAGGGAAAGAAGGTCGCGGAAGGCGAGGTGCTCGCGTGGCTGGATGCGTCGAATGTCGAGGCGAGCCTGCGGCTCGCGCAGGCGCAGTTGGATGCAGCGCGGACTTTTCTCGAGGAGACAAAGCCGAACGTCGCGTTTGCCCAGCGCGAGCTGAAGCGCTTCACGGAACTCGCGGCGACCAAAGTGGTGAGCGACTCGGACGTGCGGCGGGCCGAGATGGAAGCGCGGGCGATGGAGGGGCGGCTGGTGCGGCAGACTTCGGAAATCGCCATCCGCGAGCGCGAGGTGGAGCAGTGGAAGCAGCAGCTCGACGACATGATTATCCGCGCGCCTTTCGCCGGCGTGGTCACGGCCAAGAATGCGCAGCCCGGCGAGATGATTTCGACGATGTCCGCCGGCGGGTTCACGCGCACGGGCATCTGCACGATCGTGGATATGAGTTCACTCGAAATCGAAGTGGATGTGAACGAGAGCTTCATCAACCGCATCCAGCCGAAGCAGCCGGTGGAGGCGACGCTCGATGCCTACGGGGACTGGCGGATTCCGGGGAAAGTCATCGCGATCATCCCCACTGCCGACCGGCAGAAAGCGACCGTAAAAGTGCGCGTCGGTTTCGATCAGCTCGACCCGCGCATCCTGCCGGACATGGGCGTGAAGGTGGCTTTTCAAAGCACCGGCGCGGAGAAAGCGGCATCGCCTGCGAACAACGTGATCGTGCCGAAAAGCGCAGTGCAAAACAGCGAGGGTCGCGATCTCGTATGGGTCGCGCATGATGGCCGCGTCGAGCGCCGCGCCGTCACCGTCGCGCAGACGAGCGGCGATGAATCCACGATTAGCGCCGGGCTGAACGGCGGCGAAAAAGTCGTCCTCAATCCGCCGCCCAGCCTCGCCGACGGCACCCGCATTTCCGAAAAAAAGCCATGAGCACCGAAGCCCTCATCCAGATCAAAAACGTCAGCCGCACCTTTCGCCGCGGCTCCGAGGAAATCCACGTCCTCGCCGGCCTCGACCTCGAGGTGCAGCGCGGCGAATTCCTCGCGCTCATGGGCCCGTCAGGCTCCGGCAAATCCACGCTGCTCAACCTCATCGGCGGCCTCGACCGCGCGAACTCAGGCTCCGTCCAGATCGGCGCGGATCGCATCGACTCCCTTAACGACCGCCAGCTCGCCGCGTGGCGCGCGCGGCACGTCGGCTTCATTTTCCAATTCTACAATCTCCTCGGAACCCTCAACGCCGAGCGCAACGTCGAGCTGCCGCTGCTCCTCACGCATTTGTCGAAAAGCGAGCGCCGCGAGCACGTCGCCACCGCGCTCCAAGTCGTCGGCCTCGCGGATCGCCAGCGGCACTACCCGCGCACCCTTTCCGGCGGCGAGCAGCAGCGCGTCGGCATCGCCCGCGCCATCGTCTCCGACCCCACGCTGCTCCTCTGCGACGAACCCACCGGCGACCTCGACCGCAAATCCGGCGACGAAATTTTGAGCCTCCTCCAGGCGCTCAACCGCGAGCACGGCAAAACCATCGTCATGGTCACCCACGACCCGCACGCCTCCGCCCGCGCCACCCGCACCGTCCACCTCGACAAAGGCCAGCTTTCCACGACCGCGCCCGCATGAAATTCCTCGGCCTCGTCTGGAGCAACCTCAAGCGCAAAAAGCTGCGCACTACACTCACGCTGCTCTCCATTTTCGTCGCGTTTCTGCTCTTCGGATTTCTCTGCGCGCTGAGGGAAGCCTTCCTCGGCGGCGTGAATCTGGCGGGAGCCGACCGGCTCATCGTCCGCCACAAAGTCTCGCTCATCCAGCCGCTCCCGCAGAGTTACGAGGCGCGCATCGCCGCGCTCCCCGGCGTCGATGCCGTGGCCTCGCAAACGTGGTTCGGCGGCATCTACAAAGATCCGAAAAACTTCATCGCCACCTTTCCCGTCGATCCCGAAAAGTACCTCGGCATCTATCACGAGGTCGTCGTTACACCCGAGGTTCTGGCGCGGTGGAAACAAACCCGCACCGGGGCCATCGTTGGCAAGACGACGTTCGACCGTTTCGCCAAATCCGACGGCTGGAAAATCGGCGGACGCATTCCTTTCACCTCGCCCATCTGGGGCCAGCCCGCCGGCCAGACGCAGTGGGAGTTCGAGATCGTCGGCACCTACACCGCGGGCAAAAAAGGCGCGGACGAAACCGCCGTCATTTTTCGTTACGATTACTTCGATGAAGCGCGCCCGCAGGAGCGCAAAGGCACCGTCGGCTGGTTCGGCGTGAGGGTGAAAGACGCCGGGCAGGCCGCAGCGGTCGCCGCGCGCATCGACGAGGAGTTTGCCAATTCCCCGCACGAGACCAAGGCCGAGCCCGAGGGCGCTTTCGCGGCCGGCTTCGCGTCGCAGGTCGGCGACATCGGCACCATCGTCGCGGGCGTGGTGAGCGCGGTTTTTTTCACCATCCTGCTCGTCGCCGGCAACACCATGAGCCAGTCCGTGCGCGAGCGGACGGAGGAAATCGGCGTGCTCAAGGCGATGGGTTTTCCCAATAGCCTCGTGCTCGTCCTCGTCCTTCTCGAATCCTGCGTGCTGGCCCTCCTCGGCGGCTTGGCCGGGCTGGGCCTGGCGTGGCTCGTCACTCTCGGCGGCAGCCCGGTTCCGCAGATGCTGCCCGTCTTCATCATCCCGCACCGCGACCTCGCCCTCGGCGCGGTCTTCGCCGTCGCGCTCGGCCTCATCGCCGGCACCGTGCCCGCGCTTTCCGCCATGCGCCTGCAAATCGCCGTCGCGCTGCGCAAAATCGGCTGACCTTTTTTCCATGAACTGGTTCTCCCAAATCTTCGCCGTCGTCCTTTACAACCTGCGCACGATTCCCCATCGCCTGGGCTCGTCGCTCACCGCTGTGGCGGGCATCTCGGGCGTGGTGCTCGTGCTCACCGGCGTGCTGGCGATTTCGGCGGGTTTCCGGCGGGCGCTCACGGCGGGCGGGACAAAGGACGTGGCCATCGTGCTGCGCAGCGGCGCGGACAACGAGATGAACAGCGGCCTCACGCGCGCCGACACCCGGCTCGTCAGCGATGTGCCGGGCCTCGCGCGCGGCGCCGCCGGGCCGCTCACGTCGGCGGAACTTTTCGTCATTGTCGATCTGCCCAAACGCTCGACCGGCACCGATGCCAACGTGCCGCTCCGCGGCATGAGCGCCGCCGGCTTCGACGTGCGCGGCAACATCCGCATCGTGCAGGGCCGCAGATTCGAGCCGGGAAAAAACGAAGTCATCGTCGGCACCGGCGCGGCCCGCGCGTTTGCCGGACTCGACCTCGGCCGCGAGATCAAGCTCGGCCCGAACCGCTGGCAGATCGTCGGCCTTTTCACCGCCGACGGCGGCTCCGCGGAATCCGAAATCTGGAGCGACGCCGACGTGCTCCAGCCCGCCTACAATCGCGCCGACAGCTTCCAGTCCGTGTATGCGCGGCTCAGCAGCCCCGCGTCGTTCAGCCAGTTCAAAGACGCGCTCACCACCAATCCGCAGTTGAAAGTGAAAGTCGTCACCCTCGACGAATTCTTTGCCGAGCAATCCACAATGGTCACCGAATTCATCACGAAGATCGGCGTCACCATCGCCGCGCTCATGGCTATCGGCGCGCTCTTCGCCGCGCTCAATACCATGTACGGCGCCGTCTCCGCCCGCACCCGCGAGATCGCCACCCTGCGCGCCCTCGGCTTCGGCTCCGGCCCCATCGTCACCTCCGTCCTCACGGAATCCCTCGTCCTCGCCCTCCTCGGCGGCGTGCTCGGTGCCGCCGGCGCGTGGCTCGCCTTCGACGGCTACCAGGCCTCCACGATCAACTGGCAATCCTTCAGCCAGGTCACCTTCGCCTTCGCCGTCACCCCCGCCCTCCTCGTCACCGCCATCGTCTGGGCCACCGTGCTCGGCCTGCTCGGCGGCCTCTTCCCCGCCATCCGCGCCGCCCGTCTGCCCATCGCCGCCGCCCTGCGCGAGACTTAGGCGGTGGATGACAAACGCCGCGGAATCCGCATCATGCCGCGCATGCCGATCCGTGAATTTCGAGAAAAAATGGAAGCCGCTGGCGTCAGCGAACCCGCCATCCGCGCCTTCGAGCGCAACTACGCGCAGCTCGCCGAGCAAGGCTGCGGGCTGATTCCCGAGGACACCATCCGCCCCGTCGCCAGCCTGCCCACCCTCGCCGCAATCTCCGCCACGCTCCAGCCGCGGCCCGCCCTTTTACGCGAAACCGCCGTGCTCAAACTCAACGGCGGCCTCGGCACCGGCATGGGCCTGGAGCGCGCGAAATCGCTCCTCCCCGTGCGCGACGGCCTCACCTTTCTCGACCTCATCGTGCGGCAGGTCCTGCACTTTCGGCAGACGAGCGGCCACATGCGCCTGCTCACGATGAACAGCTTCAGCACCAGCGCCGACACCCGCGCCGCGCTCGCGAAATATCCCGCGCTCGGCCACCCCGACGACATCGAACTCCTGCAAAACAAGACGCCGAAAGTGGACGCGAAAACGCTGCGCTCCGTCGTGTGGGAAAAGGATCGCGAACTCGAATGGTGCCCGCCCGGCCACGGCGACCTCTACGCCGTCCTCGCCACCGGCGGCACCCTCGACCGCCTCCTCGCCGACGGCATCCGCTACGTCTTCGTCTCAAACAGCGACAACCTCGGCGCAACCCTCGACCCCGTGCTCCTCACTTGGTTCGCCGACAGCGGTGCGCCCTTCATGATGGAAGTCACCGCCCGCACCGCGTCCGACCGCAAAGGCGGCCACCTCGCCCTCCGCGGCGCGCAGCTTCTCCTCCGCGAAAGCGCCCAATGCCCCGAGGCCGACATGGACGCCTTCCAGGACATCGCGAAACATCGCTTCTTCAACACCAACAACCTCTGGCTCCGCCTCGACCGCCTGCGCGACGCTCTCGCCGCCTCCGACGGCGCCCTCCCGCTCCCGCTCATCCGCAACCAAAAAACCGTCGATCCCCGCGACAAAAATTCGCCCGCCGTTTTCCAGCTCGAAACCGCCATGGGTGCCGCCATCGAGTGCTTCCCCGACGCCCGCGCCGTCGATGTCCCCCGCAGCCGCTTCGCCCCCGTGAAAACCACCGGCGACCTCCTCGCCCTCCGCAGCGACGCCTACGACATCCGCCCCGACGGCACCGCCGCCCTCATCCCCGAGCGCCACGGCCTCCCGCCCCACATCGAACTCGATCACCACTACAAAATGGTCGAGCAACTCGAAGCCGCCCTCGCCGCCGGCGTCCCCTCGCTCAAAGGCTGCCGCACCCTGAAAGTAAACGGCCAAGTCCTCTTCAACTCCGGCGCGATTTTCCAAGGCGACGTGACAATCGAAAACCCGACGCACACGCCGCTGCCGGTGCCACGGGGGATTCACTTCAACACGCATCTGATTTTGTAACGACCGTGGACAGTCGAGTGACCCAGCGAAGCCGCCTTGGAGTGCGGTGGGAAGCGACAGCGCCACACCGCACTCCAAGGGCTCCGCAGCGTCAATCCTCCCCGCACGCCTCGACTTGCGTGAGGGCCGTGCGGAATGGAACCGAGGCGTGGCGGCCGAACTCGGGGCGCTTGGTAAGTTTGGCGCGCGTGGTCGCGGGGCTGGTGAGGCCGCAGAGGAACCGCGTCACCGCGCGGGGCGTCGCGAGCGAGGGGATTTCCTCGAAGATGAGGGCGCGGATTTTTTCGGTGTCTTCTTCGGTGAAAGGGGGCGTTGGAGTTGCGGGGAGGGCGACAGCAGCGGCGGGTTCGCCAGTGCGGCAGTAGTGGCAGTGGCCGCAGTTTTCTTCGGCAAGGGGTTCGCCGAAGTAGGCGAGGAGGCGTCGAGTGATGCAGCCGGGGGCGCTCGCGAAATCGAGGATTTGGGCGAGGCGCTGGGAGTCGCGGGTTTCTCTCTGGGCGAATTGCTCGGCGAGCGCGGCAGCGACGGCGGCGGGGTCGCGCTGGGCGGCGTCGCCGCAAAGGCGGAAGCCGTGGCGCAGGCCGGCGGGCTTTTGCGTGATCGCGCCGGTTTCCTCCAGCCACGCCAGCGCCTTGGCGATGCGGTCGCGCGGTTCGCCGAGGCGTTGCGCGGCGGCTTCGAGTTCGAGCGTGAGGTATTTCGGGCCGCGTTTTCCGGCGTTGAAAAGCGCTGACAAAAAGCGGCGGCGGTCGTCATTGAGGCCGTCGAGGATGGCGCTCTCGTTTTTCAAAAACTGCACCTGCGTGCTCTCGTAAAAGGCGCGCGTGGGGCGCAGCAGACCGTCGAGTTCGAGATACGTGATGACCGTCTCGACGACGAGCGGGCGGATGTCCGTCTCCTGGCTCAGATCGTAGCGGCTCACGTCGAACTCCTCGCC
>JAYVNN010000559.1:0-2665 GCA_043758435.1 Chthoniobacter sp.
TCCGCAGACGGATTTCGGGCGCGGGCCGGACGGGCGCATCGCCATCGGGCTGGCGGCGGAGAATGCGCGCTGGGCGCAGTTTGCGTTTCAGTTTGCGCATGAGTTTTGCCACGCGCTGGCGCAGCACAGCGAGGCGGGCATGCGCGGCTGGCACGAGCCGCAGCATGCGAACCTGTGGTTTGAGGAGGCGCTCTGCGAGACGGCTTCGCTTTTCGTCCTGCGGCGCATGAGCGAGACGTGGAAAACGCGCCCGCCGTATCCGAACTGGCGCGGCTACTCCGCGGCGCTCGCGCGCTACGCCACGGAACGCCTGGCGCAGCGCGAGCACCAGCTTCCGGACGGGCTGACCTTCGCCGCGTGGTTCGCGCAAAATGAAAATGCCATGCGCGCCAACGCGGCCCTGCGCGAAAAGGACGTGATCGTGGCCCGGCAGCTCCTCCCGCTCTTCGAGGCGGCGCCGGAAAACTGGGAGGCGGTGACTTTCCTCAACCACGGCCCGCGGGTGAAGGGAAAGGTCTTCGCCCGCAAGCTCGCGGACTGGCAGGCCGCCGCGCCCGCCGCGCACCGCGCCTTCATCGCGCGCATCGCCGCGGTCTTCGGCGTGGCGCTGTGAGGAAGGCGGCGGGCGCTATTTGGCCTCGCCGGCGCGGAGCTTGATGAGCTGGTTTTGCGTCGCGATATAGAGCGCGCCGTTGGCGGCGGTGGCGGTGGCGCTGTAGCCGGATTTGCCTTCGATGTTGGCGAGGACTTTCAGCTCTTTGCCGGCGGCGCAAATCCAGAAATCGCCTTTGCGGGTGCCGATGAAAACCTTGCCATCGGCGACGAGCGGGGAGGCCCAGACTTCGCCGCGGAGGTCTTGCTTCCAATACTCCGCGCCGGTTTCGGCATCGAGGCAGTGGAGGGCGCGGGTGTCGGCGATGAAGAGGAGACCGTAGCGGATCGCGGGCGTGGTCATGACGTGCCGATCAAGGGGCGCGCTCCAGACTTGCGCGCTGCTGGTGGCGTCGCCGGTTTTGGTGGCGTCGATGCATTTCATCCAGGCTTCGTTTTTGCCCCACCAGATGTCGCCGCCGCCGGCGATGTAGATGCGGTTTTTGTAGAAAACCGGCATGCCGTAAATGTCGCTGGGGCTTTCCTGCTTGTTGCCGGTGAAGCGATGCACGTCCTGCTTCGGCGCGCTCGGGTCGATGTCGAAGAACCAGACTTTTTTCAGCTTCGGCACTTCGCCGGGCGGCGGGCTTTTGGTGACAGGCTCGAAGGCGCGCACGATGCCGTCGCCGCCTGCGAAGAAGATGAGCTGCTTGCCATTTACCTCGGCGAAAGAAGGCGAGGACCACGTCGAGTGGAAAATGTTGTCGCCGATTTTCTCGTCATCCTGCGCGACGAGGCGGCCGGTTTTTTTGTCGAGGACGATGAGGCTGGGCGCGTCGGGCCGACGGACGACGCGGTGGGTGTTGTCCACGCCGTTGCCGGTGTTCACGTAGAGGTAGTCGCCGTGGATGAGGATGGAGCTGTGCGCGCCGTCGTGTGGCC
The DNA here is from genome assembly GCA_043758435.1 of Chthoniobacter sp. Taxonomy (GTDB): domain Bacteria; phylum Verrucomicrobiota; class Verrucomicrobiia; order Chthoniobacterales; family Chthoniobacteraceae; genus Chthoniobacter. Next base: position 1,534 of record JAYVNN010000559.1, read on the forward strand.
AAGTGCCGGATTGCGCGGGCAGGTCGTAGAGCCAAATGATGTCCGCGTCGTGGTCGCCGGGCGCGGGCAGCGGGGCAAAATAATTAACGGGCACTGGCTTGAAGTCCGGCGGCGGCGCGGGGAACTGGCGCATGTGCGCGGCCTCGTCGGTGAAGGGGCCGTCGTTGCCGTTGGCCATGCCGGCGACATCGAGGCAGACGACTTCGCCGCGGTTCGTGAGCGTGTAGGCGCGGTCGCCTTCGACGGTCACGGGCGAGGCCATGCCGGTTTTCGGCCAGTCGAAATACTGGTCCTCGGTGCGTTTCGGGACGACGAGCTGCCACAGCAAATGGCCGTCGTTTTCATCGAGACAAAGGAGCACGCCAGAGTCGGCTTTGAGCTGCGGGTCGCGCGGGATTTCGTTGTTTGTGCCGATGAAAACGCGCCCGCCCGCGATGATCGGCGTGGAGTGGGTTTGCGTGCCGAGCGGTGCGATCCACGCGATGTTCTTTTTCGTCGCGAGGTCGAAGGTGTCGGGCAGGCCGCGCTCGTCGGAGACCATATTGCGCGTGTCCTTTTCGCCCCACTGCGGCTGGTCGGCGGCGTGGAGGACGGGGGAAAGCGCGAGTGCGAAAAGGACGGGGAGTTTCATGGAAGCGATGCGCTGTTTAACCGCAGAAGCGCAGAGGGGCGAGAGAGGACTGAGGAGGGATTTCAAACCCATCCCTCTGCGCATCTCTCCAAAACCTCTGCACCTCTGCGGTTTCAATCCCTCCCCCAGCGGCGGACAAGCCGAGCCTACTTTTTCCCCACTGACGGCACCACGACGACGGGGCATTTCGCGCCTTTCAAAACGCCCTGCGTGATGCTGCCGACGAGCAGTTCGTAGAGCGCGCCGTGGCCGTGCGAGCCCATGACGATCATGCCCGCGTCGCGCTCGGCGGCGAGGTCGAGGATTTTTTCCACGATCGGCCCCTGCACATGCAGCGCGGTGATGGCGAGACCGCTGGCGGCGGCTTGCGCTTTCAGTTCGTCGAGCCGCACATGCTCGGCGCGGTAGTCGTGAGCGACAGCCACGCGGACGGTTTGCGGGCCGGGCTCGAAGCCGACGAAATCCGGCTCGGGTTCGGCCACTTTCAAAAGCACAAGGTCA
>JAYVNN010000560.1:0-2659 GCA_043758435.1 Chthoniobacter sp.
CGGGCGCAGGCGGGACGGAACGCAGTCGAGAGACCCCGGCGGTCCGATCCAGCGCCAAACGTCAAACGAACCACCGAGGTGTGCCGCTTACCACGAAACCCACCGGCGTCTCGCGGACTCGGCGCTCGGCTGCGCTCGGGATGACACGCTGTTTGTACATCGAGTCACTACCGGGTGGGCAATCAGCTCACGCGGGTGTAGGCGCGGGCGCCTTTGCCCCCACGTCCGGGGCGCGAAGGCGGACTTGCCGCGTGACTTCGCGGTGCTTCCATGCGACCTCTCACGACCCGTTTTTTTCGATGAGAGATTTCCTCAGCACTTATGGCCTTTGGGCCGCGTTCCTGCTCGCTTTGCTGGAGAATGATGTCGCCTTTATCGCCATCGGCGTGGTGCTGAAACTGGGCGACGATAACCCGATCACGCCGGACCTGAATCTTTTCACCGTGATCCCGGCGGCGATCCTCGGGGCGCTCATCCACGACTCGGGCTGGTATGCGGTGGGGTATCTGAACTCGGTGGCGATCAAGTCGAGCCGCGTCTATCGGCGCATCGGGCCAATGGTCGAGCGGCTGGCGGAGCGCTTCGGGCCGTGGGAAATTTTCATCGCGCGGTTCATCTACGGGACGCGCAATCCGTCGTCGGTTTTTTGGGGCATCCAGCATCTGCCATACGCGCAGTTCGCGGGGCTGGAGGTGCTCGCGCTGACGATCTGGGGGAGCCTGCTCACGCTCGTCGGTTTCCACTCGACCGGTTGGGCGCTCAAGCTCATCGGCAAGGTGGACAACAAGCATCATGGGCACCTGCTCATCGCCGCCATCGCGCTGGCCTTCGTGGTGGTCGCGCTGCTGCGGGTTTTCAACCGCAAGGGCATCGTGAAAATCCAGGAAAAGGTGGAGGCCCGCGAGCACGCGGCGGAAGTGGCCGAGGAGCAGGCGCAGCCCACGGCGGACAGCGAGATTCGCTGAAGGGCGCGGCGTCCGCTACCAGCTCTCGACCAACTGCACGAGCGTGCGCACGCCGAAGCCGGTGGCCCCACGAGCAAGGTCGGCGCGGTCTTTTTCGCGGTAGGCGGTGAAGGCGATGTCGAGGTGCGCCCAGGGCGTGTCTTCGGCGAAGGTTTTCAAAAACGCCGCCGCCGTGCAGGCTCCGCCGAGCCGTCCGCCGCTGTTTTTGATGAGGGCCACGTCGCTTTTGATCTGCTCCTCGTAGTCGGTGTAGAGCGGCAGCGGCCAGATGCGCTCGCCGGCTTTTTCCGCGGCGGCGAGGACGCGTTTGCCGAAGGCGTCGTTGTTGGTGAAAAAGCCCGCGGCGTAATCGCCGAGCGCGACGCCGCACGCGCCAGTGAGCGTGGCGAGGTCGATGATGGCGGCGGCTTTGCAGTCGAGCCGCGCGTAGGCGATGGCGTCGGCGAGGACGACGCGGCCCTCGGCGTCGGTGTTGATGATCTCGATGTGCTTGCCGTCGTAGGTCGTGATGATGTCGCCGGGGCGGTAGGCACCGCCGCTCGGCATATTTTCGGCGCTGGCGATGATGCCGACGACGTTGCGCTTGACCTTCAATTCCGCGAGTGCGGCCATCGCGCCGAGCACGGCCATGCCGCCGCATTTGTCGAAGATCATGTCCTCCATGTTCGCCGCCGGTTTAATGGAAATGCCGCCGGTGTCGAAGGTGATCGCCTTGCCGACGAGCGCGATGGGCTTCTCGCTTTTCGGCCCGCCGCGATGCTCGATGACGATGAGCCGCGGCCCGCGCACGCTCCCCTGCCCGACCGCGATGAGCCCGCCGAATTTTCCGGCGCGCAGTTTTTTCTCGTCGAAAATCGTGACCTCCAGATCGAAGTCGCGCCCCAGCTTTTCCGCACGGTCGGCGAGCGTTTCGGGATAGAGCAGGTTGGCCGGCTGGTTCGCGACATCGCGCGCGAAGTTTGTCGCCTCACCGACCGTCTCGCCACGTCGTCCTGCGGTTTTCGCCGCCGCCAAATCTTCCGCGAGCACCTGGATTTTCACGCTCTCCAGCACGGTGCTTTTCTGGGTCTTGAAACGCTCGAAGCGGTAATCCGCGAGCACCATTCCCTCGACCACCGGCCCGGCGAACTGCGGCCAGTCTTCCAGCCGCACGACCGCACGCGAGCGCCCGATTTTTTTCAGAAACATGGCCGCCGCACCGGCTGCGGAGCGCAGCGTGTGGGCGTCGATTTTCGCCCGCTCGCCGAGCCCGACGCACAGCGTGCCGGTGTCGCGCGAATAGAGCAGCGCGTTCGCCTTGCCGGAAAACTCCTCCTCCGAAACCGGCGGCTGCAGCTTCGCCCGCTGGTCGCGCGGGACGAAGCGGATGACCGCCGAATCCTTGGCCAGAGCCGCTTCCGAGGCGAAGGTGATTTTCACAACTGCACGACCTGCGCGGATTTGATGTCGCCCTCGGCGATGAGTTCCTGGATGAGCGCGTCGGCTGGAACGGAATCGAGATTGAGCACCGTGAGCGCCTGCCCGCCCGCCTCATTCCGGCTGAGCGACATGCTGGCGATGTTCACGCCGTGCTTGCCCATGAGTGTGCCGACTTTGCCGACAATGCCGGGCCGGTCGCGGTTTTCGAGGAGGAATACCACGCCCTCGGGCCGCGCCTCGACATGCTTGCCGTTGATTTTCACGATGCGCGGCGT
>JAYVNN010000561.1:0-8309 GCA_043758435.1 Chthoniobacter sp.
TCTTTTCACCGGCGACAACGACTCCGACCAGGGCGACCGCGAGCGCTGGGAATACCTCGTGGAGGGCGGCGACTACGGCTGGCGCGTGGGCTGGCAGCACAACCCGCTCGGCAAGGATCACAACCCGTGGCTCGCGGAGAAACTGTGGGTGCCGCACTTCGACGGGCAGGCCGCGTACATCCTGCCCGCGTGCGCGAACATTCCCGACGGCCCCTCGGGGCTCGCCTACAATCCGGGCACCGGCATGCCGCGCCGCTATGACGATCATTTTTTCCTCTGCGGGTTCAAAGGCAGCTCGGCGCGGAGCAACATTTCGTCGTGGGAAGCGCAGCGCCTCGGCGCGTCGTTCCGGCTGAATGACGAGCACGTTTTCATCGGCAACTGCCAGGCGACGGACATCACTTTCGGCCCCGACAGCAAGCTCTACTTCAGCGAGTGGGGCGAGGGCTGGGAAGGAACGGCGCGCGGGCGCATTTTCCGCGCGTACGATCCCGCGGCCATCGTCGATCCGCAGGTTGAGGAAGTGCGGCTGCTGCTCGCGGCGGGCTTCAAGCAAACGCTCGCGCAGGATTTGGAACTGCTGCTCCGGCACAAGGACCAGCGCATCCGCCTCGAAGCCGAGTGGGAGCTGGCGGCGCGGCCGGAAGGCGCGGCCTCCTTCACGGATGTGGCGACGAAAGGCGCGACGGACTTTCCCGAGCCGCAGCTCGCGCGGCTGCATGCCATCTGGGGGCTCGGCAGCGTCGCGCGCCGCGCGGAGTACAAGGTGCCCGGCGCGGCAGCAAAGATGCTCGCGCCGCTCGTCAGACTGCTCGAGGACGAGGACGAGGAAGTGCGGGCGCAGACGGCCCGCGTGCTCGGCGAAAACCGCGTCGCCGCCGCGTACGACGGCCTGATGAAAACCCTGCGCGACCCGAAGGAACGCGTGAGCTTTTTCTCCGCGCTGGCGCTGGCAAAACTCGGGCGCGCGGAGTGTGTGCCGCAGGTGCTGCTCATGGTGCGGGAAATCGGCGAGCGCGATCCGTTTCTCCGCCACGCGTATGTCATGGCGCTCGTGGGGGCGAAGGATTTTCCCGCGCTGCAAGCCGCGGCGAAACACGCGGATTCGCACGTTCGCATGGCCGCGCTGCTCGCCATGCGTCGCATGGAGCGAGCCGAGATCGCGCAGTTCCTCGCCGACGAAGATCCGCTGCTCGTCATCGAAGCAGCGCGCGCGATCAATGACGTGCCCATCGCCACCGCGCTGCCGCAACTCGCCGCGCTCGCCGCCAAGCCCGCCGCCGACGAACAGCTCATGTTTCGCGTACTCAATGCGAACTTCCGCACCGCCGCCGCACCTGCGCTCGCGGACTTCGCCGCGCGCGACGATGCCTCCGCCGCGCTCCGCGCCGAGGCGCTGAAACTCCTCGCGCTCTGGCCGCAGCCGCCCGCCCGCGACCGCGTGACCGGCGTCTTCCGTCCCCTCCCCGCGCGCGACGCCGCACCCGCTGCTGCCGCGCTCCACACCACGCTGCCGAAGCTGCTCGCCGCGGCATCCGCAGACCTCGTGCTCGCCTCACTCGACGCTGCCGCCGCGCTGCAAATGAAAGCCGACGGCCCCGCCGTCCTCGCGCTCATGGCGAAAAAAGACGCCTCTCCAAAAATCCGCGGACGCGCGCTCGAAACCCTCGCCGCGCTCGGCGATGCGAAACTCCCCGACGCCATCCAACTCGCCCTCACCGACAAGGATGCAGCCCTGCGCGTCTCCGCGAGCGCGATGCTCGCGAAGCTGGATCCCGCCAAGGCCGTCGAGCAACTCGCCGCCGTTTTCACGCAGGCCGCCGCGCCGGAAAAAAAGGCCGTGCTCACCGCGCTCGGCGGCATTCCGGGTGCCGCCGCCGACCGCACGCTGACCGCGCTGCTCACCGATTTGAGAGCCGGAAAAATCCCCGCCGAGGTGCAGGTGGAACTCCTCGAAGCCGCCGCCAAACGCACCGCGCCCGAGGTCAAAGTAAAGCTCCAAGCCTACGCCGACGCGCTCCCGAAAGCCGACCCGCTCGCCACTTTCCAAGCCTGCCTCACCGGCGGCGACTTGACCGCGGGCGAGACGGTTTTCCGCGAGCACGCCGTGGCCGCGTGCCTGCGCTGCCACAAACTCAAAGGCAGCGGCGGCGACGCCGGCCCCGACCTCACGGGCATCGGGGCAAAAAAGGATCGCGCCTACTTTCTCGAGTCCATCGTCCTGCCCAATGCCAAGATCGCCGACGGCTTTCAGACGCTCGTGGTGACGATGAAAAACGGCGACATCCAGGCCGGGATCATCAAAAGCGAAAGCGCCGCGGAGCTTGTCCTGCAAATGGCCGGAGCGCCGGCGGTCACCTTGAAAAAGGCCGAAATCAAAGCCCGCGACACCGCACCGAGCGGGATGCCGCCCAACATGGGCGACCTGCTTACCAAGCGCGAAATCCGCGACCTCGTGGAGTTCCTCGCGAGCTTAAAGGAGTAAGGAATTTCAGCGCGGCAGGTGGATGGTGCCGACTGACGCGGATTTTCAGAATCCACATCCGCGTCATCTGCGGTTAAATTTTCCGCGCCACCCGAGCTTCGGTACTCCCTCTTAGAACGACAGTCGCACGCCGCCGGAGACGTTGTTCGAGTCGTAGTTGTTCCGGCCGAGTTCGCCGTCGTAATAGACGTAGGTCGCGGTGCGCTCATTCCAGAGCACCGCCACCCCTGCGCCGAGCAGTAGGCTGTCGCGGTCTTTCTCCGGACCGTTCACGGTGAAGGTCCCGCCGGCGCGTTTCGCGAAGCGCGCACTGAAAGCGTAATCGGCGTCGGCATACTCGTGCTGCCACGCGGCGCGCACCTCGGGTTTCACGACCACGCCGCCGAGGTGCCAGTCGTACGACGCCTTCGCGCCGACCGCGCTGCGGAGCGACTCCGCGCGCTGCGAGCCGTAGGTCAGCGGCGCGAGCGAGCCGTGCTCGGTGAAGCCGCCGATGCCGATGTGCGTGTACTGAAAACTCGCGGTCGGGCCGACGGTCAGCCCGCCCGTTTTCCAGTCGTAACCGCCGGCGAGGAGCGCGTTGACTTCGCCGCCATTTTCGCTGCCGCGCGCGGTGCCCCGGAGCGCGGTGCGGCGCGTCTCGTAGCCATTGAGTCCGCCGGTCACGGCGGCGTCGGCGTAGAAGCCGCCGGTGAAATACGTGGCGTAGATGCCGAGCTTGCCGCCATCGACGGTGATGCGCCCATTGCGGCTCAAATCAATGCCGGTGCGCGCGTAGCCGGCCATCACGCCGAGCGCGAAATTCGGCGTGAGCCGGTAGTCCACGCCAAGGGTGAAACCGCCGGTCGTGAGGTCGTAGCCGCGCGCGTTGGCGGTGTCGCCGAGCTTGGTAAATTCCCCGACGCCCGTGACGAAAAAGCCGAGCCGCGGGTCGGCGGGCGCGAGGATTTCCTTGCCGCCTTTGCCCGCAGGGCCAGCCACGCCGAGCGTGCCGCTGGTGCTGCCGGCGCTGCCGCTCATGGCGTAGCCGGAGGAGCTGAAGCCGCTGCTGCCGTCGCGGATGTCGGCGGTGCGGCGCTCGAGATTCGCGGTCTGCACATTGGCGAGGGAGACGCCGAGATTGTAGATGGAGGTGAGTTCGTCCGGCGCGATCAGCTCGAAGTCGCGGCAGAGTTTGTCGAGCGGTTCGTCGTTGAGGAAATTGATGAGCGCCGATGAGCCGGCGCGGCCCACGGCTTTGTCGAGCGCCTTGCCCACGGCGAGATCGTTCGGGCTGTCGCAATGCGCGCGCGCAGCGTCGGCGAAGGAACCCTGCACGGCCCGCAGCAGCACGGAATTTGCCCGATAGGCGATCTCGCCTTTCACGATAGTGCCGGTGCTGGCGAAGTCGTTCTGCTTGCTCGCAAAGGTGCCGTTCACCCCGCCACCCGCGGTGAGGAAAGTGACCTCGTCGCCGACGTGCAGTTTGAACCCGCCGAGCCGCACCACGCGCACGGTGCCGCCGAGATTCGCCTGACCGTGGATGGCGAGCAGGTCGTGCTGCGACGGCGCGAGGCCCGCGACCTCGATGCGCAGCGTGCCGCCCGCGCCTTGCGTGAAGTTTCCGCGGATCGTGAGCGTGCCGGGCGAGTTGCCGGGGCTGACGGTGCCGCCATTGAAAACACTGCCGCCGAGGAAGCCGTGGCCGCCGAGCAGGCCGCCGGGATTCACCGTCGTCGTGGGGCTCACGAGCGAGCCGTCCACGATGAGGCTGCCGCCATTCACCAACGTGCCGCCGGTGTAGGTGTTCGCGCCGGTGAGCGCGAGCGTGCCCGCGCCGACTTTCGTCAGCGAGCCGCCGAGGAAGTTTTGCTGGTTCGCATTGCCCGGCTGAAAGACATCGGGCGTCCCGTCCTTAATGACGCCGGAGAAAACCGTGCTCAGGGCGTTGCCGCCGACAGTGAGATTTTTTCCGCCGAGGAAAACCGCGCCAGTGCCTTCAATCGAACCGAGCGTGGTGCCGGGGCCGCTGAGTTCGGAGATATTGATGAAAGAAGTCGCGTGCTGGTTGACGACGCGGGCCAGGCCGCCGCTGCCGCCATTGGCAATCTCCAGAAAGGAACGCGCGCCCGCGTTGGTGATCGTGGCGTGAGCAGCCGTGGGCGAGTCCGCTATGGCGACGCCAAAATACGCGTAGCTGTCCGCGCCGCTGTTGGTGATCGTAGCGTGGTCGGCGGACGCGAGGCCGTTGAAATCCGTGTGCGTGCCGTCGCCGACATTCTTGATGACCACATTGCCCGCCACCGCCGCATTGGTGAAAAACGTGGCCGCCGTGCCGCCTCCCACGAAGTTGTTCACCACGCTCGATTCCGCGATGATCGTCTGCGTCTGGCCGGAGGTATTTGTGATGCCCGCGCCGCTGACCGACAGCGAACTCCCGAAGGCGGCGATGACGTTCTCTTTCGCCAGCGCTACAGCCCCGCCGGTGAGCAGGATGGTGAAAGCGCCTGCGCCCGGATTGAAATTGATCGCGGTCGCCGAGATCGCCCCGTTGGCAATCGTCGCCGTGCCGCCCGCCGAGCCGTTGAAATTCGCGACGGCGGAATTCCACGAGGAATTCGCCGCACCGGCGGGCGTCGTGGACCACTGCGTGCTGAAATTATTCCACGATCCGCTGCCCGAGACGCCGGCGTTCGTGGCCGTGCCGACCCAGTAAAGCGGCCCGACGGGAAGCTGCGCAAAAGACGAAGTGATCCCCAGGCCGAGCAGCAGGGCGATAGAGCCGAAAAGCGGGCGATGAGTGCGGGCGGTGAACGGGATGTTTTTCATGGCGATGCGGTGGAGATTTTGGGTTTGGGAAATGCGTGGCGATTGCTGGGGGTCTGCGCAATTCCGGTCAAACAAAATCGACCGGCGCTCCGCAGGCCGCGCCCGGCCTGAATTTTCCACGCAGTCTTGCGGATTCACTCCGCACGCGCACACTCCCCGCATGACCACGTTTCCCCGCCGCCGTTTTCTCCAAATCGCCGCCAGTCTCACTGGCCTGCTCGCCACCCGCGCGTGGGCCGCGGATGCTGAGTGGAAGCCGATCTTCGACGGCAAGACGCTCGATGGCTGGAAGGTCACCGGCTTCGGCGGAGGCGGCGAGGTCGCGGTGAAAGACGGGCAGATCATCCTCCCGCCAGGCAACGATCTGACGGGCGTGAATTTCACCGGCGCGATGCCGAAGATGAACTATGAACTGGTGCTCGAGGCGCAGCGCGTGGAGGGCGGGGACTTTTTCTGCGGGCTCACTTTTCCCTACGGCGAAACCTTTTGCACCTTCGTCGTCGGCGGCTGGGGCGGCGCGCTCGTGGGGCTGTCGAGCATCAATGGCGACGACGCCTCGGAGAATGAGACGACGAAGTTCAAGAAGTTTGAGAAAGGGCACTGGTACAAGATCCGCGTGCGGGTGACGCCGGCGAAAATCGAGGCATGGATCGACGACGAGCAGATGCTCGACGTGGAGACGAAGGACAAAAAAATCGGCATGCGCTCGGGTGAAATCGAGATGTCGAAGCCCTGCGGCATTGCTACTTTCCGCACCCACGCGGCGCTGCGCGAGATCAAGCTGCGCCCGGTCGGCGAGGCGAAACTGTGATCCACTTTATGAAAACCAAACCCACCGCCCTTGCCCTCCTCGCCCTCGCTTTTTGCGCCGCCCCGCTCCGCGCGGAAGACAAACCGGCAGCGCCCGCCACGCCCGCGCCAGCGGCTCCCGCCACGGACAAAATTTACGCGCCGAAGGATCTGCTGCCGCTACGCGCGGTGAAGGGGCAGACGGTGAAAGTCGAGGGCACAATTCTCAAGCAGGGCGAATCGAAAACCGGGGCCGTGCGCTACCTCAATTTTACCGAGCACTATCAGGAAAGCATCTCGATCGTCTTCATGGTCTCGAAGGGCAACGGCGATTTTACCAAGGAAAAACTGACCAACTACGTCGGCAAAAAAGTGCAGATCACCGGCGTCGTCGCGGAATACAACAACAACCTCCAGATCGAGATCACCAAGCTCGACCAGCTCAAACTCGTCCCGTGAAAATGACGCGCACACTTTTCCAAATCACCGCCCTGACCGCACTGCTCACCGCGCACGCCGCGGCCTGGGATGCCGGCGGGCACATGCTCACCGGGCAGATCGCGTGGGAGCGGCTGCGGCCCGACGTGCGCGCGAAAGTGGGCGCGCTCCTGGCGAAACTGCCGAACGAATACAACGCGCAGCAGCCCTACCATCTCGTCACCGCCCCGGCGTGGATGGACGACATGCGCTCGATGCCGAAATACCCGTGGTCGAAGCTGCATTACGTGAACCTCGAATATACCGCGACCGGCACGCCCGTGGTCATCCCCGAGGGACCGAGCATCATGACGGGGATCGACGAAAGCATCGCCGCGCTGAAGTCCGCGGCCGCGCCGGAGGACAGGCGTGTCGAGGCGCTCGGCATGCTCGTGCATTTCGTCGGCGACGTGCATCAGCCGCTGCACTGCACGGAATGGGCCGGCGACCGCGGCGGCAACGGCTACCTCATCATGGGCGTCACCTTCAGCGACCTCATGCCGAAGATGACCTCGAACCTGCACACCTTTTGGGACAAAGCCTACCGCTTCGACACCAAGGCCGGCAAAGCCGCCGAACTGTGGACTTGCCCGGACATCAAGGCCCGGCCCAAAGCGCCGGGCGAAGGCGTCATCGCCGAGCAGGCGAAGGAACTCATGCTGCGCTTCCCCGAGGCGTCGCTCTACCAACTCGCGGACAAAGGCGGGCCGGTCGCGTGGGCGCGGGAAAGCCACCTCCTCGGCTGCCTCGCCGCGTATCCCCAGCGGCCCTACCCCGCCGCGGATGAGCCCGTCGCGCTCACCCCCGAGTTCATCAGCAAAGCCCACGAGATCGCCGGCCAGCGCGTGACGCTGGCGGGCTACCGGCTCGGCAATTTGCTCAACGAGATTTTCAGCGCGCCCGCAAAACCGTGACCGCTTTACCCGGCTGAAAAATTCAGCCGGTGGGTCGCCTGAATTTTCTCCCGCCACTCCTCCACGAGCTGCGCCGCCGCGGCAAACTCCGGCCAGCGCGCCACCGCCGCCTGCACTTCGGCGATGATCGCCGCGCCCCGGCCGCGTTTCAGCAGCGCCGACTTCGCGCACGCGGCAAAATCCGCCAGCGTGAAGCCGTCGCGCTTCCCGTTCATCGTCATCTGGTGCGTCGCCGTCCACGCGCCCGCGGGGTTGTAGCTGTAGGTCACGTCGAAGGCCGGCGCGAGCGACCAGCGCCCCGCTTTGTCCATGAGCAAGGCGATGTTCTTGACGTGATCGTCCTGGTTCCGCGCGACGATGTTGAACACCATCCGCCGGAACTGCTCCTCCACCGCGGCCATCGGGAGATCGAGTTGCCGGATGGTGAGCATCGCCTGCTCATAGGCGTAGGCTCCGGCTTGATTGAAATCGAAATGCCCCAGCGCGCAGAGCGACTGCATGTGCAGCTTTTCGCCGCCGGTCAACCGGTCGAAGCGTCGCGTCATAAAATGCCGCCGGCCATTTTCCTCCAGCAGCCGGCACTCAGTCATCGCGATGCCCGCCGCCTGCGCCATCAGGTGATACGCATACTCGATGGCTCCATAGCCTTTCGGATCTTCCAGTTCCTTGTCTCTGTTCCCCGTCACGCCGTCGAATTTCAACAGCCAGTAATCGAAGCCGTCACCCGCCGAGATTTGTCCCGGCGCGGCTTCGGCCCGATCCCCGGCGCAAACTCCAGCGCACCCATGCCCCGCGCACCCGTGTAGCAGAGCCGCTCCACGACGTTGAAATCGCCC
>JAYVNN010000562.1:0-2645 GCA_043758435.1 Chthoniobacter sp.
CGCACTGGCGTCAAACCACGGGTCTTCGAGGATGCCGGCCTCGAACGAAATGTGCAGGAGATTGCGATCCATCGAGTACGGCTTCTTCGCGCTCGCCAGAACCGGGATCTTGTTTTTCTCCGCATACGCGATCATCTCCGCGCGTCCGGGAAACTGCTCACGAAACCGCTCCTGCCGCCACGGTGCGATGACCTCCAGCTCCGGCGCGAGCGCGGCCGCCGTCAGCTCGAAACGCACCTGATCATTCCCCTTCCCCGTCGCCCCGTGCGCCACCGCGTCCGCCTTTTCCGCGCGCGCGATTTCCACCATGCGCGTCGCGATCAGCGGGCGCGCGATGGACGTGCCGAGATAGTACTGGCCTTCGTAAATCGCGTTCGCCTGGATGATCGGGAAAATGAAATCCCGCGCGAACTCCTCGCGCAGATCGTCGATGTAGCATTTGCCCGCGCCGGTGCGCAGCGCCTTGTCTTCCAGCCCGTCCAGCTCCTCCTCCTGCCCCACGTCGGCGCAAAAGGCGACGATCTCCGCGGAGTAGGTTTCCTTCAGCCAGGTGAGCAGCACGGAGGTGTCGAGACCTCCCGAATAAGCGACGACGATTTTCATAGGGCGCACGTTCTAGCCGCGAACGGCGCGCGATGGGAACACGGATTTTTTTCGGCCTGCCGTGCGCCAATCCATAGTTGCGCCGCCCGGCTCCGCCACTAACATCCCGCTCTCTTATGTCCGCCAACCTTCCATCCCGCCCGCGCCAAATGGGCCAGCGGCGCAGCTTCGCCATTGTCGCCGGGCAGTACAATCCCGAATTCGTCCGCGGCCTCGTCGAGCATGCCAAAGCGGAGTTCCTCGCCATCTCGCCGAATTTCAACGTCACCGTTTACGAGGTGCCGGGCGCTTTTGAAATCCCGCTCGTCGTCCAGGAAGTCGCCACCCGCGGCGGCATCGATGCCATCGTTGCGCTCGGCGTCATCATCGAGGGCGAGACGCAGCATGCGTCGCTCATCGCCACGGAGATCACCCGCGCACTTCAGCAGCTCGCGCTGGCAAACCGCATCCCGGTCATCCACGAGGTGCTGCTTTTGAAAAACGAGGAGCAGGCCCGCGTGCGCTGTCTCGGCGAGGAAATCAACCGCGGCACCGAGGCCGCGCGCGTGGCCGCGCGCATGGTGCAGATGCTCAGCGAACTCCGCGGCGCACGCAGCGACACGGCCGGGCCGCGCAGCGAGGTCCGGTTCGGGCGCTAGGTTTTTCTGTCATGGGAAAACGACGCGAGGGACGCGAGGCCGCCGTCCAGTTCTTGTACCAGCTCGATCTCCACGGCGAAACCGAGGCCGCCGACCCCGCGGGATTCTGGGCGCTCCGCTCCGGCCCCGGCACTGCGGACACGCCGGCGAAGACCCGTGCTTTCACCGAGCAGCTCGTGCATGGCGTGAATGCCAACCGCGAAGCCATCGACGCGCGGATCAAGGAATGCACGGCCAACTACGAGCTGCACCGCCTCGCCGCCGTGGATCGCAATATCCTCCGCGTCGCGATTTTCGAGCTGCTCCACAGCCTCGACATTGCGCCCGTCGTCATCATCAACGAGGCCATCGAGATCGCGAAAAAATTTGGCACCGAGAAATCCGGCGGCTTCGTCAACGGCGTCCTCGACCGGATCAAAAAGGACATCAACCGCCCGGCGCGCGTGGCCGCGGTGCCAAGGGCGCAGGTGCCGGGTGGCAAGGGCCAGGCCGCTGCCGACACCTGACTCCCGTCACTGCCTCATGGCCTTCGGCTTTTTCAAATCCATCCTCCAAAAATTCACCGGGCGTCCGGTGGATTGGGATGAACTCGAGGAGGCGCTCATCCGCGCCGACCTCGGTGTGCCGATGATGACGCGCATCATGAAAGTACTCCAGGCGCGCGAGGAAAAGATGACCGCCGAGAGTGTGGTGGCGGTGGCGCGCGAGGAGATTTTGAAAGTGCTGCCGCGCGACAACGTGGTGCTGCGTCCGCTCGCCTCGAAGACGAAAGTCATCCTCGTCGTCGGCGTGAACGGCACCGGCAAGACGACCTCGACGGCCAAGCTCGCGCACTTTCTCAAAGCGAAAGGCCACACCGTCATGCTCGCCGCCGCGGATACTTTTCGCGCTGCCGCCATCGAGCAGCTCACGATTTGGGCCGACCGGCTCGGCATCGAAATCATCAAGGGCCAGTACCACGCCGACCCCGCCGCGCTCTGCTACGAGGCGTATCAGGCGGCGGACAAACGCAACGTCGAGTTTCTCGTCTGCGACACCGCTGGCCGTCTGCACACGAAGGCGAACCTCATGGGCGAACTTGCAAAAATTAAGCGCGTCCTCGCCAAAGCCGCCCCCGCCGCGCCGCACGAGACGCTGCTCGTCGTCGATGCCACGACCGGCGGCAACGCGCTCCAGCAGGCGCGCGAATTTCACGCCGCCACCGGACTCACTGGCGTCATTGTCACCAAGCTCGACGGCAGCGGCAAAGGCGGGTGCGTGATCGCGATTCAAAACGAACTCGGCATCCCCACGCGCTTCATCGGCACCGGCGAGAAGCTGGAAAATTTTGCCTTCTTCGAGAGCCGCGATTTCGTCGAGCGGATGCTGTGAAGACTGGGTGCCGCTGGAGGGGAAGCTGGCAGC
>JAYVNN010000563.1:0-23588 GCA_043758435.1 Chthoniobacter sp.
GGCCTTCGAGTTCGGTCGTCGCGGGGACACCGATCTCGCACGCTTCGCTGCCTTGCAGCGCGGGGCACCAGTCCACGCGCAGGCTGGCTCCGGCGCGGAGACATTCGCGGACGGTGGTCGCGCCGAACGTGGCGAGTCGGTCGCGCAGCACCTGCTCGGTCTGGTGAAGCTGATGGCAGGCGGCGAGAAAACGCGGGCGCAGGGCTGTGAACTGCGGCGCAAATTCGAGCAGCCGATCCGTCCACGGCAGGCGGCGCACGGTGCTGACGTACACATTGGCGCGCGCACGAAAAAGCACGGCTTCACGGTGCGCAATCGCCCAGACGAATTGGTAAATCCGCGAGAGAACGAGCAGGTCGAAAGGGAAGTCAGCGAGACGGTCTTCGGGGAAAAACAAACTCGCCGTGTTCAGCAAAATCAATCCGCGCGGATCGAAGGGCGCGCAATAAAGCGCTGGTGCGATGCGATGAAACGCAAAGCCCTTGGCCGGCAAGATGTCCGCGAAGCGCCACACGCTCGCATCGTCCATTTGTCCCACGTCGATGTTTGTTTCCACCGGTTCGCCTTCGATCTCGCAAGCCGCGATGTGCTCGCCTTTGAAAACCGGCAGTCCGCCTTGGTCCGCCTCGAATTTTTTCCCGCGAAAAGCTGCGCCCATCCGAATCATCGTTTCCTGCTCCCAGCGCAAATTGTCAGCATCGTCAATTGGCTGTTCGCGCGCCCAGCGAATGATGGTGTTGCCGCGTTTGCCGACGAAAAAGCGTTGCGCGATGTCGCCGAAAGTCTGTCCGGCAAAGCGGTCGAGAATGGGTTTGCGCGCCGGGGTCAGCCGCGTGAGCCAGCGTCCGTCGGCGCTGAAAAAATCGGCATAGGGCAGCTCGACGACCGGCGCGGATTCGAGATCGAAGCGGACATGCACCTCCTCGCCTTCGGTGAAGACCGCGCACCGCTCGTCCGCCACGCGCAGGCGCACGGTGTCGCCCGCCTGCGCCGGCCGCCGCTCGGCGAGCAGGATCATGCAGACCACATCCGCGCCGAAAAGCTGCGGGCTGATCAATTCCAGATCGACGATCTCGCGCACCGTCCAGCGTCCGGTGCCGGGGCGGAAAAGCTCGCGGAGTTTCGCGCTGTCGTCGTTGTCGCACACCGAGAGCGGCAGCACGAAGCCGAGGCGTCCCGGCGCGCGTCCCTCGCCGCCATTTGGGCGCAGCCAGTAGTCGAGCGCTTTGAAAAGAAAGAGATTGCAGAGATTGCTGCGCGCGGAGAAGTCCTCGTCAAAGTAGGCGATGGCGGAGGCATCGAGCGGCACGGTCTGGCGCTCGGGCCGGACGTAGGGCGGATTGCCCGCGACGGCGTCGTAGCCGCAGGTGTCCACGAGCGCAAATTCGTTCAGCTCCCCGGCGAAAAGCCCGGAAGAAATTTGCGGCGCATGCAGTGAATCATGACCGCCAGTGACCGTGGGTTCCGGGAAGCCGTGGGCCTGCAACTGCTCGCGAAATGGGAAGAGGTGCCAGAGGATTTGCAGTTGCGCGATGGTGGCGGAGAAGGCGTTGAGGTCGTTGCCGCGCACATTGGCGAGCGTGGCGAGCGCCTCCTCCCAGGTGGCCGCGCCGCGGCTGGCGGCATCGCCGATCATCGCTTTCCACGCTTCGATGAGAAACGTGCCGACGCCGCAGGTGGGATCGAGCACGCGATTGCCGGGGCGCAGATCGAGGTGCCGCACGATGAAGCGCGCGACTTCCGGCGGCGTGTAGTGCTCGCCGTATTCCTTGCGTTGCGTGTTGTCGAGGAACTGGCCGTAAACGCCGCTGAGTACGTCCTGCTCGACGGTGGAAAAATCGAAGCGGGAAAAATAAAACAGGGCGCGCTCGATGGCCGTGGAAAGATGCGGGTCGGCGCAGGTGAGAACCCAGTCGAGATTGCCTTCCTCGAAAAACGCCGCCGCGAGGTGGGCGGCTTCGCCGTAGCTCTCGCGCAGGAACCACGCGTAGCTTTTTTTGAAAACCTTGCGCCAAGTCTGAAATGCGGCGACGCCGCTGTTGCAGAGATAGCGGTTCTCTCCGAAGAAACCGTGATCCTCGAAGAACCGCAGCATCACGCACCGGGCAATGAGCAGGCTCGACGTTTCCGAGGCGAGCAGCGTGACGGCATTGCGGCTCTTTTCCTCCGGCGAGTCGCCTTTGGCCCGAGCCTCATAGTCGGCCAGCGTGAAGCAGCCGAGACGCGCCGCCGCCAGATTGTCGCGAACTGTGTGCCGGAAAGCCGCGACGGCTTCGCGATGCCGTTTCACCGCTTCGCGATTCGGAACATTTTCACCCACCAGCCGGAATGGGTTGAGATGGAATTCGCGGATGCCAAATTCCTGCGCGAAGGCATCACGCATCGCACGAATCTCGCGGGCGCGTTGCGCGAGCGTTTCGAGCGCGCGCTGGCTGGCGATGTTGAGCAAGTCCGCCGCGCTGCGGAGCGCGAGGTAGAACTCGGCGCGGGCTTCGGCGAGGGTGGATTCGTCAAGCAGGTCGCCGTGCGGGCGATTGCTCAGCTTTACTTCCGCTATTTGCGCTTCCTCACCGCGCCGGAACGCCTCGAGTCGCGGATTCAAGGAGGCGTTTTCCGCGAGGATTTCCTGGCAAGCGCTGCGCAGCGCTTCCGGCGTGAGGTTTTCCCAGCGCAAGACGATGTCCCGGCCTGGATCGTATTGCGCCGTGCGAGAAGTGACCGCACGCAGCACGAAGCACTCGGGATCAAGCATCACGAACCACGCCGTATCGAGTCCGATGTACTTTGCTTTGTCGCGAAAAATGGCGGTGCGGCTCTGAGGATTTAGAAAAACTCCATGCTCGTCCTTTACCTCCACCACCAGCCAGCGAATGGGTGCGCCTTCCGGGATGCCACTCGAAGCGAGCACGGCAAGATCGGGAATGCCCCCGGCCTGATCGGCCGTATCAACGAGCAAATCGGCGGCGCGATAACCGAGAACCGTGATGAACAAATCACGAATGTACGGATAGAGATTCCGCTCCTGACCCCTGGGGCATCCGGTAATCGCCGCGACAATTTCATTAAAGCCCGAACGGCGACGGGGTCCATTCTGGCGAGCGCGTGGGGCGGGCATCGGCGGATGGTGGCAGAGCAATCCCTAGGCGACAAGAAAAGCGTCGGTTCAGCAAACGGCTTTCGCGCGGTGTTGCCGTGCCTTTCCCGCGCCCCTGCCGGGGCGCATGGATTTTGCGGGGCGGGTTCCGGGGGTGTTACCCCCGGCTAATTTCCGGCAAAGCCTCCGGCTTGCTTTGCCGTGCTGCCACCTGGAGCGCGATTCGCAGACTGTGCGGACGGGCCCGTCTCGTTCCCAAGCTGCTGTTCAGAGACTGTGAAAAAAAGTCGTCCCATCGGGACGAACGACCGTAGCCGTGGGCTTGAGCCCACGGTTCGCACGGCAGGAGGGCCGTTGTCGCGTAGCGACATTTGAGACTGCTCAAACGTCGCTACGCGACGGCGCACCCCTCACCTCATCCGTGGGCTGAAGCCCACGGCTACCATCAAGCGTCCCGCTGGGACGCGGCTCACCGGCGACTTATTTCACAGTCTCTCAGCGGGCGATTTCCGCTTTCAGCGTGCGCTTCTCGCCGTCGCCGGACTCCCAGACGATGACGGTGAAGCGGCCATCGGGCGAGGTGGCGAGGCTGGGGGCCGCGCCTTGGGGATCGAGCAGTCGCGGGGCGGTGACGGGGAGCTGGAGCATGAGGCCGGCTTTGCCCAGCCACGCGAGCACGGGGCCGTGCGCGGTGGTGGTGAGCGCGGCGTCCTTTCCCTCGCCCACGGTTTTCTCCGGCTCGCGGGGGCGGGCGAGGTGGAGCGTGGCTTCGCGCCGCCAGACGGTGATGGGTGCGCCGGGGCCTTCGCGCGCAAAGGCGAGGCCGCCGCCGTCCATGGGGCAGGCGTTGAGTTTCCAAGTGCCGGTGCCGAGCTTTTCCGCGGGGGCGAAGGTGCCGCCGCCATCGCGGCTGAGCGCGAGGTAAAGGTCGCGCGAACCGCCGAGGGCATTGCGCCACATTGCGGCGAGTTCGCCCCGCGGGCTGAAGGCGAGACTCGGCGCGCAGCATTGGCAGATGGAGCCGTCGGGCGACTGGTAAATGCGCGCGTCTTTTTCCCAGCTCGCACCGCCGTCTTTGGACAGCGCTCCCCACAGTTCCGTCCCGCCATTTCGCAAATCCAGCCACGCGACGGCGACGCGTTCCCCGCTCCCAGCCATCGCGTGCAAGCCCTCGCGCGCGGACTTCGGCGCGGTGTTCACGGTCGCGGGGCCGGTCCAACTCACACCGCGGTCGGTGGAAGTCCACGCCAGCAATTCACCGCCTTCATGCGAAATGGCGGAGACGATCACGCGCCCGCTCGTGACGGCAATGCGCGGCCCGCGGTGCATGCCGAGTGCGAGCTTGGGCAGTGCGCCGATTTTCACCGGCGCGCGAAAGGTGCGCGCTTCGTCGGTGGAGATCGTGTGGAAAATCGCGCCGTCCTTTTGCCCAAAGACGACGTGGATTTCACCCTTTGCCCCGACTGCGACCTGCGGCTGCTGCGCGCCGGAAAATCCCGGCGGCGTGATTTCCACGGGCGCGGCGAGGGCGTGCGCCAACGACAGCAAAACGAGGCTGAAAAGACGGAGCATGGACATGGAATTTTTCATCCTCCGTGGTGTTCGTGTTTCATCTCTGGAGCGTCGCCTTTTTTCCCCTCGGGCACAAAGCCAAGATCGCGACGCAGTTCGTCGGCACTGGCGAGGTCGGCCTGCGTGCCGGCGGGCTTTTCATACCAGCCGGGGTCGCGGTCGTAGCTGTCGAGGTGGTCGCGGACTTTGATGTTCGTGTACATCCCGCCCATCGTGATGTAGTCGTGCGGCCCCTTCGCACCGATCATCGGCAGGCGGTTGAGTTTTTCCCGATGCTCGCGCTGCGCGTTCTCGGTCATCGCGAGTTCGAGCCGCGCGGCGTTGTAGGCGGCCTGCTGCCGCGCGAGTTCGAGGTCGTTGATGTTGCCCGCCTCGTGCTGCCGCTGCGAAAGATCGACCGCCGAGTTTTGGATGTCCGCGATGGTGCGGCGGTGCGCGAGCATCGCGTCGTCGGCCTGCAGCGCATACATCACCGTCTTCACCTCGGCGACGAGCCGCACGGTTTCATCCGCCACGCGGAGCTGCGCCGCGGCGAGATGATCTGCCGCCACGCGCTTGCGCAGCGGGAGCATCAGCAGATCGAGCAGGTCAAAGGCGACGGCCTCCTCCCAATTTGCGCCGGACGGCGGTCGGTCGGGAAAGCGCACGCTCAGATCGAAGCTCGGGTTTTTCCACATCCCCGCCTCGCGCAAATCCGCCGCCGACACGCCTACGTCCTCGAAAGTCGCCAGCAGCTCGCGGTTGTTCAGCAGCGCGATCTGCACCGCTCGATTCACGGTCAGCGGCCTGCGCAAAAGCGCGCGCACTTCGGCCAGCGCCGCCTCGCGCGCGGCGGCATCCTGCTGCACGCGCACGACGAGCCCGGTGCGCTCCTGCACCGCCTTTTCGACGGGCCGCGACGGCGAATCATGCGGTGCCCCCCCCGCGAGTGCCGGCAGCGAGAGCGCACCGAGGGTGAGAAAGATCAGCGGTTAGTGCTCATGTTTCATCTCCATTTTTTTCATGTCCATTTTGGGATCCATTTTGCCGTCCATTTTCATGTCCTCTTTTGGCGCGTCCTCCGGCGTGCCGGAAACGGGGCCGTAGGCGTCCCATTTTTCCTGCTCCTTCTGCGCCGCGGAAAGCAGCGCGTGGGATTTGCGCGTCGTCTCGTCGGCACACAGTGAAGTCTGGCGGGCGAGGCGCGCACCCTCGGGTGCGTCCGGGCTGGCGGGGTGCGCGGCGGCGGCGGAGCCGCGGCGCAGCCGCGAGAAGCGCGGCGGCGGAAAAAAGGGCAAGTGGTCGTGACATAAAAAATCAGGATTGATAGGGCAGGTTTTCGCGCCGCCGTCAGCGCCGCCCGGCCCGTTGCGCACGGGCCGAACGGCGCGGCAGACGCCGCGCGGCTATTTCGGTTTCGCCGCCGCGTCCTTGACCATCTTCGCGTATTTCGCCGGGTCTTTTTTGAAGTCTTTCTGGCACTCCTTGCAGCACAGATACACGTCCGTGCCTTCATAGGAAATCTTCACGGGCTTGCCGTGCTCGCCGAGTTTTTCGTCGGAGACGGGGCAGGTTTTCAGCGGGTAGGTTTTGGGAATCGCGCTGTCGGCGCGAGCCGCGGTGACGGTGAAAACCACACTCAGAGCGAGTGCGGCGACGATGGGTTTGATGAGGTTTTGGAGTTTCATTTTGTGGATTTGGTTTTTGGTTTTCTAAACGTGCGGTGGAGAGGCAACCGCCCGGCGACCGCACCCGCCGGACGGGAACCGGACGCGAGCAAATCGCGACCGGAGAGTGGGTCGGGGAAAAACGGCGCGACGAAACCCGCGAGCGCGGGTGCGCGACGTTTTTAGACAGCGGAGGGCGGAGCGTGCGCGAGCAGGCTCCGCGGGAGAATCAATTCCGCAAACGAGATGGAAGGCGGCGGGCCGGTGGCGAGCGCCCGCACCGCCGGCGGTGGGCTCGGGGAGAAAAGCGCCGTCACCGCAAAATCGAGCAGCGTGAAAAGCGACGTGTCGTATTTCATGTCCGCCTGAGCCACGTCTGCGGGCAGACGTGGCAGCGCCTTGCAGCATTCGCGGTCGCCGCCGGAGGCAGGCTGCGGCTTCATCGGCTCCGACTTGCAGGAGTGGCAGGAGGAATGCGCGGCGGCGGTGCCCGCCGGCGGTTTCATCAGCCCGATGGTGCAATGATTCGAGGCCACCAGCCACGCCATCATCAGCGCCACGACGACGAGCGTGCGCAGCGGCGAAGATTGGCGGCAGAAGGTTTTCAAGACAAGGCTATGAACGCCGCGGACAGGTTTCTGTTCAATGAAAGATTCACGCGCCGCGTCCGGTGAGCAGGAAGACGCCGGCGTTTCCCGCGAGGGCGATGGCGGCGAAGGCTCCGGCCAGCCAGAGCGTGAGTTCGTGCCAGGCTTTGTCGGCCAGGCCGACGGGCAGCGCCATCGGCACGGAGACGACTTGCGCGCCGATGATCTCGTCCATTTTCCAGCCGAAGCCGTTGGCGTCGCTGTACTGTTTCATCATCTCGGGCGGCGCTTTGTCTGGTGTGCTGTGGCAGGTCAGGCAGCTCACGTTTTTGATCTGGATCGGACGGGCGAGGATGAGCGCCGCGCCGGTCTGCGCCTCGCGCGCGCCGAGGTATTCGGGGAGCGCGGGGTTGCCGCGGAACTGGTTCACGATGTCGGCCTCCCAGGCAGTGGCGCGGTCGCGCGGGTTGGTCGGATTGAGCGTGGCTTCGCGGTAGGAATAGGCGGGGTATTTTTCGCGCAAGTAGTTGAAGATTTCGGTGGCCGCGTAGGCGGGCACGGACTGCGCGTGAAACTGGGTGTCGAGCAGTTCGGCCGGTTTGTTTTTCGCCGAATCGAGAACCTGCTGCTGGGTGGCGAGGAGCCTCTGCTGGCCGAGCATGTAGGCTTTTTTCGCGCTCGTGTAATGGATGTCTTTGGGGATGTTCGGGTCGGCGTCCCGGGGCAATTCATCGAGCGTTTTTTGAAACTCGGCGATGGCGGACTGGAGCTTGAAATTCTTCTGCTGGAGCAGCGGGGCGACCTGCTTCGTGGTGTAGGTGCGGCTGGAGGTGGCGGTCTCCATGATGAGCCGCGCGTTTTGCACGATCTGTTCGCGCGCATTGGCCTGCAGGAGCTGGTGCGCGGTGTAGCCGACCGCGCCGAGCGCGAGCGCGAGGACCGGGAGGAAGACGAGGTTGAAGCGGAGCAGTTTCATAAGTCAGCGGGTGCCGCCGTCGGTGGCGATGACGCAGCGGAAGCCGGTGTCGTCGTAGCGGAAATTGGACGGGATGCCGCGGCGGAAAGAGGAGAGCATTTCCTCCGGCCGCGCGGTCGCCCAGGAACCGCCGCGTTGCACGTACCAGTTCGGAGTTTTGTTGAAAAGATCGCCGCACCATTCCCAGACGTTGCCTCCGAGGTCGGAGATGCCGGGCGTGTTCGGCACATGGCCGGGCACGGGGCAGGTGCGGGGAAAGGTGTCGTGATAATTCGGGATGACCTGGAACTTCAGGTCGGTGCCGGGCCGCGCTTCGGAGCCCGCGTAGTTGCCGGCATTCGCGGGCGGCGGCCACGCTTTGCCCCACGGGTACACGCCTTTTATTTTCGCGCTGCGCTCCTCGGGCGTCGCGCCGTTTTCCAGCGGCAGGCCTGCCGCCTCGCTCCACTCGCGGTCGGTCGGAAGGCGGTAGGATTGCGCGGCGGTGAGCGCGCCCTCGACGCGTTCTTTATTGGTCAGCCAGTCGCAAAACTGCAGCGCGTCGTCCCGCGAAACACCGACCACAGGATGCTCGGACGACTGCGGGAAGCCGGGATTTTGCCAGGTGTGGTTGTGCTCTTTGAAGCCGTCGGCCTGGTGGGAAAGCATGCCGCCGGTGAGGTCGTAGCCGCGGGCGTCGTTGAAGGCCTGGTAGTCGCGCACGCGCGTCTCGGTGGTCGCAAACCAGATGTCGCCGACGGGCACGTAGCGCATGTCGAGGCTGTTCTTCCACGGCTTGCCGCGCTGCGGCGGCTGGCGGGGCGCGGTGGCGATAGGCTTGGTCGCGGGTGCCGCGCCGGGGGTGGCGGGCGCGGCTTTTTTGTCGTCGTGAAAAAACAGGCTCGCACCGAGAGCGAGCAGCACAGCGAGGCCGAGGGCGGCGGCCGCGAGCGGGACGCGCCGCGGCGCGGGAGCGCGCATGGCGGCGGCGGCCAGCGCGGCGTCTTCGCGCGGTGGAGGAGGCAAGCGGGGCGGAGGCACCGGGGCGTTTTTTTCCACCGCCGCGGGCGCGCCCGGCGGCGCGGTTGGGCGCGCGGGTGCGGGCGAGGCGTCGGCGTTCTGCGTGCCGCGCAGCGCGGTCAGAAAATCCTGCGCGGTGGAGAAGGTGTCCTCCGGCGAGACGCTGCGGCGGAGCACGTCGTTGCCGTGCTCGGGGACATTGGCCAGGGGCGAAAATGCGCCGGGTTTTCCGCCGAGCAGCTCGCAGACGAGCGCGCCGAGTTGCACGACATCGCCGCCGGGTTTGGCCCCGGCCACCTGCGTCTGCTCGCAGGTTGCGGTGACTTCCGCCGCGCCTTCGCGCGGTGCGCCGAGCGGGTTCAGTTTCACAGTGAAAGCCGGCCACTCGGCAAGCGGGCAGCGCAGGATGACGTTGGCATTCGGCTCCTCGAAGCCGTCCGGGAAATGCACGAGCACATGGCGCAAATCCATTTCCAGCCGGAGATCCGCGGCGCGTGCGGCATCCACAGCGGGCGCGAGCTGGGCGAGGAGCAGGAGGGTTTCGCGGAGCGTAAGTTCGCGGCGCGCGCGGAGCAGTTCGACGAGAGGAAAACCCTCCAGCCACTCGAAGACGACGAACCCGAAACCCGCGGTGCGCGCGACGGCGAGCACTTCGATGAAATTGGGATGCGCCGCGTTTTTCAACCGCGCCGCGCCCGCCTCGAGGCGCGCGAATTCCGCACCCTCGCCGCGCACGATCTTCACGCGCACGCGGCGTTTTTGCGTCACGTCCTCGGCGTGAAAGGTCCGGTTGGGATTCACGGGGTTGAGGTCTTCGATGAGCCGGTAGCGCCCGGCGAGAACCGCGCCGGCGTGTGGCCTTTCCACGAGGCCCTGCGTGCTGCTGAGGCCGATGGTTTCAAACGCCTCGTCGTACGTGACCATCGCCGGCTTCGGCGCGGCGCTGCTCTGCACGGCCTTCAGCGATTCGAGGCAGCGCCGCAAATCCGCGCGCAATTCCGTGGGCGTCTGGAGGCGTTTCTCCACGTCCTTTTCCAGCATCCGCCGCAGCACGCCGACCACGCCTGCGGGGAGCACGGCGAGGGCTTCAAACTCCGGCGCTTTGTCCAGATGCTGCGCGATGACGCTGGCGACGGAGCCCATGAACGTGGGTTTTCCCGTGAGCAAAAACCACAGCGTGACGCCGAGTGAATAGATGTCCGAGCGGATGTCCTCGCTGCGCTGGTCGAGCTGCTCGGGGCTGGCGAAGTACGGCGTGCCGACAAAGCCGGTGCTGGTGAGAGCGCCGGCGGTGGAACCGATGAGCGCGCTTTTCACGAGGCCGAAGTCGATGACTTTCACGAGCATTTCGCCGTCGTCCTCGCGGATGAGCATGAGGTTGGAGGGCTTGATGTCGCGGTGGATGAGGCCCTGCTTGTGCGCGGCGATGAGGGCGCTGGCGACCTGCGCGGCGATCTCGAGCGCGGCGACCACTTCGAGCGGCCCGTCGCGTTTCACAAGGGCGTCCACGGTTTCGCCCTCGATGAATTCCATCGAGTAAAAGTACGAGTCGCCGTGCCGCCCGAGGTGAAAGACGGAGGCGACATTGCGATGCCGGAGCTGCGCCGCGCCGCGCGCCTCGCGGAGAAAGCGCTCGGCGGCGGTGGGCTCATTGAGGTAGGCGGCGCTGATGACCTTGAGCGCGACGGCGCAGCGGAGATTCGTGTCGAAGGCTTTGTAGGTCATGCCCATCGCCCCGTGGCCCAGCTCGACGAAGGTGCCGTCGTCGTGCTTGAGCAATTTGTAGTGCTCGAAATTTTCCGGCGTGGACATGGAGGCGGCACGCTAAGCGCCCGGCTCGCGCGCGGCAATCCCAGCGTGCGCGCGGCGGGTGATCCTAAGAGCCGGGGCTATTTTGAGATAGACGCTGGCGTCTCGAAAACTATGCCTAGTCCGATGCGCCTCCTCTCCTTTCTCCTTCCGCTTTTCGCTGTCCTCGCGCACGCGGAAATCCCCGAGCCTTTCAACACCGAAACCGCGAAGACTGCGCCGATGCCCGCGGCCGAGGCGGCGGCGAAGATGGAGTTGCCAGACGGTTTTCGCGCGACGGTTTTTGCGGCGGAGCCGGACGTGCGCCAACCCATCGGCATGGCGCTGGATGCGCGCGGGCGGCTGTGGGTCGCGGAGTGCTACACGTATGCCGAGGCGAGCGCGGGCTACGCGCTGCAGCTGCGCGACCGGCTGGTGATTTTCGAGGACACGGATGGCGATGGGCGTTTCGATAAGCGCACGGTTTTCACCGACAACCTCCAGCGGCTGACGAGTGTGGAGGTGGGCTTCGGCGGGGTGTGGGTGACGGCTCCGCCGAGCGTGCTTTTCATCCCTGACCGCGATGGCGATGACCGGCCCGATGGCGAGCCGGAGGTGCGGCTGGATGGCTTCGATCACGCGGGCGCGCGGCACACGATGGTGAACGGTCTGCGCTGGGGGCCGGACGGCTGGCTCTATGGCCGGCAGGGCATTCTCGGCACTTCGCAAGTCGGCGCACCGGGCACGCCGCCGGAGCAGCGCACGACGGTGAATGTGGGCATCTGGCGCTATCATCCCACGCGGCGCACGTTCGAGGTGGTGTGCGACGGGACGACGAATCCGTGGGGCATGGACTGGAACGAATTCGGCGACGCGTTTTTCATCAACACGGTCATCGGCCATTTGTGGCAGGCCATTCCCGGCGCGCATTTCCGCCGGATGTTTGGCGATGACCGGAACCCGCACGTCTATCAGCTCATCGAGCAGCACGCGGATCATGTGCATTGGGACACGCGCGAAAAATGGAGCGATGTGCGCGACCTCGGCGTCACCGGGCCGTCGTCGCAGGCGGGCGGCGGGCACGCGCACACGGGGCTGATGTTTTACAATGGCGACAACTGGCCCGCCGATTACCGCGGGAAACTTTTCACGATCAATTTCCACGGGCGCCGGCTGAACGTGGAGAGCGTGGAGCGCACCGGCTCGGGCTACGTGGGAAAGCGCGCGCCGGATTTCGCGCAGCAGGCGGACTTGTGGTTCCGGGGCATCGATGTGCTCGCGGGGCCGGACGGCGGCGTGTTCGTGAGCGACTGGTCGGATGCGGGCGAGTGCCACGATCACGACGGCGTGCATCGGCAGTCGGGGCGCATCTACAAAATCACGCACGGCCAGCCCTCCAAGCCCGCGGTCAGTGATGTCGCGAAGCTGAGCGACGCGGAATTGCTGCCGCTGCTGCGGAGCGGCAACGAGTGGTTCGCGCGTGCGGCGCGGAAGCAAATCCAGGAACGCGCCGCACGCGGTGCGGACACGGGCGGGACGCGCGAGGCGCTGCGCGGGATGTTTGCGGAAAGCAGTGAGCCGGTGCTGGCGTTGCGCGCGCTGTGGGCGCTGCACGCGGCGGGCGGCGCGGATGCGGCGTTCCTGCGAGCGCAGCTCGGCCACGCGAGCGAATACGTGCGCGCGTGGGCGATCCGCCTGCTGCTTGATGAGCCCGCCGCGGTCACGGCAGAGACGCACGCCGCGCTGGCGCAGCTCGCGCAGCGCGAGCCCAGCGCCTACGTGCGCCTGGCGCTCGCCTCCGCGCTCCAGCGGGTGCCGCAGGCGCAGCGCGCGGCTATCGCGCGCCCGCTGCTCGCGCACGCCGAGGACGCCGCCGACCACAATCTCCCGCTCATGCTGTGGTATGGCATCGAGCCGCTCGCGGAGAAAACTCCCGAGGACCTGCTCGCCCTCGCCACGAGTTGCGCAATCCCCGTGACCCGCCAGCTCATCGCCCGCCGGCTCGGCGAAGACGTGGAACGCCGCCCCGCGCCGCTGAACGACCTGCTCGCCCTGGCCGCGACCGAGCCCGCCGCTTTCCAGCAGGACATCCTCGCCGGCCTCGGCGACGCGCTCGCCGGCTGGCGCAAAGCGCCGAAGCCCGCCGCGTGGGACGCCGCCAGTGCCGCTTTCGCGAAAGCCGACGAAACCCGCGTGCGCGAGCTGAGCGTGGTCTTCGGCGATGGCCGTGCGCTCGACACGCTCCGCGCCCTCGCGCTCGACAACGCCCGCGAAACGCCCGTGCGCCGCGCCGCGCTCCGCTCGCTCATCGACGCTCGCGCCGACGGACTGCGCGCACTGTGCGAAAAACTTTTCGAGGTGCGCGACCTCACCGCCACCGCCGCCGACGGCCTCGCGCTGAACGACGACCCGGCCATCGCGGACCAAATGCTCGCGCGCTATCCGGGCCTGCCGCCGGTCGAAAAATCCCCCGTGATGTCCGCGCTCCTCACGCGCCCTGCCTGGGCCGCAAAGCTGCTCGACGCCATCGCCGCCGGGAAAATCGCGCGCGGCGAAATGACCGCGTTTCACGCGCGGCAGATTGGCGGATTCCACGACCGCGCGCTCGACGCGAAGCTCGCGAACGTCTGGGGCGCGTTCCGCGATTCGCCCGCCGAAAAGGCCACGCTCATCGCGCAGTGGAAGGAGCGCCTCACGCCCGCGATGCTCGCGAATGCCGACCAGCACAAGGGCCGCGCGCTTTTCACCCAAGTCTGCGCGACCTGCCACCGGCTCTACGGAGAAGGCGCAACCATCGGCCCCGACCTCACCGGCAGTGGCCGCGCGAGCCTCGACTACCTGCTGCAAAACCTGGCCGACCCCAGCGCCGTGGTGCCCAAGGACTACCAGCTTTCGCTCCTCACGATGAAAGACGGGCGCGTGCTCAGCGGCATGATCCGCTCGCGCAATGAGCGCATCGTCGTCCTGCAAACGCTCACCGAAACGCTGAACCTGCAAACGTCCGACGTGGCGAAAAGCGAGACCTCGCCCGTCTCGCTCATGCCCGACGGGCTGCTCGGCGCATTCGACGAAACGCAGACGCGCGACCTCATCGGCTACCTCATGTCGAAAGAGCCGCTGCCCCCGGAATCCAAATAATCAGCCATGAAATTTTTCCTCCTCACTCTCGTCCTTTCAGCCACCAGCCTTGCTGTGGAGCCCGCGCTTATTTGGAGTTCGCGGGAGATTGCGGGCGACCCGCTCTTTTTCATCCAGGCGGAAAACGCGCCCGCGGCCAAGGCCGCGCTGCTTTTCACGCCGGAGAAAGCGCCCGGGCTGCGGAGCGCCTCGGGTGAGGTGGTGTATGAAATCGGGCGCGACTTCACCTGGGCTCCCGGCTCGCGCGAGCTGGTGCTCACGAAGGATTCGCGCGTGCCTTTCAAGACCGTGGCCGAGCTGCATCCCGCGCCCGGCTCGCCCAATTCCTACGAAAGTTTCCGCGACGGAAAAGCGCACATGCTTTACTCCCAAGGCCGCTTTTTTCACGACCTGCAAAGCGTGGCGAGCTACGCCGCGAGCGAGGCGTGGAGCGGGCCGGTGCCGGCGGCGGTGCCCGCGGATCAGCTCCCGCACTTGCATGCGCGCCTCGCCGCGCATGCGCCGGTGAAGGTCGTGGTGCTCGGCGACAGCATCTCCACCGGGCTGAACGCCTCCGCCACGGGCGAGGTCGCACCGCGGCAACCCGGTTACCCGGAGCTGGTGGTGAACGGCCTCGCGGCGTGCTTCCACACGGAGGTCACGCTGAAGAATCTTTCGGTCGGCGGGAAGGATGCCAACTGGGGACTGAAGCAAATGCCCGCGGCGATCGCCGAGGCGCCGGATGTGTTCATCTGCGCCTTCGGGATGAATGATGCCTCCGGCCACGTCACGCCGGAGACCTACACCGACACCATTCGCCAGATGCTGGCGCAGCTCCACGCCGCGCGCCCCGAGAGCGACGTGATCCTCGTCTCGCCGATGACGGCCAACCCGGAGTGGAATCACGCGGAGCCCGCGCTTTACCCGGCCTACGCCGCTGCGCTGAAAACGCTCACCGGCCCCGGCTGCGCGGTCGCCGATGTGACCGCCGTCTGGCTGGCGCTGCTCGAACGCAAAGGCGCGCTCGACCTCAGCGGCAACGGGCTCAATCACCCGAACGATTTCGGCCACCGCGTGTATGCCGATGTGATCCTCGCGACCATCGGCGGGCCGCCGCCGCGGTAGTGCCGCTACGAGGGCTTCACGTACACGCCGACGAGGGGCCGCGGATACGAGGTGTGCGACGCGAAGTCGCTGACGAAGCCAGTGGCCGTGCGGATTTCCACATGGCCCGCGTCCGGCCCGCCGTACACGACCACCGCGCCGACCGGAGCCTTGTACGGATTGCTGATGCGGAGCTTCGTGAAGCCGTAGTTGCGGCACAGCTCATCGCCCGCATTTTTGGCCCACGCGCTGGTCGGTCTGGTCGTCACCACGTTGGCGGCGAGGAGCGCGTCCTTCACGTATTTCCAGCAGTGCCAGGTCATCTGCGGATGCGCCCGCTTTTGCGCAATCTCCGCCGCGCGGATCATCCGCGGATCGTAATTCAGCAGCCCCGACTTTGGCCCGAAAAGCGACCGCTGCTCCGCCGTGAGTTTTTTCGCCCGCGCCCCGTCGAAGAGCGAACTTTCCGCCGACGCCACACCCGCGAGTGCGAAGAGCACGGTGGCGAAAAGCGGCAGGGTCAGGCGTGACATCGGTTTTTGGCGGAACGCGCGGAGGTTAGCCGCGCATTTTCTCCCGTCAAATAGCATCCCGCCTGCCACGTTCCTTTCTTGACGCTCCCCACGGTGCCCGATTGATTGGCGCGCTCTTTTTCCGCACTCACAAAACCAACACCAAGACCACCACCACACTATGATCAAAATCGGCATCAATGGCTTCGGCCGCATCGGACGTCTCGTTTTTCGCGCCATCTGCGACCAGGGGCTGCTCGGCAAAGAGATCGACGTCGTCGCCGTCAATGACCTCGTCCCGGCGGACAATCTCGCCTACCTCGTGAAATACGATTCCACGCAGGGCAAGGCGAAGGAGGAAGTCTATAGCAAGAAATCCAGCCCCGATGTGGCGGAGGACGACATCCTGGTGGTCGATGGCCATGAGATCAAATGTCTCGCGGTCAAAGAAGGCCCGGCGGCGCTGCCGTGGAAGGCGCTCGGGGTGGACATCGTGATCGAATCGACGGGGCTTTTCACCGAGGCGGAAAAGGCGCAGGGCCACATCACGGCGGGGGCGAAAAAGGTCATCATCTCCGCGCCGGGGAAGAACGAGGACATCACCATCGTCATGGGCGTGAACCATGAGAAATACGACGCGGCAAAGCATCACATCATCTCGAATGCGAGCTGCACCACGAACTGTCTCGCGCCGGTCGTGCATGTGCTTTTGAAAGAAGGCTTCGGCGTCGAAGAAGGGCTGATGACGACCATCCACAGCTACACCGCCACGCAGAAAACCGTGGACGGCCCGAGCAAGAAAGACTGGAAGGGCGGACGCAGCGCCGCGATCAACATCATCCCGAGCGGCACCGGCGCGGCCAAGGCCGTGGGCCTCGCCATTCCCGAGGTCAAAGGCAAGCTCACCGGCATGTCCTTTCGCGTGCCGACGCCCACAGTTTCCGTCGTCGATCTCACCGTCCGGACGGTCAAGGAAACCAGCTACGCCGAAATCTGCGCCGCGCTGAAAAAGGCTAGCGAGACTTATATGAAAGGCATCCTCGGCTACACCACCGACGAGGTGGTGAGCAGCGACTTCATCCACGACGCCCGCTCCTCCATCTTCGACGCCGGCAGCGGCCTCGAACTGAACAGCCGCTTTTTCAAACTCGTGAGCTGGTATGACAACGAGTGGGGCTACAGCAACCGCTGCGTCGATCTCGTGAAATACATCGCCGGCAAGTAACCCCGCCGCGCCCGCACTTTCCGCCCGTCACCTTCACCGGTGCCGGGCGGTTTGCTTTTCACCCCCGGCCTTGGCATCCGCGCTGCTACTCTCACCCGTGACATCCATCCGCACCCGACGCCCTTGCACACCAAAAACCCCATCATCTTTCTCCTCGAGGACTGCCCCGTCACGGCCCTCGTCGTCGAGCGCGCCATCATGAATGAACTGCCCCACGCCCGCCTCCTCTGGGCGCGCAGCGTCGCCGAGGCCGTCATGCGTGCCGAGGGCCTCAGCATCGACATCTTCCTCACCGACATCCAGCTCCCCGACGGCAACGGCCTCGACTTTCTCTGGCAAATGACCCCCCTCCATCCCGAGGCCCGCGTCATGGTCATGACCGCCTCCGAGCTGCCCGAATACCAGGCCCATTCCGCCGCCCTCGGCGCCCTCCACTTCTTCGAGAAACCCCTCCAGCTCCCCACCCTCATCGGCGAGCTCCGCAAAGCCCTCGAGTCCACCACCGCCAGCGGCACCCAGTCCGACTTCAGCGCCACCCTGAGCAAAGTCACCCCCGCCGACGTCATCCAGCTCAAGTGCCTCATGCGCGCCACCACCCTCATCGAGTTTCACAGCCACGGCACCACCGGCCGCATCCGCTTCGAGGACGGCGAAATCACCGACGCCTCCGTCGGCGCCATGCACGGCCCCGCCGCCTTTGCCGCCATCGTCGGCTGGAAAACCGGGCGCGTCTCCGAGCAGCCCGTTACCGGCCCCAGCCAGCGCACCATCCACGGCCCCTGGCAGACCCTCCTCATGGAAGCCGCCCAGGCCCTCGACGAAGCCCGCGCCGCCTAAAAGACTGTGTAAAAAGTCGGCGGGACGGGCGCAGGCACCTCACGGAGCCGGGCGCTCCTGCGCCTGAACTGCCCATTTATTTCATCGTCTCCCGCTCCATCCCACAGAGCTGCGAGTTTTTTCCCCAGCCCACCGCGGATTGCCGCAGGCGCGGCGATGCGCTATGAACCTCGCGTAATGCAAGACCTCGGCAAAATGCTGTTCCTCCTCGGCCTCGTGCTCGCCGTCGCGGGCGCGGTGCTGTGGAAAACCGGCGGGCTGGGCGGGCTGGGCCGGCTGCCGGGAGACATCTTTGTGCAGCGGGGAAATGGGACGTTTTACTTCCCGATCGTGACGTGTCTCGTGGTGAGCGTGGTGCTCACGCTGCTGGCGTGGCTTTTCCGTCGCTAGACGGTGCCGAAGTAGCGGTCGCCGGCGTCGCCGAGGCCGGGGACGATGTAGGCGCGGTCGTTGAGCACGGGGTCGATGGCGGCGGTGAAAATGCGCACGTCGGGGTGCGCGCCGCGCAATTGCGCGAGGCCCTCGGCGCAGCTCACGATGCAGACGAAGCGCACGGATTTCGCGCCCGCCTCCTTCAACTGTGTGACCGCGCCGGTGGCGCTCCCGCCGGTGGCGAGCATGGGATCGACGAGAATGACATCGGCGTCCGCGAGGTGCGCGGGCGCTTTGAAATAGTAGCTCTCGGGAAGGTGCGTCTGCTCGTTCCGAAACATGCCGATGTGCGCGACGCTGACGTGCGGGAGCAGTTGCAGCATGCCCTCCACCAGCCCGAGCCCGGCGCGGAGGATGGGCGCGACGACGACGGGCCGCGCGAGTTCGCGGCCTTCGAACGGCGCGAGCGGCGTCTGGATGGGCACGGGCCGCGTGGCGAGGTCGCGCGTGGCCTCGAAGACCATGAGCGTGGAAAGTTCGTTGAGCCGCGCGCGGAATTCGCGCGAGCCGGTCTGCACGTCGCGGAGCTGGGTGAGCTTTACCTGGACGAGCGGGTGGTCGATGACGGTCACGCCATCGAGCGGGTGTGCCGGCGGTTGTGCGGGCCGGCGCCGGGTGGAGCGGGCCGCACCGCGTTTGGACGGCTGCGTCCGGGGCGAGGCCCTCTGGCGGGCGATGTACACGGTGCTCGCGGATTCGCGGTCGAGAAGCGGGTTGGCAAATTTCACGACATGCGCCTTCGGTTTGTCGAAAACCTCGTCGAGCGCGGCGAGGAAATCGTCGTCCGGCGGATCGTCCGACCACAGCGCGAAGACGCCGCCCGCGTGCAGGTGGGAGGAAAGCGCCAGCAGGCCCTCGGGCGTATAGAAAGCGCCGTGGCGCGGGTGCAGCAGATTGCGCGGCGAGTGGTCGATGTCCAAAAGGATGGCGTGAAAGCGGCGGCCCGGCTGCTCGGGATCGAAGCTCATCGCATCGGCGGCGAGCGCGAAGAAATCGCCGTGAACCACGCGGCAGCGCGGGTCGGCGGTGAGCTTCGCGCCGAGCGGCACGAGGCCGCTCCGGTGCCATTCGATGACGGCGTCGAGCGTCTCCACCACGAGGAGCGAGCGCACCGTGGCGTGGCCGAGCGCGGCCGCGGCGGTGTAGCCGAGGCCGAGCCCACCCACGACCACATCCCACTCGCCCACGCCGAGTGCGGCGAGGCTGAGATCGGCCAGCGC
The DNA here is from genome assembly GCA_043758435.1 of Chthoniobacter sp. Classification (GTDB taxonomy): domain Bacteria; phylum Verrucomicrobiota; class Verrucomicrobiia; order Chthoniobacterales; family Chthoniobacteraceae; genus Chthoniobacter. The sequence goes on from JAYVNN010000563.1 coordinate 19,110, forward strand.
CACCTCCACTTCGTGAAACATGCTCGACATGAGGAAGTCCTCCCCGAGCTTCACCTCAAAGACCTCCAGCCCGTCCAGCGCCGCCACGCGGCGGCGGCGCAGCGTCAGTTCGCCGAGCGGGGTCTTGCGAAAATCCAGTTCTTCAAAGTCGGTGCTCATCGCGCGACGATAGACAGCTTCGCCTGCGGCGCACGCTCATTTGGCCGCGGGGAGCCAGGAACGGTAAGGCGTGCCGGAGGCTCCGGCGCTGGCGAAATCGCAGAGCCGCAGCGGATGTGCGCCCGCCAGCTCCACGATGATCCACGGCGCGAGCAGACCCGCGTCCGCCGCTTTCACCAGCCGCGCCTCGCCCAGCCGAGCGACCTCCACGGGCGGGATGTCCGCCTCGTCGAAAGCGTTCTGCTTTTGATCGAACGCGAGGAGCAGCGGGCCGCGGTAAAGCGAGACGCGGCCGAGTTGCTCGCGCTCGCCGGGCACGGCGCGGAGCGTCATGTCGAAGTCCAGCTCGACCGCATCGCCGCTCGTCCAAACGCGCGAGATTTCCAAATACGTCCCCGCCTTTGCGGCGACGGCCGCGCCGTTCAGCCGCGCGACCGTTTTCGCCGACCACGCGGGGATGCGGAAACGCAGCGCAAACTCGCCCGCCGCGCGCGGCTCGACAATCCACTTCACATGCCCGTCGAGCGGGTAATCCGTCTCGCAGCGGAGGCGCGCGAGGTCGGTGCCCGTGTCGCCGGGCAGGTGCGCGTTCACGAGCAGCCCGCGGGTGTCGCGCATCACCGCCCAATCGCTGAGCAGGCCGAGCACGCGCGGGCCGTTGACGGAGCAGCAGTTCAGCTCGGGGGTGCCGGCGCGGGCTTGGAAAACGATGGTGTGCGCGCTGGCCTCGCGGACGCCATCCATCGGCGTGCTGTAGGTCCACCAGCGCCCGCTGGGATGCTGCGCGCCGAGGCCTCCGTTGAGCGTGGAAAGCTCCAGCGCATCGGCGATGCGCGGGTCGGCGGTGAGGCGGAGCATATCCACGCTCAGCGCCATCCACGCGACCGTGCAGCAGGTCTCGATCGGGCCGGGCGCGAAGGCGTTTCCCGTGGCCTGCTCGCCGCTGGAAAAGCTCCCCGCGTTATGCACCTCCCGGCGCGCGATGCTCTCCCAGTGGTGCTCAAATGCCGCGCGGTATTTCTCCTCCCCGGTGATCCGCCACAGCTCCGCAAGCCCCTGCAAATCGTGCAGACTCTCCCAGCGCGGGCGCGGCGTTTGGCAAAACTCCACGCCCGCCACGCCCGTGCGCAGATAGTCGCCCGCGCGCTCCCAATCCTTCTCGATCTCGCGCGTCATCCGCAAATAGCGCGGCTCGCCGGTCAGCCGGTGCAGCGCCGCGAGGACGTGGAGCACGGCCATGTTCATCTCCGGCGAGCCCGCGTCGAAAACACGCGCCGGGCCGTCGAGATACGTCGTACAGATGAGATCCGCCGCCCGGCGCGCGGCCCGCAGCGACGGCGCATCGCCCGTCAGCTCATGCCACGCGAGCAGCCCCTGCATCACATGGTAGTGCCCCCACAAATCCCACTCCCCCCGCAGCCGACGCGCCTGCGGAAACGGCCCCAGATAGCCATCCTCCGCCTGCGTCGCGATCAGCTCTTGCACAAACTCCCCCACCTGCGTCCACACATCCCCGCGCTCCGTCATCCGCGCCGCCTGCACCGCCGAGATGAGGTATTTCCCCGCAAACTCCCCCGCCCACGGCACCAGCTTCGGCACCGGCTGGCGGTCGCGCTGGCGAAACATTTCCAGCATCCCCGGATTCGCCCCCGGCGCACGCAGCAGCCAGCCGTCCAGATTTGCTTCCACCCGCGCCCCGACCACGCCGCTGAATTGAAAACGCGCCCCGATGATGGACTCGCAAGCCAGCGCTCCCGGCGTCGCGACGCCATCAGCGGCCCAAGCCGTGGCTCCTAGCAGGCCGAGGACGGCGAGGAGGAGGCGGCGGCTCATCGGAGAAAAAGGTCGCCCTTACCTCCGCAGCCACTGCGCGAGCTGGCGGGCGTAGTAGGTTACGATGAGGTCGGCGCCGGCGCGTTTGAAGGCGAGCATCTGTTCGATGACGCAGGCTTTTTCGTCGAGCCAGCCGCGCTCAGCAGCGGCCTTGAGCATGGCGTATTCGCCGCTGACGTGGTAGGCGGCGGTGGGGAGGCCGAAGCGCTCTTTGATGCGCCAGACGAGGTCGAGGTAGGGCAGGCCGGGTTTGACCATGACGAGGTCCGCGCCTTCCTCGATGTCGAGGGCCACTTCGCGGAGGGCTTCATTCGCGTTGGCGGGGTCCATCTGGTAGCTGCGGCGGTCTCCGGCGGCGGGGGTGCTTTCGGCGACGTCGCGAAAGGGGCCGTAGAAGGCGGAGGCAAATTTGGCGGCGTAGGAGAGGATGGGCGTGTCGGTGTGGCCAGCGGTGTCGAGGGCGCGGCGGATGGCTCCGATGCGGCCGTCCATCATGTCGCTGGGGGCGACGATGTCGGCTCCGGCGCGGGCGTGGGAGACGGCGGTGCGGGCGATGAGTTCCACGCTTTCATCGTTGGCGACGTGGACGCTGTCGCCGTGGAAAGTGGCGACGCCGCAGTGGCCGTGGGACATGAATTCGCAGAGGCACACGTCGGTGATGACGAGCAGTCCGGGCACTGTTTTTTTCAGCGCGCGGACGGCGCGCTGGACGATGCCGTCGTCGGCGTAGGCCTGCGTGGCGGCTTCGTCCTTGTGCGCGGGGATGCCGAAGAGCAGCACGGCGGGCACGCCATCGGCAAACGCGCCCGCAGCTTCCTCGACGAGCGCTTTTTCCGTGAGCTGAAAAACGCCGGGCATGCTCGCGACCGGCACGGGCGCGGCGATTTTTTCCGAGACGAAAAGCGGGAGGATGAAGTCGCCAGCGCTGAGCGTGGTCTCGCGGACGAGGGCGCGCAGGGCGGGCGTGGTGCGCAGGCGGCGCGGGCGTTGCGGCAGTTCCATGCGCGGGGTGGCCGCGTCAGAGTTTCCCGAGGCCGGCGGGGCGGTCGGAGAGTTTGGGCGGCGGCAGGGCGTCGGCGGGAGGTGCGGTGACGGGCTCATCTTTTTTGCCGCCGATGATTTGCAAAGTACCGTCGGGGAGCTTGCGGAGCGAGGGCCGGGTCTTCGGCGCGGAGTAGTGCGACTGGCCCATGAATTCGCCGTTCACGCTGATCTTCGAGAGGACAAAGGTGCGCTGGGCGATGAGCTGGAGGATGTAGAGGTTGTTCCCGCTGTCGAACTGGATCTCGGGCGCGGCGCCGTCGATGATGCGGCCGAGCGGGTTGGTGCAGTAGATGGTGCCGCGATCCTGATCCTCGACGCGGACGTAGAGCATATTCTGCTCGCCGCGCTGGTGGGCCAGGAGGGTGAAAATGTGGGTCTCACCGGCGTTTTTCACGCCCACGGGGACGCCGGCGGTGCGCCGCCACATGGCCCGGCCCTCGGTGATCTCGACGTGGGTGGGTTTCGAGTTGAAGTACCGGTCCATCTCGGCGTAATAGATATTCGCGCGCACGCGGTAGATGCCGAACTCGCCGAGGGAGTAGAGGTCGCCGAGGTTGACGGTGCGCTTGAGCGTCTCGCCGGCGCGCATGGAGAGCGGCGGGAGGTGGTAGTCGAGGTCGCGGGGCGGGACAAAATGATCGCCTTCAGAGCTGATTTGAAAGCCGAACCACTGGCTCTGCCGGGTGTCGGCGAGGGTGATGTCGCGCCCGGTCTGATTGACGATGGTGACGGTGGCGAGGACGGGTTCGTGCAGGATGAAAAGGCGCTGCTTGAGGCTGATGTCCACGGCGATCTGCGCGCGGGCGGGCGTGAGCAGGGCGAGGAGTCCAGCGGCGGCGAGGAGGAGGCGGGGGAGTTTCATTTTTTGTCGGGTGCGGTGTGGCTGACGGTGCGGAAGCCGAGGGCTTCGGAGATGGAGCTGGGATCGAGATCTTTGCGGCTGTCGAGCCGGAGGTCGGAGGCCATGAAGCTGCCGCCTTTGACGAGGGGATGCTTTTTCACCTCGTCCCAAGTGCCGATCCATTCGGCCACATTGCCAGCCATGCCGACGACGCCGTACTGGCTGCGGTCGCCTTTGATTTTATCCACGGGATTCCAAAACGAGTAGCCGTCCACCTCGCCTTTCGCCTTGGGATCGCCGTTGTGATAGTCGGCGTTCGAGTTGGCCTTTTTCGGATCAGGCTCGTCGCCCCACGGGTAGATGAAGCCCTTTGTCCCGCGCGCCGCTTTCTCCCACTCCTGCTCGGTCGGCAGCTCACGGCCTTTCCATTTCGCGTAGGCGTAGGCGTCCCACCAGTCCACTTCCATGACCGGGCTGTTGAGGTCGATGGCCACGCTGTGCACGGGTTTTCCGGCGACGGCGCGGAGGTAGAAAATGTCCCAGTCCTTGGGCTTCTGCATGTCCTGCGTTTTGATGCGCGGCTGGCGCCGATCGTCGTACTC
>JAYVNN010000564.1:0-2635 GCA_043758435.1 Chthoniobacter sp.
TCGCGCTTCGAGCCGCCGCCCGACCTCCGGCGATCCTGCATCGTTTTGGATTTCTCCGACCCGCGCGAATTTCCCGAACTTTTCGCGCCCGAAAACCGCCTCGACAGCGAACACCTCAGCGCCGCCGGAGCGCCGGTTTTTTCGCGCCTCGTCGCCGAGCGTTTTGCCGCCACACTCGCGGCCCGACATTGAACAGCACCTGCATGCCGCCGCCCGAAATCCTCCCGCCCCGGCGCGCTGTGCAGACCCTGCGAAATCTCGCCAGCTTCGCCGCGGCCTTCGTCGCCAGCGCCCTGCTCATCGGCTGGCGGCTGCCTTTTCCGCCCGTGCCCACGGTGTCCGCGAAGTACCGCTACCTCGCGGAAAACAGCGACCGCTTCGACACGCTCTTCATCGGCTCCAGCCGCGTCTATCATCAGATCGATCCGCAGCAGTTCGACACCGAAGTCGCCGTGCTCGGCGGCCGCACGCAGTCCGTGAATCTGGCCTCCGCCGGCCAGTGGCCGCCCGAGAGCTTTTACTTTCTGCGCCGCCTGCTCGCCCTCCGTCCGCCGCGTCTGCGCTGGGTTTTCATCGAGCTGATGCCGATCAATGAAAGCCTCGAAGCACGCAGCGAAGACACCCTGCGCGCCGCCTACTGGCACGACTGGCGGCACACCGCGCTCGCCCTCCGCGCGGTCTTTGCGGCGCGGCGGAGTCCGGTGGAAAAGTGGCGTCTCGCCGCGGAGCACACCGCCATTTTCCTGCGCTGGAATGCCAACCTCGGGCGCGGTGCCGAAGTGCTGCGCGACACCCTGCCGCCCAGCCGCGCGAAGCGTCCCCCCGCGTGGCTCGACCGCGCCGGATTCCAGCCGGAAAGCGACCGCCACATCGCCGACTCCGACCTCCCGCAGTACCTGAAAACCGTCGCGGAACTCCGCACCTCGCTGTCCTCGTATCCCGTCAGCGCCCACTATTTCACAGCACTCGCGGAGCTCGTCGCGGAGGTGCGCCGGGCCGGGGCGAAGCCGGTGTTTTTGCTCACGCCATCGCTCAATCCCGCCGAGAACGTCACCGGCCTGCCCGCTGGCGTGCCCGTCTTCGCCTTCAACGATCCCGCCAAATATCCCACGCTCTACGAGCCCGACCGCCACTACGATTCGGCGCACCTCAACGAAAAGGGTGCGGCGGAATTCACGGGCTTGCTCGCCCGCCTTTTTGTCGCGCATCTTCGCCCGCCTTCGATGCCTCCCGCGCCCCTCGCTCCATGAAACTGTCCGCCGCCTGCCGTGCGCTGTCCGTCCTCGCGGCCTGGGCGCTCGGTCTCGCGCTCTCGGCGCGGCTCGCCAGCATGGGCCTGCCGCCTGCGGAACTGCCCTCCACGGTCCGGGAAAAACTCGCGCATCTCGCGGCGCATGGAGGCGAGTACGACGCGATTTTCGTCGGATCGAGCCGTATCCAAAATCACCTCATGCCCGCGCTTTTCGACCGGCTGACCGCCGAGGGTGGAAAACCGGTGAAGTCTTTCAACGCCGGCGTTTCCTCGATGCACACGCCGGAGGACGGCTGGTTTCTCGAGCAAATCCTCGCCCGCAAACCCGCGCGCCTGCGCTGGGTTTTTCTCGAGATCGATTTCTTCGAGCCCGGCCTCCAGGACGGCCAGGCCGGCACCCAGCGCGGCGTGCCGTGGCACGACTGGACGCGCTTCCGCCAGCTCTGCCGCCGCCTCGCGGTGATGACCACAAACCTCAGCACGCGCGACGAGATCGCCGATTTCTTCGAGCGCCAGCGCGACTTCATCGACCACCTCGCCACCTTCGGCCAGCGCCAGACGCAGCTTGGCCGCGGCGCACAGCTTTTCGACCGCTGGCGCTTCGCGGAAACGCCTGAGCCGATGCACTGGGAAAACCTCGGCGAAAACGGCGACGGCTTCGTGCCCGCGAAGTCCGGACGCGGGGGCGAGGAGAAACATCCTGCGCGCCTCGCCAGCGTCCTCGCGGCGCGAAAAAAAGAGCCGCCCGCGCCGAGCACCGCGGATCGTGTGAGCCAGGCCGTGCTGGGCGAAGCCATCGCGCAAATCCGCCGCGCGGGCGCCGTGCCCATCCTCGTCATGCCGCCGCGCACCCGCGTTTTTTACTTCGTCCCTTCGGCCGAAAACGCGCGCCATGCCCTCGTCATCGACCTCTGCCGACCCGCGGAATTTCCGGCGCTGTACGATGCGCGCTACCGCGTCGATACCTCGCACTTCACCGCGGAAGGTGCGGAGCTTTTCACCCGTCTCGTCGCCGGCCGCTTTTTGGAAATCGCCCACGCCATACCGTAATTTTTCCGCCCATGCTCTTCATCGAATTCCGCTTCTTCATTTTCTTCCTCATCGTCTTCGCCGTGCACTGGGCGCTGCGCGGCAACACCGCGCGCAAAGTCTGGCTGCTCGTGTGCGGGCACTTTTTCTACGCCTGCTTTTTCATCGGCGGCCCACTCGAATTCTGCGGCCACCTGCGCGCCGGCGAGTGGGGCAAAATGCCCGCCGGCTGGTGGTTCCCCGCCGTGCTCTGGGGCTCCACGGCGATGGACTACGCCGTGGGCCGCGGCCTCGGCGCAGCGCGCACCGAAGCCGCACGCAAGACGTGGCTGCTCCTCAGCCTCGCCGCAAATC
>JAYVNN010000565.1:0-23552 GCA_043758435.1 Chthoniobacter sp.
AGCCTCTCAGCGCGGGAGGATGATGACGAGCACCCGGCGAGTGATGTGGCTGTCGAAAACCGAACTCCATCGGATGATGTCCTCGCGCGTGAGAAGCTGGCCGCGCTCGACGACGGCATGGCCGCGCTCCCGCACGATCTTCGCACCGCGCTCGTGCTCACCGCGCTCGAACAGCGTTCGCACCAGGAATGCGCCGAGTTGCTGAAGACCACGCCAAAGGCAGTCGAAACGCGCGTCTATCGGGCGCGAAAATTCCTGTTGGAATGGATGAGCAAGGCGGGGTTCGCGGTTCTGCTGGCCGGACTTTTTTCCTAGTCGTGAGGGATACTCGGCCGTACGTCGTTCAAGTGGTCTATGAGTGATTCCGCCAAATCCAACCAGCGCTCGCTGGAAGTCCTTTCCGAGTCGCAGATGTATCGCGATTACGAGCGGTCATTCACCCAAGGCACGGGGCTGCCGCTGCGGCTCCATGGCCCGGACATGCTCAGCGTCATCCACTACTCGAAAAAACAGGAGAATCCATTCTGCGCCCTCATGGCGACAACCAACCAGAGTTGCTCCGCGTGCTACGCCTTGCAACGCAAACTGGAGGAGGAGGCGCAGTTTGCACCGAAGACGCTCAAGTGTTTCGCGGGACTGTGCGAAACGGCGGTGCCCGTGCGCGTCGCGGAGAACGTGATCGCGTTCCTCCACACCGGGCAGGTCTTGTTGCAGCGGCCCGACAAAGTGCAATTCAAACGCATCGCGGCAACGCTCATCAAGTGGGGCGCGGAGGTTGATTTGAAGAAGCTGGAGGAATACTACTTCAACACGCGCGTCCTCACGCCGAAGCAATACGACGCGCTCATCCGCCTGCTGAATACTTTCGCCGAGCATCTCGCCTCGTGCAGCGCCGTGCTCGTCTTGAAGGGTCAGGAGAAGGAATCGCCCGCCATTGCGCGAGCGCGCAGCTTCATCGCGGAGCACGCGGACGAAGATCTGTCGCTCGCCGCCGTGGCGAAGGTGGTGAACATGAGCGCGACCTATTTCAGCGAAAAGTTCAAGGAGATTGCCGGGATCAATTTCGTCGAATTCGTAGCCCGTACGCGGGTCGAGAAGGCGCGCAATCTTTTGCTCAATCCGAACCGGCGCGTAAGCGAAGTCGCATTCGAGGTGGGTTTCCAGTCGCTTTCGCAGTTCAATCGCGCATTCAAGAAAGTCGTCGGCGAAGCGCCGCGCGACTATCGCGCGAAGCTCCAGTTGGCGAATCCTTGAGCGGAAGGCCTGGCTGAACCGGCGAAGCGCTGGGGTTTCGGGCGCTCTTTGCAGGGCAAAAAATGCGCAGTTTTTCCGAAGCAATGCGGAGACAGGAATTGCGGGCGCTCGATAGTTCTTTGGAAGCAGCGGAAATCCGCTGAAAGAAAACGCAAAGGAACCCCCATGAAACCGAACTCATCACGCCACTCGGCAGCACTCCGGCTTGCTCCGTGCATCTCAAAAAATCGAAACGCAAGAACCCGGATCACCGCGATTCTCTCGCTGGCACTCGGATGCGCGGCGCTCCTCGCGCTGAGCGGGTGTGCGGGCACCGGCAAACCGGGCGGCAAGGGCAAACAGGCTTTGGTCTGTCCGCAATGCAAGATGGTCGCTGTGACCTTCAATCGTCCGTATGTCGGCAGCGGCAGCCGCTTCAGCTTTCCCGGACCGGTCACAACTTATCAGGACACGTGTCCCGGCTGCCAGGGGGCGATTCAGACGTTCATCAAGGAAGGCAAGCTGAAGCACAAGTGCTCGGTCTGCAAAGAGTCCCCATTCACATGCCCGATCATTCATCCATGACCACCGTGCGTTCGTTCGCCCATGCTGATCGCGGCGGGACTGAGCGCCAGCCTCTTTCGTGCGGTTCAAGGGATCGAAACGCAGGAACCCCAATCACCGCGATCCTCGCGCTCGCACTCGGGTGCATGGTGCTCCTCGCGCTGGGCGGGTGCGCGGGCACGAACGAAACTGGCGGCAAGGGCAGGCAGGCTTTGGTCTGCCCGCAGTGCAAGATGGTGGAAACGATAGTGTATCTGCCAGCGGGGCCGTCATTCTCGCGAGCCGGGGTCGGAGCCTACGGCGTGCCAGGAGCCGGTTTTCCAACAACCAGGCGCGAACACACCTGTCCCGGGTGCCAGGGCGCGATCAAGACGCTCTTCTTGGACGGCAAGCTGCAGCACAAGTGCTCGGTCTGCAAAGAGTCCCCATTCACATGCCCGATCATTCATCCCGCCAACAATTGATTCTTTCAACCACGCGGCAGAAGCGCTGCGCGCATAACAACCAATCAAACACCCTCAGATTCAAACAATGAAACCAATTCTGCTGGCGGGTTTCCTCAGCTTGATCAGCCTACCCATTGCGGGGCTGTGTGGGCCATCACGATCCGCACGTCACGCACGCGGAAAACGCCGTCATGTGTGACAAGTGCAAGGTCACATTCGAGCTGATCGGCAGCCATACGGTTCGTCATGAATATATCAAAGTTATGCTCTGCCCTGATTGCGAGTCGGCGGCGGCGAACTTCTTCAGGACGGGCCAGCTCAAACACCACTGCGCGCACTGCGGTGGCACCATGATCTGCTATGCCAAAGAACCTAAATTCCAATGGCGAGGGTCGGCCCGGACGGAGGCACCGGCGATCGGGCACGCTCTGCGCAGCGTGGTGTACCGCACTCATCGCAATCTGCTCCCATGCCTCCGCAAGGTCTCCGCAACCCCGCGTCGCGAGCGGAACCATCGAGACGACTGAGCAGGATGGCCGCAACCTCCGGGACAAAGGCTGCTGCGGAACCATCGAGACGATTGATCAGGATGCCCGAATCCTCCGGGTCCGACGCGACGGTGAGGCAGTTCCGCTGACGCTGGTTTGGAATAGCCAAACGCGCTTCATCGAAGGCACCGACTTTGTCACCGCCGCCGCACTGACAAAAGGCGCACGAGTGACGGTCTCATATCACACCCCGTTTTTCGGAAAGCGCTTCGCCACGAAGATTGTGATCGAGCGCAGTGCAGTGCGTCCGAAGCAACCCCGACCGCATCGCTCAGCCCCACCAAGGCAATGAACACACCGCCGACAATACGCGCATTGGCCGTGGCCCGCATTCATTCCCGCCCGGACATTCGTCTGAGCCTGAAAATCACGAGGGTTTCGGACGATCACGCACCGGAAGAAATGCGCAGTAATTCCAATGGGATGCGTAGCGGAAATCCCCGGACTCCGTGAAGCTCCCCATGCGAACGGCGAAGTGCCGGTCAACAACAACCAAACCTCAAAAACAGAAACACCCGAAAATGAAAACACGCATCAGCATCATTGTCGCGGCGCTCTTCGCCGCGTTCCTCAGCACCTCCTACGCTGGTGCTCCCGGTGTCGGTTACGGCGGCGGATGGCCCCCCACGTTCCCCACCCGCATCAACGGACTGTCGGAAGCCACCCAGTACGCGAAGGTGGCGCTCGCTTGCAAGGACTGCAAGACCGTCATCGAGAAAACCGGCAAGCGAGGCATCGCCAGCCTGTTCAAGGCACCCTCGACGCACGGCTGCTCCGGTTGCGGTGGCAAGATCTCTGTGACCCAGTACGGCGGCGGTAAGGGTCGGAGTGCCGAATACAAGCACACGTGCAGCAAATGCGGAGCGAACTCCGCATTCACATGCGCCGGGCACAAGAGCTAAAGCCGAAGCGATCCGAAGAAATGCGCAGTAATTCCCAAGGGCTGCGTAGCGGAGATCCAAGGACTCCGTGAAGCTCCCCATGCGAACGGCAGAGGTGCCGCTCCACAAAACAGAAACCCAAAAACTAAAAACCAACGATATGAAAACACGCATCAGCATCATCATCGCGGCGCTCTTCGCCGCATTCGTCACCACCAGCCACGCCGGCCCTCCGGGGATCGGCTATGGTGGATATTCGGGCAACCTCGGCAACCCCATCAAGACGGAGAAGGCAGCCATGGATTGCTGCAAGGAAGAGGGTGTGAAACTCGCGCTCGTGTGCAAAGACTGCAAAACCGCCAGTGAGAAGCCTGGCACGGACAAGAAGGGCATCGCGAGCTGGTTTAAGGCCGATTCGACGCATGACTGCTCGGGCTGCGGCGGAAAGATCACCGTGGCTGCGTACGGCGCCGGGAAAGGCCGGAGTGCCGAATACAACCACACGTGCAGCAAGTGCGGCGCGAACTCCGCATTGGTCTGCTCCTCACACAAGAAGTCCTAACTAATTGGCGCTGCCGCCCTGCTGCGATTCCGGGCGGCTCGGCCGGTGCCGAACATAGATGGGGCCGCCCAGCCGCGAAACTGGGCGGCTTCACCGGTCGCGCCGATGTGTTCTGCAAACCCCAAAACGTCATGGTCATCGAATTGAACACGCCAGAAGGCAGTGCTTTCTCCGGTCATGCGGATGGCGCGGAACTCCGGACAACGGACGGCGTGATCGCGATCCGGCCGGGTGAGGAAAGCTATCTCAACCTGACCCAGGCGACACAGATCACTCTGCGCGTCGGCACGGAGTTCCTCATCTTTTCGCTGAGGAACGCCGCCGCAAGTCTGCGGGACGGGTGCCTCACTGTCCTCGCGGAGAGCATCCGCCGCATCGAACCGAAGGCTCTCGCCGAGCCGAATTCCTGATTTCTCCAATGGACGACATCTATGATATGGAAAACTGGGAGGAGTGCTGCATCGTCTGCCAAAAGACGACCGATCACGGCGGCGGGATGTGCCACATCAAGGTCGAAGACGCGATGATCGCGCTCTGCTGCCCGCTCTGCATCGAGACATTCAACAAGGATCCAAAGCGCTACCTCGTGCTGCGACGGCTTAACAAGGTGAACACGCCGAAACAGCGGAGCAATCCGCCTTGTTCGCAATGAAGACCGGGAGCACCCCTGCGAAGCTGCCATCGCACGAGCACATCGCCGTTTGCGCCTACCTCATTTGGGAGCGTGAAGGATGCCCCGACGGGCGCGACATCGCACATTGGCTCGAAGCTGAGATGCAACTTGTGGCGAGTTGCATCCATGACGCCGGACTTGCGCAGCGCGGAAGCCAGGCACGTCAATCTGGCGGAAAGGAGGGCGTTCACGCGAGCTTATGAAAACACACCGCCTGCCTCGTCTCTTCGTTACGCTGCTCCTCGGCGCATCCATCGTCGGCAATGCCGAAGCGCTCGCGCTTACGCCGCACGGTCGTGATGCAGCGGGTGTTATTGAACGCCTGAATGAGAATACGAAAACATTTCAACTGCGCCAATCGAAGGATGCGAAGCCGATAACGCTGAGCTGGAATTCTCTCACCCGCTTCATCGAAGGCGCACAGTTCGTGGATGCCTCGAAACTCCGCAAAGGCACGCCGGTGAGCGTCAGCTATCATTCTCCGTTTTTCGGAAACCCATTCGTGACAAAAGTCGTTCTCGACGGTGCCACTGCGGTCCGAATGCGCACCGTTTCCAAACGGATGTGTAGCTGCTATCAGTCGCTTTCCCACTGCCGATCTAAATCCCCATGAACCCCACGACTGACCACTTCACCCGGCGTCACTTTCTACGCAACGCCGCCGCTGTCAGCGTGCTGGCGGGATTTGAAAGCCTCGTCCCGGCCTACGCGCGGCCCGGTAAAAGAGCGCGCGAGTCGGGCGGACCGATCGACTTGACCATCGACCATCAAACCATCGACATCGGCGGGCGGCGCGCGAAGGCCGTGGCGATCAATGGCACGGTGCCTGGACCGCTCGTGCGTTTGCGCGAGGGGCAGGATGCGATCATTCGCGTGACCAATCGGCTCGCGGGTGAGCCCACCTCGATCCATTGGCACGGTTTGATCCTGCCATTTCAGATGGACGGCGTGCCGGGCGTGAGTTTCGCAGGCATCGGCGTGGGCGAGACGTTCACCTATCGCTTTCCCGTCCGGCAGAACGGCACCTATTGGTATCACAGCCACACCGCGGCGCAGGAGCAACTCGGCGTCTATGGCCCGCTGATCATAGACCCGGCGGGCGGCGATCCTTTTCGCTACGACCGCGAGTATGTGGTGATCCTCGGCGACTGGCTTTCCGGCGATCCGATGACGATGGTCGCCAAACTCAAGAAGGATGGCAGTTACTCCAACCACCAGCGGCGCACGGTCGGCGATTTCATCGGCGATGCGGGAAAGAATGGCCTGAAGGCGACGCTCAAGGAGCGTTGGGAATGGCGCAAGATGCGGATGGACCCGACCGACATCGCAGACATCACCGGCTACCACTATACCTTCCTGATGAACGGGCTCGGGCCGGACTCAAACTGGACCGGCATCTTCCACCCCGGCGAGCGCGTGCGATTGCGCTTTATCAATGCGTCGGCGGTGACGTTCTACGATGTGCGCATCCCCGGCCTGCAGATGTCCGTCGTCCAAGCTGATGGGCAAAATGTGAAGCCGGTAACGGTGGATGAATTCCGCATCGGCATCGCGGAAACCTACGACGTGATCGTCCAGCCGCATGACGACCGCGCCTACACGATCTTCGCCGAAACCATTGATCGCAGCGGCTTCGCCCGCGGCACGCTGGCCCCGCGCGAGGGGATGAGCGCTGCGCTGCCCGAGCGGCGCAAACGACCCATCCGCACGATGGCCGACATGGGCATGGGCGACATGGCGGGAATGGGCGGCGGCGCAGCAAAAGGCGGCATGGCCGGGATGCCCGCGCCTGTCGGCGGAGAGTCAGGCGGCATGTCTGGAATGCCCGGAATGGGCGCAAAGGCTCTCGCTCCGAAAAGTGACGCAGGCATGGCTGGGATGCCGGGGATGTCCGGCGAAAAGCCGATGCCGGGCAAGGCTGCGATGTCCGGTGGAAAAGCGATGCCTGGCATGGCCGCTGGCGGCGCTGGGATGCACGGCCCTGACAAGCACGGTCCGGGCAATTCCGTCGTCGCGATGGCTCCGCAAAACCGCCTCGGCGAACCCGGCACCGGACTCGAAGGGATGCCGTGGCGCGTCCTCGTTTACAACGATCTCCAAAGCCTCGTGGCCAATTACGACCGGCGTCCGCCGGAGCGCGAAATCGAACTGCACGCCACCGGCAACATGGATCGCTACATGTGGGGCTTCGACGGCAAGAAATACTCCGAGGCCAAAGCGCCCATCGAGTTCAACTACGGCGAACGACTCCGCTTCACCTGGGTCAATGACACGATGATGGAGCACCCGCTGCATCTGCACGGCATGTTCATGGAACTCGACAACGGCCACGGCGCGCACAATCCGCGCAAACACACCGTCATCCTCAAGCCCGGCGAAAAGCTCTCACTAAACATCACCGCCGATGCGCCCGGCCTCTGGGCCTTTCACTGCCATGTCCTCTACCACATGGAAGTCGGCATGTTCCGCGTCGTCTCCGTCGCGCGCAAAGCCTGATCGGAGCCTCGTATGAAACTTCAAACTTTCACCTCGCGCACCGCCCTCGCGACTGCGCTCATCCTCACCGCGATTGTTTTTCAGCCGAGCGCCGTGCGGGCGCAGGCAGATATGAAAGACATGCCCGGCATGGCTCCAAAACCCACGCCTGGACCGAAGAAATCCGGTGCCGCTGCGACGCCCAAATCCCCCGCCGCCACCAAGGCCCAGCAGGAGATGGATGCGATGCCGGGGATGGCCCCGAAAAAAGCTGCTCCCGCCCAAACAGCGACTCCCAAGCCCGCCGCTCCCGCGATGACCCAGCAGGAAATGGATGCGATGCCCGGCATGGCCCCGAAATCGAAAACGGCTGCTCCCGCTACAAGCTCGGTTCCAAAGCCCGCCGACGCGGCAAAGGCTAAGGCGGACATGGATGCCATGCCAGGAATGAGCCCGGCCAAGCCCGCTGCCAGCAAATCCGCGAGCACTCCGCCCGCCAAGAACGACATGAGCGGGATGCCGGGCATGGCAGCCCCCGGCGCATCCAAAACCAAAGGCATGGCCGCGATGCCTGGGATGTCTGCGGGAGGTGCGTCCAAGAAAGGCATGGCCGGGATGGCGGGTATGCCGGCGGCCGGCGAAGCGGCCCCCGCGCGCATGAGTGCCCCCGGCGTCTTCGTTCTCCGCCCGCCGCAAAAGTGGGTGCCGCCGCGCGGCGACAACCGCGCCGCCGAACTGCTCTCGCGTTCGATGCTGGAAGATTCGCTCAAGCCCCTGCCACCGCCCATCGAAGACTCGATGCTCCACAGTTTCTCGCTCTTCGAGCTGCTCGAATACCGCTTCAACGGTTCCGGCCCCGACCTGTTCGTCTGGGACTTCGTGGGCTGGTATGGCGGCGATTACAACCGGCTCTGGATCAAAACCGAAGGCCGGCAGAAACTCTCCGGCATCAACAAAGGCGAAGGCGATCTCCAGCTCCTCTACGGCAGGCTCATCGCACCATTCTGGGATTTCCAGATCGGCGTGCGTGGCAAATCCAACCTCGGCTCCGGTTTCAAAAACAACACGCGCACCTACGCCGTCATCGGCCTGCAGGGTCGCGCCCCCGGCAACTTCGACGTCGAGCCCGCGATCTACATCAGCGACCGCGGCGAAGTCTCCGGCGAGCTGACCGCCAGCGCCGATTTTTACCTGACCCAGCGCCTCATTTTGCAGCCCCGCTTCCAAGGCGAATTCTCGTTTCAGGGCGACAAACGCTTCGGCACCGGCTCCGGCGTGACCGAGACCGACATCGGCGTGCGCCTGCGCTACGAAATCCGCCGCGAGATCGCGCCCTACATCGGCGTTTCGTGGCTGAAGCAATACGGCGAAACCGCGCGCATCTCCCGACGGGAGCGTGAAAGCACCGACTCCGTCGCCCTCGTCGTCGGCCTTCGGCTTTGGTGGTGAGTGCGCCGCCATCCCATCCGCCCCTATTGCGGACGAAGGGTTGCGCCAGGCCGGGTCCGTAGTCGTGCGAGCAGCGCTTTTTCGTGAGCCGGTGGAAATGCGTGAGGCCAACAGTCCGATGAGTCCCGATAGTTGACTTGTCCATGTCTGATCCGGCCCAATCCAGCCAGCGCTCGCTGGAAGTGCTTTCTGCTTCGCAGATGTATCGCGATTACGAACGGGCTTTCACGGAAGGCACGGGACTCCCGCTCCGGCTGCAAGGGCCGGGCCTGCTCCACATCGTCCGCTACGCGAAAAAGCAGGAGAATTCATTCAGCGCCCTCATGGCGAAAACCGACCGGAGCTGCACGCCGAGCAGCGCGCAGTGCTACGCTTTGCAATGCAGGCTGGAGGAGGAGGCGCAGTTTGCACCGAGGACGCTCAAGGGCTTCGCGGGGCTGTGCGAGACCGCCGTGCCGGTGCGTGTCGGGGAGAACGTGATCGCGTTTCTCCATACCGGGCAGATATTGTTGCGGCGGCCCGACAAAGTGCAGTTCAAGCAAATCGTCGCGACGCTCCTCCAGTGGGGCGCGAAGGTGGATTTGGAAAAGCTGGAGGAATTTTATTTCGACACGCGCGTCGTCGCGCAGAAGCAATACGAAGCGCTCATCGGGCTGCTGACTGCCTTCGCCGGGCAGCTCGGTTCCCGCAGCAGCGATCTTTTCTTGCAGGCACAGCAGCAGGATTCGCCGGCCATCACACGGGCGCGCAGCTTCATCGCGGAGCACGCGGGCGAAGAGCTTTCACTCGCCGCCGTCGCCCGCGTGGTAAACATGAGCGCGACGTATTTCAGCGAGAAATTCAAGGAGGTCGCCGGGATCAACTTCGTCGAATACGTGGCGCGCATGCGGGTCGGGAATGCGCGCAATCTGCTTCTCAATCCGAACCGGCGCGTGAGCGAAGTGGCGTTTGAAGTGGGCTTCCAGTCGCTCTCGCAGTTCAACCGCGCGTTTAGGAAAATCGCCGGTCAATCGCCGCGAGAATCTCGCGCTGCACTCGCAGCGACGTAGAAAGCCGCGGGCGGCACGCGGCGGGAAAATGCGGAGTCTTTCCGAAGGGATGCGGAGACGGAATTTCGGAGGAGTGGGAGAGTCATCACACGAGCGGCACCACGCCGCTCGAAATCCACAACCCAACCCAAGAAAAAACAACATCATGAAGACACTGAAACTCACGCTCTTCGCACTCGCTTTCGCAGCTTTCCCCGCGTTCGGCGCGGATAAGGACCACCCGAAAATGAAAGCCACCAAAGACTGCGGCACCTGCTGCAAACAGGGCGGCGACTGCTGCCCCAAGTGCGGCCATGATAAGTGCGCGCCCTGCTGCGACAAGAAGGACGCCCCGAAACAGTAACCGCCTGCTTCCCGGCCCTTCAAACACACAAACAAATAGAAAACAAACGCCATGAAAACGACACTGAAATCCACAATCGCCGCATTGAGCTTCGCCCTTCTCGCCGCCTTCGCCTTCTCTAGCTGTGCAAGCAACAGCGGCAGTTCTGGAAACGGAACGCACTTAATGATGCAAGGCAAATCCCCAACCCTTATGGCCGATCAGAGCATGGCCTCCGGTCACCGCTGAGGCGACGAGCAAAGAGAACGAAGCCACGAGCGAGATCCTTGCATGGGCGTCGCTGCCGATCCGGCGCAGAAGCCCACGCACAATCAAAACAAACCAATCAAACATCCTCACATGAAAACACATCCTCATTACTCGTCGCGCTTGTTCCTGACCGCTGTCCTGACGGCGAGCTGTTTCACGATCATCAGCGGCGGCCAATTGCTTGCGCAGAAGCCGGCTGCACCCGCAGTTGATCCCGCAGTGCATGCGGCGCATGTCGCCGCAGGCACGCACCCCGCCACACCAGCGCCGGATGCCGCCAAAGGCGATCCCGCGCTCGCACAGCAGCTCTCGCAGTTGCAGGCGAAGGTCGCTCAGCTTGAAGCCGCGCTCGCGAAAAGTGCGCCGCCGATGGCGGCGAATCCGGCAATGGGAATGGGTAAGATGAAACCCGCCGCTGCCATGCCGGCGATGAGCGCAGGCTCGACACCGGCTCCAGCAATGCCGGGGATGAGCGCCTCCGCCGCGCCTGCGAACGGGACGATGAACATGATGGGCATGATGGATAAGATGATGGGGATGATGGACAAAATGATGGGCATGGGCGGCGGGGCCATGCCTGCGGCAGCGCCGATGGCTGGCGGCGGCATGGGCATGGACGCCATGGAGATGGGCGGCGGCGCGATGCCCGCAACACCACCAGCATCCGGCATGGCCAACATGAGCGGCGGCGGTGGGATGATGAGCATGATGGGGATGATGGACATGGACATGATGGGCATGGGTGGTGGCGGCATGGGCGCGATGCCGAAGTCCGCACTGCCCGGTTTCCCCGGCGCATCGCACCTCTATCACATCGGCGCGACCGGCTTCTTCCTCGATCACCCGCAACACATCGCGCTCACGACCGCGCAACAAGCCGGGCTCAACAAAGCCAGGGAACAAGCGCTGCTCGCGAAGGGCACCGCAGATCGCGCGGTCAAGCAAGCCGAACAGGATCTGTGGACGCTCACCGCGTCCGATCAGCCGGACGCCACGCAAATCGAGGCGAAGATTCGCGAGATCGGAAAGCTGCGCGGTGATGAGCGCCTCGCCTTCATTCACGCCGTTGGCGACGCCAGCAAACTCCTCACCGACGAGCAGCGCAAAATCCTCACAGGCTTCGCACCGCCCGCTCCCGCTGCGGCACCGATGGCCCCGATGAAGAACATGTGAGTGGATAACTCAGCCAAAGGCAAAAAACATGAAAAGCGAACCGGTCAGATTCTCCTCTCATTCGTCCGATAACACCTCTGTCGCGGCACAGCGAAAAGGTTCTGCAAGAAAATGGACAGCCATTCTTGCGGCAGCGGGACTGGTGGTGGGAATGCTTTCCGTTCAATCCTGCTCGAAAGCGAAGGCCGGTCCCAACGGCGGAGACCTGGTGACATTGGACAATGGAAAAACCAACGCCGAGATCATGGCCAACTCCGACACGGGCGAGGCGATGGTTCACACTTGGAATCAGGATTTGAAATCCCCGCTTCCGATTGAAGCCCGACCGCTGACTTTGGGCGCTGATGCAAACAGCGTCCGGCTGGATCCCCACCCATTACCCGGCGAGCCACCGGGTTATTGCAGCCAGTTCTATGGGCGCGCGGACTGGCTTCGAGGTGGGAGCGTTCACCGCGGCTGGTTGAGCAGCGGCGGCAGCGAATCGCAGCGCAAGCACTTTGATATGAATCGTTGCTGGAGTTCCGGTCGCACGCACGGGCACATGTGGTCCGAAATGGGCGGGCATGGCCCCGGAATGGGGCAGGGCGGCCATGGAGGAATGCGCCGTGAGTGAACTCGAAAAGCGCCTGTGGGCCTGGCCCAACTCAAGGTTCAGCCGACGGGAGACAAGGCATTTTAGCCAACAACACAAACAGAAACAAAACCATGAAAACCCAGACAGCAGACAAGAACACTAAAACCAAACTCGCCGAGTTCTCCTGCCTCGCGCCGGATGCGCAAGCCGTGTTCGTGGCCGGAACCTTCAATGATTGGCGTCCCGATGCAACGCCGCTGACGCGACAAGCGGACGGACATTGGCAAATCAAGCTGCCACTTTCGCCCGGACACCATGAATTCAAATTCATCGTGGACGGCGAATGGTGCTGCGAGCCGGGCTGTGAGCACGAATACCACGGCTGCCCGAAATGCTGTGCGAATGACCTCGGCACGATGAATCGCGTCCTGGAAGTGAGTTAAGGAGGAACGCCGCCGAAACCAAACCTCCGTGCGCTCACGTCAGCGCCGCGCGCAGGCCATCTTCGGCAGGCTTGTCTTCACGACCCTGAGCCGGCGAACCGAGAAGCCATGACCTTTACGCCCGATTCCATCGAAGGCACAGTGATCGTCGCCGTGCGCTGGGTGAAGCTCGGCGTCGAGATCTTTGGCGCGGGACTTGTCACGCTCGGCGTTTGCCTCGCGATCCAGCATCTCATCCGCACACTCGCGGCGAACAAGCCGGCTGACTTCACCGAGACACGGCTCATCCTCGCACGGCATCTGGCGCTCGCATTGGAGTTTGAACTTGGGGCTGACATTCTCGGCACGGCGATTTCGCCGAGTTGGGATCAGATCGGCAAACTCGGCGCGGTCGCAGTGATCCGCACGGGGCTGAATTTCTTCCTCTCGATGGAGATGAAGCGGGAGAAGACCGTTGAGAAGGGAGAAGCGGTGTGAGTGGCCCAAATCAATCGAGGAAACCAATCGAGGAAACCGATGAATAAAAACTCCATCGCCTTTGGAGCGCCGGGAATTGAGCCGCGCTGGACTTCCAGCGCCAAGGACGGCATCGGCACGGCGTATCACAGCGCGTCCTGCATCTGGTTCACGCTTAGTCACGGCATCATCAATGAAATATATTTTCCGCATGTGGATTCGCCTAATACACGCGACTTGCAGTTTCTCATCACCGACGGCGAATCGTTTTGCCATGAAGAAAAGCGCGACCTGCTCCACCAGACGGAATACCCGGAGCAGAACTCGCTATTTTACCGGCTGACTAACTCCGACCGCGAGGGGCGCTATCGTCTTGTCAAAGAGATCGTCGTGGACCCGCACTCGTCGGTTTTATTGATGCACACGCGGCTGGAAATTCTGGACGAGAAGCTGCGCGGCAAACTGCGGCTTTACGCGCTGCTCGCCCCGCACATGAAGGGGACGGGCAGGAACAACTCGGCCTGGTTGTGTGGCGTGGGCGGACGGAAGCTCATCGAGGCGCAACGGGAGGACATTGATCTGTCGTTCGGTTGCACGCCAGATTTCACGCGGCGCTCCGTCGGCTACGTCGGATTCAGCGATGGCTGGCGGGACTTGATGGACAACTTCAAAATGGATTGGGAATTCGACGAGGCTGTGGATGGCAACATCGCTTTGACTGGCGAGATTGATCTGTCGCACGGAATGCAGTTCACGCTGGGCGTGGGGTTCGGGCACACTCCGCACAGCGCTTGCGCCCACCTCCAGCAAGCGTTGGCCACTCCTTTCGCCGACCAGCGCGAGAAGTATGTGAGCCAATGGCAGCGCGCCCGCCCCAGGGTTGATTTGAGCGCGCACACCACAGACGGCGGTTCGATGATGCGCCTGAGCCAATGCGTGTTGCTGGCGCATGAAGACAAGATTTTCCAAGGCGCGTTCGTGGCGTCGCTAAGCATTCCGTGGGGCGATACGAAGGATGATAGCGACCGCGGCGGCTACCATCTGGTCTGGACGCGCGACATGGTGCAAACCGCCACTGCGCTGCTGGCTTGCGGACACACAGAGTCGCCGTTGCGCGCGCTGATCTGGCTGGCGTGTGTGCAGAATGCCGATGGGAGCTTGCCGCAAAACAGTTCGATTAGCGGCGAGGCTTACTGGAAAGGGATTCAACTGGATGAAGTGGCAGTGCCGATTCTGCTCGCCTGGCGATTACAGCAGGCGGATGCGCTCCGGCAATTCGATCCTTGGACGCTCGTCTCTCTGTCCGCGCGTTATTTGATCCTGCACGGGCCGGTGACAGCGCAGGAACGCTGGGAGGAGAATTCCGGTTACTCACCTTCGACACTGGCGACCATCATCGCGAGCGTGGTGTGCGCGGCGGAATTTGCGCGAGGAAGAAAGGACAAACTCGCAGCGGACTACTTGCTCGACTACGCGGACTGGCTTTCAGCGCACCTAGAAGAATGGATGGTTACAAGTCGCGGCGAGCTCGTGCAGGGCAAACCGCGACACTACGTTCGCATCACGCCCGCCGATCCAACACAGGCCGTGGCTTCGCCGAACCCGGATGAGGCGGAGATTTTTCTAGCCAACGGCGGCGGCAAACATCCGGCGCGCAATATCGTCGGCGGTGATTTTCTCCAACTTGTGCGGCTTGGCGTTCGTGCTGCGGATGACCCGGTGATCGTGGATTCCTTGGCGGTGATTGATCGAGTGCTCAAACGTGATCTGCCCCAAGGGCCGTGCTGGCGGCGCTACAATCACGATGGCTATGGGCAGAAGCCCGACGGCAACGCTTATGACGGAACGGGTGAAGGCCGCTGCTGGCCGATTCTGACTGGCGAGCGCGGTCACTATGAATTGGCCGCAGGACGCGATCCGTTGCCGTTCATCGAAGCGATGGAAAAATTTGCCAACGAGGGCGGCATGTTGCCGGAACAGCTTTGGGACGCGGACGATTTGCCGGAAGGAAAAATGAAGCGCGGCGGCCCGACTGGTGCGGCCATGCCGCTGTGTTGGGCGCACGCGGAGTATGTGACCCTGGTGCGCAGTCACAAGGATGGGGTTTGTTTTGACCGCATCGAGTCCGTCTATCAGCGCTACGCCAAGGCGGGGACGGGCAGCAGGATCGAAATGTGGACGCTCGCTCACCAGTCGCGACGGATTGTTCCCGGAAAAACCCTCCGCATCATCACCGAAACAGCGGTGACGATTCATTGGAGCTTTGACGCATGGGCGACGGCGAATGACTTGGAAACGCGTGATGCGGGATTCGGTTGCTGGTTCGGAGATTTGCCATCGGAAGAACTCCAAGCCGGCACCCGCATCGTCTTCACACTTCGCTGGCAGGAGAGATGGGAGGGCAAGGATTTTCAGGTCGAGATTGCGGCATTGGATTCAACTCAAAAAGCGCGATGAACAAATCAAACTGGCAATTAGCAACGAGGGCCGAGGCGCTCCGGCGTCGGCGAAACGTCGGAAATAAGTCGGACATTTGCCGCCGCAATACCAAGAGCGCGGGCGGGCGCGGCGTTCTCTGCCTGCTGGTCGGGTTGCTCTGGGCGTCAGGTCTGAGCGCGCAGACGGCCGAAGAGCACGCCAGTCATCATCCCGGCGCTGCGGGAGCCGGGACAATGCCCGCGGCTGGTGCCAGCCCAGCGGGTGGAATGGGCGGCATGATGGAAGGCATGGGCGAGATGATGAAAGGGATGCATGGCTCGACCCCGCCGAAGGAACTCTATCCGACGCTCATGGCGCTGCCGGAGCTTTCGCCCGAGCAGCGCAAATTAGTCGAGGCGCAAGCGGGCGAGCGGATGCACGCGGGCAGCGTCTTGATGGGACAGGCGCTCGACACGCTGAATGCCGGCACGCAGTCCAACGACTACGCGGCGATGCACGAGGCAACGGCGCGTCTGCGCGAGGGCACGGCACAGCTCGAAAGCGGGATCGCCGCGCGCCGTGCGCTGGCGGAAGGCCGCGCCCCGCGCGAAGTCGCGCTCGCCTGGTTCAAGCGCGAGATGAATCTCTCGCTCGGTGCCGCTCCCGTCGCGCATCCGCATTCGGGTACCACGATATTTCATCTCTTCACGATGGGGCTGCTCATCGCGTTCGCGTTCGCGATGGTCGCCATGTATTTCTTCAAAATGCGCCGCGCGGCGGCCCTCTTCGGGCGGATCGATCCCGACAAAGGAGCGCCGCCGCCGGGATCGTCACCGCCGCTTTCCGAAGGGAAACCACCCGGCGACAAACCGCCCTCCGGTGACAAATGATCGAGGTGAAATCAATATGAGCGATGTGCCTCCTCAAAAAGCCGCGCCGCCTGTGATTGCGAATTGGCGGGGGCAACTCCGCGTCGGGGGCATCGTCACGGAAGCGCCGGGCGTGAAAACGTTTCGCCTTCTGCCTTCGTCCGGCGAGCGCTTCCTGCCGTTCACCTTCGTGCCCGGCCAGTTCCTCAATGTCGCGTTCGGGATCGGCGGCGCGAGGATGAATCGCTCCTATTCCATCTCGTCCTCACCGACACAGCGCGAATACGTCGAGCTGACTATCAAGCGCGAGCCGCGCGGCGCGGTCTCCCGTCACATTGTTGATCTGCTCAAGGTGGGCGACCTGATCGAAGCGGGCGGCCCGGTTGGAAAATTCACGTTTGATGGAACCGAGGCGGAGAGCATCGTCCTCATCTCCGCGGGCGTGGGGATCACGCCGATGGTGAGCATCGCTCGCTACCTCACCGAGCGCGCGTGGCCCGGCGACATCTTCTTTATTTATACCTGCCGCACTCCGGCGGACTTCATTTTCGCGGACGAAGTTGCCGCGCTTCAGCAACGCAATCCGAAGCTGCACGTCGCAATCACGAGCACTAAGGCAGAAGGGACAGACTGGAAAGGCCCGCGGGGACGCATCACCAAGGAATTGCTCACGCAGACGATTCCCGATCTTGCTTCGCGAAGAATCCACATCTGCGGACCGCCGCCGATGATGGAAGCGACCAAGGCGCTCCTCGCCGAGTTGGGAGTTCCGCCCGATCAGGTGAAGTCCGAACTCTTCGGCGCAACCAAGCCGGCCCCCGCTGCCGCTGGCACTACTGCCAAAACGACGGCCCGCGCGACCGGCCCGACCGTCACATTTTCCAAGAACAACAAGTCGGCGAAGATCAAAGACGGGCAGACCGTGCTCGAACTTTCCGAAGAACTCTCCATCGGGATCCAAAACTCCTGCCGCGTCGGCACCTGCGGCTTGTGCAAGGTGAAGATGACTTCCGGCGAGGTCACGATGGCGGTGGAGGATTCGCTCGATTCTGACGAGAAGAGCGACGGCATCATCCTCGCCTGTCAGGCAATCCCAAAAGGCGACATCGCCGTGGAGGCATAGCCTATGAAAGATCGCGAACGCATCGTCATGACCGGCATCCTCAGCGTCTTGCTGTTGAGCTGGCTCGGCTTTCTCTTTCACAGCTCGCCGCGCTTTGCCGGGAGCGGAATCGGCGCGGTGTTTGGGATCGCGGGCGCGGTGCTCATGCTCATCCCGCTCGCGTATCCGATCGTCAAGCGCATCCCCGCGATCAACGCGCGGCTCACCAAGCATGTGACGATGCAGACGCAGCTCACGGTGCATGTCTATGCGGGCATCTTCGGCCCGCTGCTCGCGATCATCCACACCGGCCACAAATATGAAAGCTGGCTGGGAATCACGCTGACGGCAGTGATGCTGCTCGTCGTCGTCAGTGGGTTCGCCCTTCGCTATCTGCTCACCTACGTTACGCATGAGATCAAAGACAAGCTGCTCCTGCTCCAGACGGCGCGCGGCGATCTCGATCATGCGTGGGGAGTGCTCGAAAACACGCCGCTCGAAATGCGCGGCCTGCCCAAGTCGCCCCTCCTCGCGGCCGGACTGGCCTCGATCGGGATCGATCTCTCCTCCGGCAGTCCCGCCGGTGAAGTCACCCGCATCGCCGAATCCGTGGCGGACCTGGAGTACGCAGTGCGCACGCACGAGTTTTTCAAACGCTTGTTCGCCCTATCCTTGAAGCTGCACATCGTTCTCTCCGTGCTCCTCTATGTGTTGCTCGGGCTGCACATCTGGGCGGGGATTCATTTCGGACTGAGGTGGTTTTCATGACAATAAAAAAGGCACTGCTGTTTGCGGCACTTACTTTCGCTCTGCTCGCGTTGGCTTTCTTTGCCTTCTCCTCCCGCCATCGGGATAAGACAGCGCGCGCGATCCTCTCACCCGCCTCCTGGCAGCACACCGTCCTCCCCGGAGAGCTATCGCAGCCGCACGGCTTTCTCGCCAATAACTGCGCCGCATGTCACACCCCGAACACGGGAGTCGAGGCGAAGAACTGCACGGTCTGCCACGCCGACAACCAGACCGTCCTCCAACGCCAGCCGAGCGCCTTCCACGGTGAGATCAGCGAATGCGCGGTCTGCCATTTCGAACATCAAGGTCGAGTCGCGAGCACGACGAAGATGGATCACGCCGCACTCGCACACATCGGTCTCAAGCAGCTCAAAAGCGAGCCGCAGCGAGCGGGTGTGGACGTGTCGCAAATCAAACGTTGGATCGAACAAAGCACCGCCGCTCCGCAATCGGCGCTCGCCCATCTGCAACCCGAGGAAGCGTTGCTGAACTGCGCAACGTGCCACCAAACCAAAGACCGGCACCGCGGTCTGTTCGGCAACGACTGCGCGCAATGTCACGCCACTGCGAAGTGGACGATTGCCGAATATCGCCATCCTTCATCTGCCTCGCAGTCATGCGCGCAATGCCACCAAGCCCCGCCGAGCCACTACATGATGCACTTTCAAATGATCTCCATGAAAGTCGCCTGCCAGCCGAATGCCAAGGTCAACCAATGCTTTCTCTGCCATCAGACGACCGCGTGGAACGACATCCGCGGAGTCGGCTACTACAAGCACCATTGATTTATGCTGCACCGAACTGGACGACTCATATGAAAAAGATGAAAGCAACTGTGTTTCGCGGAGTGAACGACATCCGTGTGGAAGAAGTAAATCGACCTCATGCTGAAGTAGGGGAGGCGGTGATTCGTGTGACGTTGACCACGATTTGCGGGACCGACCTGCATATCGTGCGTGGCGAATATCCGGTGAAGCCGGGTTTGATCATTGGTCACGAGCCAGTGGGCGTTATTGAAGAACTCGGGCCGGGCGTCACGGGCTATGAGATAGGCGACCGCGTGCTGGTGGGGGCTATTACCCCGTGCGGTCAATGTCGCGCCTGTCTTTCCGGGCATCTGTCTCAATGCGGACACGGCGGCGGCTACGAAGCCATCGGAGGCTGGAAGTTTGGCAATACGATCAACGGCGCGCAGGCCGAATATCTTCTCGTTCCGCACGCGCAGGCAAACCTCGCCAAAATCCCCGCCGAGTTGACCGACGAACAGGTGGTGCTGCTTTCCGACATTGCTTCGACCGGCTTCAGCGGCGCGGAAGCCGGCCATGTGCGAATCGGTGATGCCGTGGTGATCTTTGCGCAAGGCCCAATCGGCTTGTGCGCAACGGCAGGCGCAAAACTGATGGGCGCATCGCTCATCATCGGCGTGGACAGCAACGAAAGCCGTCTGGCGATGGCGCGTCGCATGGGTGCCGACGTAGCGTTGAACTTTCGCGAAATGGACGTGGTAGCGGAGGTGAAGCGACTGACGGACGGCGGCGCGGACGTGGCCATTGAAGCACTCGGAACCGCGCAGACTTTTGAGAGTGCGCTCCGCTGTCTGCGACCGGGTGGCACGCTGTCGAGCCTCGGCGTTTATTCCGGCAAACTCCAAGTGCCCCACGATGCCTTCGTGGCCGGCCTCGGCGATCACCGCATCGTCACCACGCTTTGCCCCGGCGGGAAAGAGCGGATGTGGCGGCTCCTGAGCCTCGTGCAATCGGGACGGTTTGATCCCACGCCGCTCATCACCCACCGGTTCTCGCTGGATGAGATCACCGAGGGCTACCGGCTTTTCGGAGAACAGTCGGATGGTGTGCTCAAGGTCGCGATCAAACCGTAGGTGATGAATACTTTTTCCGCCGCGCAACATGAGCCGAAGCAATCGGCCTGGGCGATACCGATCCACGAACGGGGGGCTGATGTCTGGCGACGCAAGACCACCGTCATCGCTGTAATCGCAGTTTCAATTGCCCCCGGGAAAACCGATTCTGGAATCGCGGATGTGGCGCTGCCAGAGGTTGGTGTGGGTGATGCGCTCGCCATCTATGGGCATCGATGCTTTACGATCGAATTCACCATGGGCCAGACAAACCGGGTGAAACCATGAGCAGCGAGCAACTAACCGACGATGCCGAGCTGGAAAAGCTTCAGCGCGAATCATTCAATTACTTTTTGCATGAGACGAACCCAGCCAACGGGCTGGTGATTGATAAGACCGCAGCGGATTGGCCTGCCAGTATTGCCGCCACTGGTTTCGCGTTGGCGGCTTACCCGGTGGCTGTCGAGCGCAGATTCATGACGCGTCTTGCCGCAGTAGAACGAACACTGAACACGCTGCGGTTTTTCTGGAACAGTCCGCAAGGCCCTGAATCCGATGCCACCGGCTACCGGGGCTTCTATTATCACTTTCTTGACATGCAGACCGGCCGACGCGTCTGGCAATGCGAACTGTCAACGGTTGACAGCGCGTTTCTGCTGGCAGGCGCGTTGACGGCGGGGAGGTATTTTGACGCGGAGACAGCCGACGAGCGTGAAATCCGCGCCCTCGCCGACGCGCTCTACCGTCGCGCCGATTGGCAATGGGCACAGAACGAAGGCGCAACGGTTACGCACGGCTGGAAGCCGGAAAGCGGGTTTCTCAAATACCGTTGGGAGGGCTACGACGAGGCGCTGCTGCTGTATACGCTGGGACTGGGCTCGCCGACTCATCCGTTGCCCGAGAGCAGCTACGTTGCGTGGGTTTCCACTTACCAGTGGGAAAAATGTTACGGCCAAGAATATCTTTACGCAGGGCCATTGTTCACGCACCAGCTCTCGCATGTCTGGATCGACTTTCGCGGGATTCAGGACGCTTTCATGCGCGACAAGGGCATCGACTATTTCGAGAACAGCCGCCGTGCGACTTATGTGCAACAACAATACGCGATCGACAACCCGCTCAAATTCGCGGGCTATGCCTCATGCTGCTGGGGAATCACGGCAAGCGAGGGACCCGGTCCAGATACCATGAAAGTAGGCGGCATCGAGCGGCAGTTTTTCGATTACGTGGGCCGCGGCGTGCCATACGGGCCGGACGACGGGACTCTCGCGCCGTGGGCTGTAGTGGCATCGCTCCCGTTCGCGCCCGAGATCGTGCTGTTCGCCCTTCACCATTGTATTCACCAGGCCAAGTTGACAGAGTTCAATTCCTACGGTTTCAAAGCATCTTTTAACCCGACTCACCCCGGAACGCCCGGCAATCCCTATGGCTGGTGGGTATCGCCGTGGCACTACGGGCTTAATCAAGGGCCGATTGTGCTGATGATCGAAAACTATCGCACCGGCTCCTTGTGGCGCTGGATGCGAAACTGCCCATACATCGCCAGCGGTTTGCGGCGAGCGGGATTTAGCGGTGGCTGGTTATGAAAGCCCGGAAGGATCCCATCTGCGGGATGACCGTCGAGCCGGAGTCCGCTCCGCGAGTGGAACGCGACGGGCAGACGTTTTATTTTTGCAGCGAAGAATGCCGGCGGAAATTCCTGTCCGCTCGCGCGGCAGTCCGTTCGTCCGGCCCTTGTGCGATTGTCATCTTCGGCGCGTCGGGGGATTTGACCCGGCGCAAGCTCCTGCCTTCCCTCTACAATCTTGCCGCGGAAGGCATCCTGCCCGACGACTTTGCCATCATCGGCGTCGCGCGGCGCGAATGGACTCGCGAGGTTTTCATCCAGCAGTTGCGCGATGCGCTCCTGCAATTCGCCACGCGGAAAGTGGACGCCGCGCTGTGGGCAAAGTTCGAGGAGCGCATCCATTTTTGCCAAGGGTCGTTCGACGAGCCGCAGACCTTCGAGAAGCTGAAGGTGATGTTGGGCGAATGTGAGAAGCAGCACCACACCGGCGGCAATGCGCTGTTCTATTTATCGGTGCAGCCGATCTCGTTCTCGTCCATCGCGCGCCAGCTCAGCGAGCACGGGCTGGTGACGGAAACGCCGACGGCGTGGCGGCGCGTCATCATCGAGAAGCCGTTTGGCCGCGATCTGGCATCAGCCCGCGAACTGACCAGCGCGCTGTCGAACGCGCTGCACGAGCAGCAAATCTATCGCATTGACCACTATCTCGGAAAAGAGACGGCGCAAAACCTCCTCGTGTTCCGGCTTGGCAACAGCATGATCGAGCCGATCTGGAACCGGCGATACATTGACCGCTTCGAGATCACCGTTGCCGAAACCATCGGCATCGAGGGACGCGGTGCCTTTTACGAAACCACGGGCGCATTCCGCGACGTGATGCAGAATCACATGTTCATGCTGCTCGCGCTCGTGGCGATGGAGCCGCCCACGTCGCTCGCAGGTGAAGCCGTCCGAAACGAGAAGGTGAAACTTCTCGAAGCCATGCGTGTGCTGAAACCGGAGGATGTGCTGCGCGACACGGTGCGCGGACAATACGGGCCGGGGATGATTCACGACAAATCCGTCGCCGCCTATCGCGACGAACCGAACGTCTCGCCTGCTTCAAATGTCGAAACCTTCGCCGCGATGAAACTGTGGGTGGACAACTGGCGCTGGGCTGGAGTGCCGTTCTATCTGCGCTCGGGAAAGCGGCTGCCGCGCCGCGTCACCGAGATCGTCGTGCGTTTCAAAAGTCCGCCGCTTTCGCTCTTTGAAGGCACGTACTGCGACCCACTCGGGCCGAATTTGGTCATCATGCACATCCAGCCGGAGGAAGGAATCACCCTGCAAATGCGGGCCAAGACGCCCGGCCCGACGATTCACACGCAGGCGGTCGCGCTGGATTTCGACTACGCGCAATTCGGCTCGGTCGCCGCGACCACCGGCTACGAAAAACTTCTCTACGACTGCATGGCCGGCGATCCGACGCTGTTTCATCGTGCTGACATGGTGGAAGCGGCATGGAAGATCGCCGACCCGATTTGCAGCGCCTGGGATGAAAACCCGCCTCGGGATTTTCCTAACTACGCTCCAGGAACGTGGGGGCCACCGGAAGCGGGACGCCTTTTGGAGCGCGACGGCCATCATTGGTGGACGGCATAGCTATGGATCATTTTCGCCACATCATCGAAATCATCGGCGTCGCCATTGATGGCGCTGGCGTGCTCGTCATTGTGCTCGGTGCCCTCATCGCAACGGGCCGGTTTCTCATCCAGCGAGCGAAAGCCCCCGGCGAAGGCTACCGCCTTTACCGGCAGGATCTTGGTCGCGCCATTCTGCTCGGTCTGGAGTT
>JAYVNN010000566.1:0-2631 GCA_043758435.1 Chthoniobacter sp.
CACGCACGCCTCGGCCCGCGCCTTTTCCAAAACCCACGCCACCACGCTCGGGCTGTCGATGCCCGGCGAGGTATTCGGCATGCACACCACGCTCGTGAACCCGCCCGCCGCCGCGCACCGCGCGCCGCTGGCGATGGTTTCCTTCGCCGACTGCCCCGGCTCGCGGAAGTGGACGTGCAGGTCGATGAGGCCGGGCGCGACGATGAGGCCGGTGGCGTCGATTTCGGAGGGTTGAGAGCTGAGAGTTGAGAGTTGAGAGGATGGAGCGATGCGGCCATCGACGATGAGGAGGTCGCCGATTTCATCGTGCTTTATCTGCTCTCGCAAAATCTCCGGTTCACCGGCATCGGCCTGGTCATGGCGGCGGCGGGTTACGGCTTGGAAGCGGTGGGCGCACTGCGCGAACGCCGCGCGGCCAGCGCCGCCGTCTGACAGGGCGAAGGTCGAGGCTTGCCGCCACGGGAGGCGTGCGCTTTTCTCTCCCGCCATCATGACCGACGCCTTTCACACCAAGCAAACCTTCGACCTCGGCAACGGCAAACACGGCCAGTTGCACAGCCTTCCGGCATTGGAAAAAGCGGGCATCGGGCCGATCTCGCGGCTGCCCATTTCCATCCGCATCGTGCTGGAAAGCGTGCTGCGGAACTGCGACGGCAAGCGCGTGCGCGAGGAGGATGTGCGCGCGCTGGCGAACTGGAATGCCAAGGCTCCCGCGCCGGTGGAAATCCCGTTCGTCGTGGCGCGCGTGGTGTTGCAGGACTTCACCGGCGTGCCGCTGCTCGTCGATCTCGCCGCGATGCGCAGCACGGTCGCGCGGCTTGGGCGCGATCCGAAAATGATCGAGCCGCTCGTGCCGGTCGATCTCGTAGTGGATCACTCGGTGCAGGTGGATTTTTTCGGCAGCGCGCAGGCGCTCGCGCTGAATCTCGATCTCGAATTCAAGCGCAACCGCGAGCGCTACATGCTGCTGAAATGGGGCCAGCAGGCGTTCCAGACTTTCGGCGTGGTGCCGCCCGGTATCGGCATCGTGCATCAGGTGAATCTCGAATACCTCGCGAAAGGCGTGCTGGAAAAAGACGGCGTGTATTATCCCGACACGCTCGTCGGCACGGACTCGCACACGACGATGATCAACGGCCTCGGCGTGGTCGGCTGGGGCGTCGGCGGCATCGAGGCCGAGGCAGGCATGCTCGGGCAGCCCGTCTATTTTCTTACGCCGGAAGTCGTCGGCGTCCACCTCACCGGCGCGGTGGCAGAAGGCGTGACCGCGACGGACGTAGTGCTGCACATCACGCAGATGCTGCGCAAGGCGAAGGTCGTCGGGAAGTTTGTCGAGTTCTATGGGCCGGGCGCGAAGTCACTGCCGGTGGTGGACCGCGCGACCATCGCCAACATGGCGCCGGAGTATGGCGCGACGATGGGCTTCTTCGGCGTGGATGAGGAAACGACCGCTTACCTCACGGGCACGGGCCGCACTGCGGAGCATGTGACGGCTTTCGAGAACTACTACAAGGCGCAAGGTCTGTGGGGCATCCCGGTCAAAGGACAGTGCGATTACAGCGTCGATCTGGAGCTGGACATTTCGACCGTCGTCCCCGGCGTCGCCGGCCCGAAGCGCCCGCAGGATCACATCAATCTGCCGGACTTGAAGAAGACCTTCACCGACCTATTCACCAAGGCGCTGCCCGACGGCGGCTATGGCAAAACGGCGGACGACCTCGCGAAGAAAGTGCCTGTCCACATCAACGGCTCGACTCAGAACGCCGCGCCCGAACTCTTTTCCACCGAGGGCAAATCCGCTGCGAGTCACATGCAGGAAGGCACGCCGCAGAATGTCGCCGAAATGGTAACTAACCGTCCCGCACCCACACCCGCCGACGAAATCACGCGCACGTCTTACCGGCCTGCCGATACTAACATCGGTCACGGCTCCGTCCTTATCGCGGCGATTACTAGCTGTACTAATACTAGCAATCCGAGCGTCATGTTAGCCGCCGGCTTACTAGCTAAGAAAGCCGTCGCCCGCGGCCTCACCGTGAATCCCGCGGTAAAGACCTCCCTCGGGCCAGGCTCCCGCGTCGTCACCGACTACCTTACTAAGACCGGCCTCCAGACTTACCTCGATCAGCTCGGTTTCCAGACCGTCGGCTACGGCTGCACCACCTGCATCGGCAACAGCGGCCCGCTCCATCCCGCGCTCGAGGAAGCCATCGCCAAGCACGACCTCATCACCGCCAGTGTGCTCAGCGGCAACCGCAACTTCGAGGCGCGCGTGCATCAGAACATCAAGGCAAACTTCCTCATGTCGCCGCCGCTCGTCGTCGCCTTCGCCCTCGCCGGCCGCGTGGACATCGACCTCACCAACGAGCCCATCACCCTCGCCGCCGATGGCACGCCCGTCTTTCTCCGCGACCTCTGGCCCAGCCTCGCCGAAATCAACGATGCCATGCGCAGCGCCCTGAGTCCCGAGGTCTTCCGCCGGCTCTACACCGACTTCGCCACGCAAAATCCCAAGTGGAACGAAATCCCCGGCACCGTCGGCGATGTCTATGCCTGGGATGAAAGCTCGACCTACATCCAGGAGCCGCCCTTCTTTACTAACTTCTCGATGGAGCCCGGCCACATCCACGA
>JAYVNN010000567.1:0-2630 GCA_043758435.1 Chthoniobacter sp.
CCAGCGCACGAGGTTCCGCCGCTGGAGATGCTGGAGGATTGTGCGGAAGGTATTCGGCTTCGGCGGCTCTTGCAGGAGCTTTGGAAAGTAACTCCGCAACTTCGCATATAGATCGTTCAGACAGAGGACGACCGCACCGACCCGGCCTTGCTGATAGTGCTCGTGATACACGCGCCAGAGTGCGAGGACGAAGATCGACTCGACCTGGTTGAAGCGGCGGAGCAACTGGCAGGTATCGAGTGGGCGGGCGAAGAGCAGCAACCGGCGTTCGTCATTTACGAGTTCCATTTCCAGCAGCGCGAGCACGGACTGGAGCGGCTCTGCGAGCACTCCCGAGGCGCGTTGGTAAAGGTCGCGCGAACGGCTTTCAAAACCGAGCACGGAACCGCGGTCGAGTAATTCGGCGAGCGCGTCTTTCAAATCGCGCAGCCCATTTTCAGCGAGCAATGGGAAAAGGGTCGAGGCGTCCATGCTTAGTTCAGCCGTTCGATGCAAAAGCGGGCAAAGCGCAATTCGCCGTGCTCATCCACCGGCGTGCGCTCCGGGTGCCATCGCTCTGCCCGCCCGTCCGGCAGGATGCGCCAGCGCAGCAGCCCGTAGCGCGAGTGGATCAAAGTCGCGAGCAGATCGAGGAGGTCATCTTCGGTGGAAGTGTGGAATTCGTTCGTCGCCACCCGCGCTCCAGCCGTCGCGAGATGACGGCGGATGAAGCGCGCCGCGCGGAGAGAACTCAGCGACTCATTGTAACGTCGCCGCAATCGCTCCAGTGCTTCGGTGTCGTCGGCATGGATGGCGCGCAGTCCGCCTTTCATCCGCACCGCAGAACGCCGCTGAGACGGCGGGAGTAGTGATTCCGAGCCATGATAGACATCGGCAGTCGGCACGCGAAGAGCGGGCAGCCCGAGGTCGGGCAGTGTGTGCAGGCTGTGACCTTCGGCCCGCGCGTCGATGGCCTCGAAGACGCTCTTCACGACCTCCGCGAAGCGCCCGGAGCGGTCATTGAGATAGCTGTATCGCTCGTAGGAAACTTGGTGAAAATGCGCGACGCGCCCATCGACTTCACGCGCCATCGCCGAGATGCCGCCGAGCACCGCTTCCAGCCCGTGCATCAGTCCTTCCACGCGCTCCATCGCCGCCGCATCATCGCAATCTTCGCGGCTGGCGAGAGCCGTGGCGAGATGCGTCTTGAGCGAATAATTCCAACGCAAATCCTCAACCGACTGCCGGGCATCTCCGAGTCGGCGATACAGCCCACGCGCAAATAATTCATCGTGACAAACCTGATGCTGTCCGCCGGCAAACTCATCGAAAACCAGCCGCAGATTTTCCGCGCCGCTGGCCGCTTCACCTTGTCTTTCGATGAAACGCCGGAGGATCAAATAGACGTGATTGAGCTGGTTCGTCGCCGTCTCCGAGCGCCGCGCAAGATCGCTCAGGCTCGCCACCATTTCCTCCCCCGGACGAACCCGCGAATCGAACCGCGCGGGCTCGGCCAAGTCGTCGCAAATCGCCCGCAGAGTGTCCGCAAACGAATGAAGTTCGCCTTGCTCCGTCGCTGACATTTTGCGCAACGCATCGAGCAGCCAGCGCACCGTCGGCTCCACGACCACGCGCCGGTCATCTATGCCGAGGTCGCGATCATCGAGCCAGCCCGCGCCGAGGAGACGATTGAACACTGCCATCGCCCGCGCCCGCGCATCAGCCAGAGCCGTATCCGCGTCGTCCGACCAATCAATCGTCCCATGCTCCGCCAGCGTTTCGGAAATGAGCTGGAGCGTTTCCGCCCGGCTCAACTCGCCCGCTCGCTCCACGCTTTCCCGCTCCAACCGATCAATGCAGTCCACGAAAAACGGCACCCGTTCCGGCCGGGCGAGCGGGTTAAAGAATGCGCGTCGCAGGACCTGCCCGAGCCGCGCTGAAAGAGGGGCACCATTCATGGATCGGTTGGTTGACCATAACCCTGCGGACTAGGCAAGCTCACGCCGTTTTCTGCTACGCCTCCGGTGATGCCAACCAGCGGTGCGGTTCAAAACCGTTTGCGGCCCTTCCGCTGGGCTAGAAAATCCCTTGCCGCATTCTGATCTAGCAACGTGCTGATGCACTTCGCCAACGCCGTTGCGACTTCGCATCGGAGGAAGTCAGGTTCCAATTCCGACAGCGGAATGGTGCGTGTTCCGGCAAGGCGGAGGTCGTCGCCTTCATAGATTCCCATGCTCAGGTTGCCGCTCGATTTTATCGAAACGAACCACGCGACGGGCGCGAGTTGAAGGCTGACGGCATCCGCACCTTCGCCCCGGACGACATGCACTTTCTCGCCGAACGAAATCAGCAGTTCGACGAGTTCTTCCCAAGTCATGTGAATAGCAGGTTTATCGGGGTTATTTTTTCTTTGGGTTTTTCCCATTCTTCGGCCTCTTGCCCCTCGGAATCGGTGTCCGCTTTCGTTCCATCCGTCTCGCCAAAAAGTCGTTAATCTTTTCCAGTGGATCGACGTTTGGAAGGAGGTCGTTGAAGCTCACTTTGAAGACGCGCACATCCACCCGCGCAAGGTCAGCTCGCACCTGGTTCGCTACCGTCTCAAAGAGCTGGAGGTATTTATGGAGGAGTTCTTGATTAAATCGCGAACCTAA
>JAYVNN010000568.1:0-2627 GCA_043758435.1 Chthoniobacter sp.
CGCGCGACGACCCAGCCCTCGACAGTGAACGAATAATGCTCCGAACTCTCTCCCAGCTTCGGCGAGTCCAAGGCGAACCCAACCAGCACGCCAGGGACCGGATCGACACTCGATATGGAAAGAATTTCGACGGGGGGCTGGGTCATGAGAGTCACGCCTCCGCGATCGCCTGGGCGATGCAGACCCGCAGTTTCTGCGCCATTTTTTCCGGATCGTAATTCTTACGGATGAATTCCAGTCCGGCGCGTTGCAGTTTTTTCCACAGCCGCTCGTCGCGGTAGAGGCGTTTGGTTTTTTCCGCAAAATTTTTCGCGCTCCGACCAACGAGCACCTCCACGCCGTCCTTCACGCCGAGTTGCCCGGCAAGCAGCTCCGAGACGACACACGGCACTCCCTGCGCCATCGCATCAACGACCTTCAACGGGATGCCGGCGGCGAAGCGATGGGGTGCGACAAACACGCGGCATCTTGCGTAAATCGGCTCCAGATCCTCGACGTATCCGGTGAGCTGGATCGCGGCGGGGTCCGCACCGCTCTGGAAAAGCTCGGGCGGCGGGTTCGCACCCGTGGCGACCAGACGGCACGCGACCTCTTCGCGGATTTTCGGCAGGATGTCGCGGCTGAAATGGATCAGCGCATCCGCATTTGGCGGCGTGGCGAGATTGCCCACGAACAGCAGATCGCGGCGCGCGCTGAATCCGGCCGGCGCCCGGTTTACCTGCACGGCATGGCCCCAAAGCGCGACCGGGATTTTTCGCCCGTACTTCCGGATGGTCCGGCACTCCGATTCGGACACAGCCAACACGACATCCGCGGATTTCATGAGGGCCAGCTCCGCCTGGATGCGTCCATCGATCGCCTCCTGCGTCATCGGCTTGCCTTCGATCTCCGCCTGACGCGCCTCGCGAAACGCGCAGATGGCCTCGGCGTCGTAAATAATCACCGCATGAGGATTGCACTCGCGAATGGCCGGGATGACCGGCGTATTGTGCGGACGGCTCACGATGGCCGCATCGAAGAGTCCCGCGCGCCCTTCGAGGGCGGCGCGAATGTCTTTGACGCCGTGGAGAACTTCGATGCCGAGCTGCTGAAAGTCCGCCGTCTCCGGTTCGATGCGCGCCGGATTTGTCCGCGGGAGAAAAGTCACGATGAAACCTTCCTTCACGAGGATGCGCAGCATCGCCGCGAGGCGCGGGAAGCCACTGCCCACACTCATGTGCGGGATGCGGTCATCCACGACGAGGATGCGTTTGCCTTGCCGGCGATCACGGGCGAACGGCACCCGTTTCAGCGGCTCGCAGTGCGCCCGCAGCTCCTTGCGCCACTTGGCGACGAATCGCGTCCGGTTGCGAAGCTGGAGTTCGACGGCCCGCGCCGCGCCGCTGCTGCCAAATTCCAGATGAAACACCGTCGCCCGCGGCTGGTAGATCACGCTCCATCCCGCCTTGCGGATCGCCATGCACAGGTCGGCGTCCTCGTAATAGGCGGGCGCATAGATTTCGTCGAAAGCACCGATCTGAAGGAAGAGCTTTTTCGAAATGAGCAGGCAGGCGGCAGAGCAGAAGTCCACCTCCTTCTCGTAATTGAACGCCGGATCGTGCGGGTCGCCGCCGCGGCCGTAGCCGAGCGCCGAGCCGTCACGCCAGATGATGCTCCCCGCTTCCTGCAGCCGTCCGTCCGCATGGACGAGCTTCGCGCCCACCGCCCCGCAGCGGGGATGCGTGCGTGCGGTGTGGACGAGCGCGTCGAGCCATCCCGGCGCAGGCACCGTGTCGTTGTTCAGGAAGCAGATGAACTCCCCGCGCCCGAGCCGCGCACCGGCGGTGGAGGCATCGCCAAAGCCGAGATTGGTCGGGTTCAGTCGCACGGTGACGTTGTCCAGCCGCTCGAGCAGCGCGCGTGTTTCGTCCGTGGACGCATTGTCCACGATCACGACTTCAAACGTCGCCTCCGACCGCGCCGCCAGCAGCGCCTCGAGCGCGAGGCAGGTGCAGTGCGCCTGATTAAACGTCGGGATGACGATGCTCACGACCGGCTTGGCGATTTTCGGAAAACTCAGCCGCGCCGTGCCATCGAGCAATGCGCGCAGCCGCGATTTTGCAAAAACATCGATCGACCTCGCCGCCGCCCGCGCCTCCGCGTCCTGCCACTGCGTGACGAGCCGTGCGTTTTGCGTGAGCAGCGCGAGCGCCTCTTCGGAGCGCGCTTTGAGCTGCCGGGCCCACTGCGATTTCATCCCTCCATCTCCGCCGCCCGCGAGATGGTAGATGATGCAGCT
Source organism: Chthoniobacter sp. (assembly GCA_043758435.1). Classification (GTDB taxonomy): domain Bacteria; phylum Verrucomicrobiota; class Verrucomicrobiia; order Chthoniobacterales; family Chthoniobacteraceae; genus Chthoniobacter. Next base: position 2,279 of record JAYVNN010000568.1, read on the forward strand.
CTCGTCCTCGCGAACCTTCGAGTAGCGGACCTCGAGTTCCGCCGCGAAATCCTTGTAAAATTCCAGCCACCAAAACGAGGTCTCCGGCAAGACCAGGTAAGACGCACCGCCTTCCCGCAAAGCCTCCAGCGCCGCCATCGCCGCCGCGCTGTCCGCCGGGTGATGCCCTGCATATTCGCCCTCCGCATTCTGCGGAAAATGCCGTCCCTCGCGCCCATCGAGCGCGACAAGTTCCTCGTCGCCCTTGCTCACGACGAGGATCGTGGCGCCTTCCGCGGTCGCACTGCACACGGTCTCCCGCATGCGGGCTTTCACATTCCCGTAGTGCTTCGCGCGCGCCTCGTGCGCC
>JAYVNN010000569.1:0-23523 GCA_043758435.1 Chthoniobacter sp.
GCGCAAGCGCCAGAGCCCTTTCCCGTCCATTTCGTTGTTCATCACGTAGAGGCTGTTGAAGGCGTAGAGCAGCCCGTGCGCGCCGCCGAGCGGTTTGCCGTTGAGGCCGCTCGGCAGCGTGAGCGGTTCGACTTTCGTGCCCTCGCTCGTGCCGAGCGGCGGCACAGTCACGCGGAAAAGTCCGCCGTACTGATCGCCCACGATGAGCCGGCCTTTCGCGTCTTCGGTCATGGAAACCCACGAGCCCTGCTCGGCCTTCGGCACCGTGTAGATCAGCTCGACTTTGAAACCCGCCGCGACCGTCAGCGACTCGGGATCAGCCGCCGCTCCGCTGCCGCCGCGCTTGGCACCTGCAAAGACATCGCCCCACGGCGCAGCGCCGAGCTTCGCAATCGTCACCGGCTTGCCCCAGCCCTCCGCCTTGAACTCCGCCGCCGACCAGCCCGCGCTTTCCTTTTCCCCGCTCTGCCACGTCGTGTCCGTGACCACGAGCACCTGCTTCGCGCCGCCCACTTTCGCCTCGATCCGCGCAACGACCGCCGCCACGCCATCGTCATTTTTGCCGCGGATCGCGAGGACGTTTTCACCGGGCTGCAACTGCTTTTCCACCCGCGCCTTTGCGGGCTCCGCCCACGCATCGGTCTTCGCGACTTCCGTGCCGTTGAGATACGCGGTCGCATGGTTGTCGCCGGAGACGAGGAGCGTCGCCTCGGTCACACCCGCGGGGACGGTGAAGGTCTTGCGGAAAAAGCGCACCTCGCCGTCGGCGGCTTTCGCGGTGTGCCAGATCCATTCGGCAGTTTGCGCGCGGGCGGTGGCGAGGGTGAGGAGGACGAGGAGAAAGGCGCGAAGGGTGTGCATGGGAGTGGTGCTAGGAAACCTTTGCCGCGCGCATTTCCTAGCGGAAAAAGCGGAGTCTTGCGCCCGCGCGCGAGCTTGGGAAAAATGCCCGCACTTTGCCCGCCCCATGAAAACGAAATCCCTCCCCCTCCTCCTCGCCGTCCTCGTCTGCGCCGCCGTGCTCATCGCCGAGGAGCAGCGCCTCGGCGCGCTGCGCCAAAGCCTTGCGCAACTGGAAAAGGACGCCGCCGCCGCGCAGGAGCAGATGAGCCGCGACGGCGCGGAGCTGAAAAAACTCCGCGAGCGCAACACCGCGCTCGCGGCGGAGTCCGAGCAGTTGCGCGCGCACCGCGCCGACGCGCCAGCCGCCGCGACGGAGGCGGCGGCCACCGCCGGTGCGGCCGGCGCAGGCGGCGCGGTCGCGGCGAAGGAAAACCCGCAGGCCGGCTGGATGAAGGGCATGGCGAAAATGTTCAAGGATCCCGAGATGAAGAAAATGATGCGCACGCAGCAGAGCATGGGTGTGCGCATGATCTACGGTGACCTCGCGAAGGAACTCGGCCTTTCCTCCGGCGAGGCGGACAAGGTCATCGAACTGCTCGCCGACCGGCAGATGGACGCGAGCGAGCGGGCGATGGTGGCGATGGACAACGCGGAAAAAGACCCCGCCAAACTCGAACAGGCGGGCCAGGACGCGCAAAAGGTGATGACGGACTACGAGGAAAAACTGCAAGCCGCGCTCGGGCCGGAGAAAAAGGCGAAGCTCGACGAATACGAGCGCGGGATCGGCGACCGCATGGCCATGCAGCAGTACCAGGGGAGCTTCGCCTCCGCGGGCCAGCCGCTCGACGACACGCAGCGTGCGGGTCTTCTCCAAATCATGAAAGAGGAGCGCATGAAAACGCCCGCCGGCCCGCTCGATCCGGGCAACAAGGACGTGGCCGCCGCGATGAAAGCGATGCAGTCCGGCGACGCCCTCGAAAAATCCCTGGAGACGCAGCGCCAGCTCCAGCAGCGCGTCTTTGACCGCGCGCACACCGTGCTCACACCCGATCAGATGAACGCTTTTGAGACCGCGCAAAAGGCGCAGATCCAGATGCAGGAAATGGGCGTGAAAATGGGCAAGGCGATGATGGGCGGGGACAAGGGAAAGTAGCGCGGGCGCTTCCGCCGGGGCTCGCGGCCTGCTATGCAGGTGCCACGATGAATCCAGCCGCCGCCTTGACGCCCGAGCAGATCGCGAAATTTCGCGAGGACGGCTACCTCGCGCTCGCGAGCATCACCACGCCGGAGGAAGTGGCGCAGTTGCGCGGGATTTTCGACCGTCTTTTCGCCGAAGCCGCGGGCTGGGAAAAAGGCGCGCAGTTTGACCTCGCGGGCACCGACGAGGAGCGGCGCCCGGCGCTGCCGCAGATTCTGAATCCGGCGGAGTTCGCGCCCGAATTGCGCGCCACGCAGTTCCGCGCGAATGCGCTGGCCATCGCGCGGCAGTTGCTCGGGCCGGAGACGGAGCCGTGGTTCGAGCACGCCATTTTGAAACCGCCCCGCTACGGCGCGGCCACGCCGTGGCACCAGGACGAGGCGCATCGCGACGATCCGGGAATCGACTACGAACAGCTCAGCGTGTGGATGCCGCTGCAGGAGGCGACCGAGGCGAACGGCTGCATGCGCTTCATCGCGCGCAGCCATCGCGGGCCGGTGCTCGCGCACCGCTCGCCCGGCAATGATCCGCGCGTGACGGCGCTGGAATGCACGGGCGGTTTCGCGCCGGAGGAAGCCGTCGCCTGCCCGCTCCCGCCCGGCGGCGCGACGATCCACCACTGCCGCACGCTGCACGCCGCCGGACCGAACGCCTCGGACATCCCGCGCCGCGCCTACATCCTCGCCTTTCGCGGGGCGGTGCGGCCGTGCGCGGAATTCCGCGGCTATCCCTGGAATGCGGAAAAGCGCACCGCGGCGCAGGCGCGCAACGCCGCGTGGCAGAACCGCGGCGGCCCGCTCGGCCGCACCTTCCGCGCAGCGGCCAAAGCGGGGGCCGGACTGCTCGCGCGCGTGCGCGGAAAAGTCGCGCGCCTTTTCCACAAATGAATCCGCGCCTGCGTCTCGCGCTCTGCGCGGCGCTCGTCGGCGGGGCCATTTACGGACTCTGGCCGGGCTTCGCGCTGCGGCATCCGCCGGGCGTGCTGGTGGCCGCGGAGCCTGAGCAGCACTTGATCGCCGGACAGCCGCTGCCCGCGCCGCGCGGGTGGACGCTGACCGCCGTGGCGACGTACTCGATCAAAGCGCGCGTGCTGCACACACGCCGCTACTGGGACGATGGCAGCGCGCTCGTCCCGCGCGACGTGGCGCTCGGCTGGGGGCCGATGTCGGATCAGGCGGTGCTCGACGGGCTGAAAATTGCGCAGAGCACGCGGTTCATGTTTTACCGCTGGGAGGGCACGCCGCCGATCCCCGGCAAAGAAATCGGCTGCCACTCTTCGAACAACCACATCATCGCCGCCAGCGCGGAAGTCGCCGCGGTGATTCGCAAATTGCGCACCGGGCAGATCGCCACGCTGCGCGGCTACCTCGTGAACGCCACCGGCCCCGACGGCGGGCACTGGAACACCTCGCTCTCGCGCACGGACGACGGCAACGGCGCGTGCGAACTTTTCTACGTCGAGTCCGCGCAGGCGGAGGACGATGTGATCTGAAGCGCGCCGCTGTAGGGGAAGCTGACAGCTTCCCCTACAGCGGCTCGATCCGTGGGCGCGAGCGCGGCGGACGCAGCGAGGTTTTCCCACCCACCCGGCGGCGGAGCTGGTCAAAGATTTCGTCGAGCCCATCGACCTTCATCTGGTGGACCATGCGGAGCAGCTCGCCGAGGCGGCCCTGCGGGAAGCAGCCCTTGCGCGCGAACCACGCGAGATACTCGACCGGCAGATCGTAGAGCGGCACGCCACGCGGCGGAAAATGCGTGGGGCCGAATTTGCCGAACGGCATTCGCGTGGTGGCGATGTCCGCAAGGTCGGCGGCCATGAAATCGCGCAGCCGCTCCTCGTCCATCGCGCGCTATTTCGCGTCGAGCACGCGGAGCTTGATCGAGCGGAAGGTGACTTCGCCGCCGTGATCCTGGAGCAGAATCGGCGACTTCGTCTTCTCGCCGAACGCCGGGATTTTCGCGTATTTGCTTTTCGCAATGCGCGCCTTCAGGTCGTCGCTGCCCATGTCAAATTCGACGGTTTTCGCGCCGTTGAGCCAGTGCTCGACGTGGCTACCTTTGACGATGAGGCGGCTCGTATTCCACTCGCCGACCGGGCTCACCTTTTTGTCCGCGGGCGGCTCGATGAGATCGTAGAGGCTGCCCGTCTGGTGCAGGCGTCCGCCGCGCTTGCCGTCGGGTTCGTTCTCGTCGTCGAGGAGCTGATACTCGAAGCCGATGGCCTTCGTCGCGTCTGGCAGTTCGTATTTCAAACCGCCGTTCGCGGCGAAGCCGATTTTCCAATCCCACGACAGCTCGAAATCGCCGTATTGCTCCGACGTCACGATGTCGCCGCCGCCTCCCCCTTTGGCGTGAAAAAGCGTGCCGTCCACAACCGACCAGCCTTTGTCGGGAAACGCGGTCTTGCCGATGGCCACCCAGCCCGCGGTCGTCTTGCCGTCGAAGAGCAGCTTCCAGCCAGCGGCTTTTTCCGCGTCGGTCAGCGTGTTGGCCTCGCCCGCGAGAGCGGCGGCGGCGAGGATGGGCGTGGATTGGTTGGGCAGTATGACGGAGGTGAGGACGTAGCGCGTGGAGCTCGTCGGGATGTCGTTGTTATCGATGCGCGTGGAGCCGGAGATTTCGTTGTTGCGCTGGAGGATTTCGAGCGAGACCTCGTTGTCGGAATTGATGAGCGGGACAATCTCGAGCTGCAGCGTGACGTTTTTGTAGCCGACCTGGGTGTTGGTCACGATGCCTTTGGAACCGGCTTGCACGGAATTGGCGGCGAGGAGCGAAAGGGCGGCGAGGGGGAGAAAAATGGGGCGCAACATAGTGCGGGAATTTGCCGGGAAACGCCGCGCGGCCGCCAGCGAAATCGGAGCGCCGCACGCCTGTAGGGGAAGCTGGCAGCTTCCCCTACAGACGCGGCGGCTCCGCGGGGAGCGCGCGGATTTTCAAATTGCGGAAGGCGATCTCATCGCCCTCGTCGAGCAGCACGAGCGGCGCTTTTATTTTCGTCCCGAAGCCCGGCGCGACCCGCATGCGGCTCGCCGTCACCGCGCGCTGCAGCTCGGGGCTGCCGAGCGTGTACTCCAGCACCTTCGCGCCGTTCAGCCAGTGCTCGACGTGATTGCCCGCGACCACGATGCGGCTCTCATTCCACTGCGGCGGCATGTTGTATTTCTTGTCCTCGGCGGGCGGGAGGATGCCGTAAAGCGCGCCGGTGCGCTTGACCGGGCCGCCTTTCAAGCCGTCGGGATGATGCGTGTCGTCGATGATCTGATACTCCATCCCCGCCGACTTTTGCATGAAGCCGGCCCGCGCGAGATAGAGTACGCCCGAGTTGCCCGCCACGCCCGCGCGCCACTCGAAACGGAACTCGAAATCCGCAAACGTCTCGGCGGTCGCAAGGTCGCCGCCGGTGATTTTCCCCATCTGCTTCACCTCCTTCGGGCAGGTCAGCGCGCCGTCTTCGATCTTCCAGCCGGTCTTGAGAAAATCCGCGCTTTTCAACCCGCGCAAACCCGGCGCGGTCTTGCCGTCGAAAAGCAGCTTCCACCCTGCGGCCTGCTCCACGGCGGTCAGCGTGTTCGCGTCCTCGGCGAAAGTGCGCGCGCTGAAAACAAGAGCGGCGGCGAGGAAAAGGAGGAGGGGTTTCATCGGCGGAAAAACTAAGCCCACAAACCCAGCGCGACGAGCCGCGCGAAGGCCGCGAGCGTGTTCGCGTCGCGGATTTCGCCGCTGGCGATCATCGCGCGGAATTCCTCGCGCGTGAACGCACGGCATTCGGTGATCGCCTCGCTCGCGTCGGGCGAGTGGCCGTGCGGACTCGGCACCACGGGGCGTGCGAGCAGCAGGTGGCTGTGCTCGTCGGTGAAACCGCAGCTCGGAAAAAAATGGCCGAGATCCACGGTCTCACCGCCCGGCGCGAGGTCGTGCCCGCTTTCCTCAAGCAGCTCGCGCAGCCCGGTCGCGCGGATGGCGTCGGGCTCGGCGAGATCGTCGATCTGCCCGGCGGGAAACTCCCAGATCGTCGCACGAATCGGCACGCGCTCCTGCCGCACCAGCAGCAGCCGCCCGTCCGCGGTCATCGGCACCACGACGACCGCGCCTTTACGATGCGTGACTGTCCAGGTGAAGGGCTGCGGGCGCGTCGGCGAAGTGACCGTGGGGCGGTGGACTTCGAGGTAGTCGTTCGCGAAAAGCGTCTCGTCGGCGAGCGTGCGCCAGCCCGCCGTGTCGCGGATGAAATGGTGGAAGGGCATGGCCGCGTGGTTTCGCTCATCCGGCGGCCCGCGGCTGTAGGGGGAAGCTGGCAGCTTCCCCTACAGCCGCGGGGCAGCCGCCGTGCTTTACTTCACCAGCTTTTCCAACTCGGCGTCCGACTCCGCGCCCAGCTCTCTCGCGCGCTTGTAGTACTGGTTGGCCTTTTCCTTGTTCGGCGGCGTCTGCGTGGCGTAAACCACGGCGAGATTGAAATGCGCGTCGGCGTAATTCGGGTCGATGGTGCAGGCGGTTTCCAGCTCCTTCAGCGCGGCCTCCTGCCAGCCTTTGCCCGCGGCGGTGATGCCGAGGTAAGTGTGCGCCGTCGCGTTTTTCGAGTTGATCGCGAGCGCCTTGGTCAGCGAACTCACCGCCTCGTCGAGCTTGCCCAGGGTGTATTCGACGATCCCTTTGGTACACCACGAAAAGCCGTCCTCCGGCGCGACTTTCGTCGCCTTGGTCAGCACCTCCAGCGCCTGCTTCAGCTTCTCAGGCGTGCCCTCGCGGAAGCGGACGACGCCGAGGTTCGAGAGGATGTAGAGATTGTTCGGCACCTTCGCCAAAATTTTCTCGTAGATTTTTTCCGCGCCGCGGTAGTCGCCCTTCTCAAACAGCTCTTTGCCGTCGCGAGCCATCGGCAGGTATTCCTTCGGGATGTTCGGCTGGCCGGCCACGCTGCCGAGCGTTCCGCTCGGGGCGGGCTCTTCGCCCTGGTTCGTGGCGGGAGCCTCGGTGGTCGCGGGTTTTTCGGCCGTCTCGGTCGGCGGAAGCGTGGGCACCACCGGCTTGGCGCTAGCCATGTCCATGTCCTTGTCTTTCACCGGCAGGTCGGAAGTTTTCGGCGGTTCCGGGACGCTGACCTCCGGTGCAGCCGCCTGCGAGCCCGCGTCCGCGATCACCGACGGATCCTCGGCGGTGGGGAGGTTCGCGGAGATTTCCGCGCCGTTGACCTGGAGTTCCGATTTGCGGAAAAGACCCAGTTCTTTCGGCGTCAGCTTCACCACGGGCTGGCTGAGCAGGTCGATTTCCTTGAGCAGCGTCTTGGAATTGATCTCCAGCTTGGCGAGTTCGCCGAGCACCAGCTTCTTCGTCGCCGAACGCACGGCCTCCTGCTTCTGCTGCCGCAGGACGATGCCGCGGAGGATGTCGTTTTCCGCCTGCATCTTTTTCTTCTCGGCGGCGCTCGCCGCGTTCTCCGCCTTGGCCGTCGCGAGCTGCCGGCCCTGCTCCTCGAGTTTACTTTGCAAATCGCCCATCTGTTTCTGGTAGTTCGCGCTGTCCGTGCGGGCCTGCGCGAGCTGCTCCTTGACCGAGCCGACCTCCTTTTTCAGCGCCGCGATCTGCTTGTCCTTTTCCTCGCCCTCGGCCTTGAAATTCGCGACGGATTTCTCCGTCTCCGCGAGCCGCGCCATGAGCGAAGCGTTGTCCGCCACGAGCTTGTCCACGTTCTTCGCGGCTTCCTTGAGCTGCGTGAGCTGCTTCATCGCGTCGTCGCGCTGGCTCGTCATGCCCGTGAGCTGCGTCTTGAGTTCCTTGTTCTCGTTCTTCGCCCTGTCGAGCTGCGTTTCGAGTTCCTTGATCTTCTGCGGCGCGTCCTTGTTCGCTTTGTCCAAAGTGTTCCGCTGCTCGGTCAGCGCGGCGATCTTGGCCTGCGCGGCCTTCATCCGGTCGTCGAGCTGCCGGCGGATTTCCGCGTCCGCGTCCTGGTCGATCCTGGCCGTCCGCACGATCCGCTTCGCCTCGCCCGCCTCGGCTTGCAGCGCCTTGATTTTCTCCACGTCCACCTTCACTTCCGTCTGCGCCTTGAGCAGCCGCTCCTCCGCCGCGTCGGCCCGCGATTGCAGCACCTTTTGCTGCTTCTCGGAATCGTCCCGCGCCTGGATGGCCGTGTCGAATTTCCGCACCAAATCCTTTTTCTCCTGCTCCGCCCGCGCCGCCGCGGCATTGGCGTCGCGCAGGTCGGACTGGAGCTTTTTCATGCGGTTGATCGCGTCTCCCAGACCCACGGTCGGATCGACCTCTCCGACCGCTGCGGGCGTTTTCCGCGAAGATTTGCGGGTCGGCGGAGCGGCGTCGGGCATGTCGCCACCGGGTTCGGTGGTCGGAGCAAAAGTCAGCGGATCATCCGCCGTCGGGAGTCCGCCTTCGAGCGCCGCGGCCCCGTCACCGCCCCCTTTGCCCGCGCCGTATTTGGCGATCGCCGCCTGCACGCGCACGAGCGCCTCGGCGGTGCGCTGTTTGCGGAAAGCGATGATCTCGGGCCGCCACGTCGGGTCTTTTTTGGCGATGGAATCCAGCACCTCGGCGGCGTAGCGGAACTTCGCCAGCGCGGCGCGGAGGTTACCCTCCTGCTCGGCTTTCTCGGCCTGCTTTACCGTCGTATAGACGCTCACGAAAAGATCGCCGGGATCGTTCGCAGACTGGGCGTGCGCCGGCTGGAGCGCGCTGAAAAAGCACGCGAATACGAGGAGGTAAAGGTAACGCATAGGCCGGGAAAGGGGGCCGAAACTACTTGAAGTTCCACGGGGTTGCAATCAGTTCTCACGCTCTCGCCGTGCCCCTTTTTTCACCCTCCCCGCCGCCCCGCAAACCGCCCGGAAACTGGCTCGGCAGCGCCCCGCTCGCGGCCTTCGCCGCCGCCGGCACCGACGCCCACCGGCTCTGGTCGTCGCCCGAGGCGTGGGTCGAACGTTTCGCGGACGACGTGCTCCTTTCCTCCAAAGACGCCGCCACCCGCGAGACCGCGCTCGCCGGGCTCGGCGAGTGGTCGGCGGAGCACGGCTTTACGCCGCGGCGGGTCTTTGGAAAACATCTGCCGCGGCAGAATGACGAGCGCGCCGCGCCCGTGCTCCTCGCGGGCGACGCCGCCGCGCCGCTGCTTACCGTCGTGCGGGAAAACGGCATGCGCTTCGGCCTCGATTTCGCCGCCGGCTATTCGGCGGGGCTCTTCCTCGACCAGCGGGCGAACCGCGCGCTCGTCCGGCGCAGCGGGGTGAAAAAGCTGCTCAACACCTTTGCCTACACCTGCTCCTTCTCCGTCGCCGCCGCACTCGCGGGCGCGGAGACGGTAAGCGTGGACCTCTCGAAAAAATCCCTCGACCGCGGGCGCGAAAACTTCGCCCTCAACGGCCTCGACCCCGCCGGGACACGCCACCGTTTTTACGCCGACGACGTGCTCGATGTCCTCCCGCGCCTCGCCCGCAAAGGCGAGACCTTCGACGCCATCATCCTCGACCCGCCCACCTTTTCCCGCGGCCACAAGGGCCGCAAATTCCAAGTCGAGCACGACCTCGAAACGCTCCTCGCCGCCGCCCTCGCCCTTGCTGCCCCGCGCGCGAAAATCCTCCTCTCCACAAACTGCACCCGCCTCACCCGCCGCGCCCTCGAAACCCTCGCCCGCCACACCCTCAAAGGCGCGCGCCGCTCCGCCGACTTCCACACCGAGGCGCCGCTCCCCGACATCCCCGCCGACCTCGCCGCGCAGACCTTGTGGCTTTTCCTGCGGTAGCGCCGCGCCGCTTTAGGGAAGCGCTGATTAAATGCCGCAGGCCCTTCGACGTTCAAAGTTCAGCGTTCAGCGTTCGACGTTCCGCCCCGCGAGGCACCGTCCCTCGCAGGGGCGCAACGCTGAACGTCGAACGCTGAACTTCAAACGTCGAATCCCGGAGCGACCTCCCGCATTTAATCGGCGCTTCCCCTATAGCGGCAGCTACTTCACCTTCAGCAGCTCGATCTCGAAAATCAGCGTCTCATTCGGCCCGATCACGGGCGGGTAACCGCGCTGACCGTAGGCCAGGCCCGGCGGCACGTAGAGCGTCCATTTCGCGCCCTCCTTCATGAGCTGGAGCGCTTCCGTCCAGCCTTTGATCACGCCGCTCACGGGGAAAGTCGCCGGCTCCTTCCGCTTGTAGGAGCTGTCGAACTCCGTCCCGTCGATCAGCGTCCCGCGGTAGTGCGTCACCACCGTGTCGGTCAGCTTCGGCGTCGCGCCTTCGCCGTCCTTGATGACCTTGTATTGCAGACCGCTCGGCAGCGTTTTCACGCCTTCTTTCGCTTTGTTTTCCATGAGAAATTTCTCGGCTTTTTCGTTTGGGGTTTCGGCCCGCGTGGCGCAGACCGTGGTGGTGAGGAGGAGCGCGGCGAACGCCGTGCGGAGGGTGGAGTGGAGAGGCGTGGTCATGGTGGAAAAAGGTGCGCGGCTCAGTTGTCCTGGATGTGTTCCTTCCGCACGAGCTTCCCGCTGGCGTCCACCTCGATGCGGAATTTCCGCCCCTCATAGCTCACCTCCACCGCGTAGATTTTCTTCGCATCCACCACGTCGATTTCCTTGATCTCCGCCCCGCGCGATTCCCGCACCAGCGTCTTCTTCACCGCCGCCGGCACGGTCTCCATCGTGGCCGGTTTGCCATCGGCATCCACCTCGTCCAGCTCCTTGCGCATCACCCGCCCGCCCGCGTCCAGATTCAGCGCGTAGTGCGTGCCGTCGATGACCAGGCCCACCACGTAAGTCGTCCCATCGCTCTCATTCACCCGCTTGAAATCATGCACCTTCCCGTCGCCCTTTTCCTTGTCGATCGTCGCCTGCACCTCGGCGGGAATGTCGATCGTCAGTTTGCCCCCGCCCTTTTCATCGGCGGCGAAAGCCGTGCCCAGCGCGCAGCACGCGGCGAGAATGAGGAAAGTTTTGGGGAGTCGTTGCATGGGCATGGCTTTGCCACGTTGGAAAAACCACGTCAACGGCTAACCCACCGTTTTAACCGCCGTCGCGAAAGACGCGCTCGTACTCCTTTGTCCGCCAGCCCCAGACGAGAAACGCCGCGCCGATGACGAACATGAAAAGCGAGAGCGTCTGGCCGGCGGAGAGGCCGAGCCAGGACCACGCGGGGTCGGGTTCGCGAAACATCTCCCCGGCGATCCGCAGCAGCGCGTAGAGGAGGAAAAACGCGCCGGTGAGCACGCCGCGCGGCACCCGGCAGCGCGTGCGCAGGAGCCAGAGCGCGGTGAAAAGGACCACGCCTTCGAGCAGCGCCTCGTAGAGCTGCGAGGGGTGGCGCGGGGTGAGGATTTCCCGCAGGTGCGCGCGCACCATTTCATCGTGCCGGATGGCCGCGAGCGGCGGTTCGCCGGGGCCGAGTTCCTTGGGGAAAAGCACCGCCCACGGCACCGTGGCCGGGCGGCCGTAGAGTTCGCCGTTGATGAAATTCGCCAGCCGCACAATGAACAGCCCGACCGGGGCGACGACCACGAGGGAGTCGCCGATGCTGGTCCACGAAACCTTTTTCCGCCGCGACCAGTAGAGCGTGAAGAGCACCAGCCCGAGGATGCCGCCGTGGCTGGCCATGCCGCCGCTCCAGACCTGCACGGGCCAGTACCACGGGTCGCCCGAGTGGTCCTCGCGCAGGCCGTAGAAAAGGATCCAGCCCAACCGTCCGCCGAGCATCACGCCGAAGACCGCGGCCCAGGTGATGAAATCGCCGACCTGCGCCTCCGGCAAATCCGTGTAGCCGCGGCGCGCGAGGCAGCGGTAGAGCCAGCCGCCGAGGAGAAAGGAAACGACATAGGCCAGCCCGTACCAGCGCAGGCCAAAGCCTGGGCGGAACTCGAAAAGAAACGGGCTGAAATCGTGGAGGAAATAGGCAAGCACGGAAAGCCGGCGACTTCACGGACTGCGGCGCGGCGCGGCAATGCAAATCCGCGCTGCGCCCGGCGCTTGCCCCGCGCCGGGCTTTGTGGCTACACCTTGCCCCTGCATGACCCGGCCCCGCTTTTCCCAGCCGCGCAAACCCGGCCTGCCGCTGCTCGTCGCGGCCACGTTCGGGGCCACCGCGGGCGTCGGGGCGCTGGCCTTTCACTGCGTGGGAAAAAGCCTCCGCCTCACGCAGGGCGAGGAGGTGGCGCTGGCCGCGGCGGATGTCGTGGCGCTCATCGCCGTGCTCGTCCTCCTCGCGGGGGTCGCGTGGAGCGCGCGGCGGCTGCAGCAGGAGTGGGTCATCGTGCACAACCGCGGCCAGTGGCTCGCGACCACGCTGCGGAGCATCGGCGACGGCATGATCGTGGGCGACACCGCGGGGCGCGTGACGCTCTTGAACGAAACCGCGCAGACCATCACCGGCTGGAGCGAGGAGGAGGCGCGCAGCCGGCCCGTGGCGGAGATTTTCCAGCCGCTGCGGCGCGAGACCCGCGAGCCGGTGGAGAACGCCTTTGACCGCGCGCTGCGCGACGGAAAGAAAGTGGCCGCGCCCGACCCGCGCCTCATCATCGGGCGCAACGGCCTCGAACACCTCGTCACCGGCAGCGCCTCGCCGCTCCGCGACAGCACGGGCGCGCTCCTCGGCGCGACGCTCATTTTCCACGACGTGACCCAGGCCGAACTCGGCGAGGCGGCGCTGCGTGCGAGCCAGGAAATGTTCCGCCTGATCAGCGACCACGTCTCCGACTTCATCGCCGTGCTCGATCTCCAAGGCCGCCGTCTTTACGCCAGCCGCTCCTACTCGCGCCATTTTCCGAACAAGGATCTCTACCTCAGCTCGGCCTTCGACAACGTGCATCCCGACGACCTCCCGCGCGCGCGCGCGCTCTTTGCCGAGATGCTCCGCACACGGCAGCCGCAGCGCGGCGAGTTTCGCCTCGTGCGGCCGGACGGGAGCATTCTCACCCTCGAATCCGAGGGCAGCGTCATCGCCGACGCCAAGGGCCAGCCGGACAAAATCCTCGTCGCCTCGCACGACGTCACCGAGCGCCGCGCGGGTGAGGAGCGCATGGGCCGCGAGCTGCAGTTCACCGAGACGCTCATCAATTCGATGCCGGGGATTTTCTATCTCTACGACTCCCGGCGCAAAATCCTCCGCTGGAACAAATCGCTCGAAACCGTGACCGGGCGCACCGCGGAGGAGATCCGCACGCTCGATCCGCTGTCCTATTTTCCCGAGAAGGAAAAGCCGCTCGTCCACGCGCGCATGCTGCAATGTTTCGCCGAGGGTGCGTCGGACATCGAGGTGCATCTGCTCGCGAAAGACGGGCGCCAGACGCCGTTTTACGTCACCGGCCTGCGGCTCGATGTGGACGGCCACCCGTGCATGCTCGGCATCGGCATCGACATCTCCGCGCTGGTCGCCGCCGAGGACGCCCTGCGCGAAGCCCACGCCAGCCTCGAGATCAAAGTCGCCGACCGCACCCGCGACCTCGCCGCGGCCAACGAGCGGCTCAAGGAACTCGACCGGCTGAAATCCGAATTTCTCGCGACGATGAGCCACGAGCTGCGCACGCCGCTGAACTCGGTCATCGGCTTCACCGGCATCATCCGCCAGGGGCTCGCCGGGCCGGTCAATGACGAGCAGAAAAAGCAGCTCGGCATGATCGAGTTTTCCGCGCGCCATTTGCTCGGGCTCATCAATGACCTCCTCGACCTCTCGCGCCTCGAGTCCGGCAAAATGGAAATCGTCCGCGAGGATTTCAAAATCGCCGAGGTCGCCGCCGAAGTCGTGCAGAGCCTCGCGCCCCTCGCCGCCCAGAAAAACCTCCGGCTCGAAACCGCCCTCGACGACCCCGCGCTCCTCCTCCGCAGCGACCGCAAGAAGTGTTTCCAAATCCTCCTCAACTTCGCGAACAACGCGCTCAAATTCACCGACACCGGCAGCGTCCGCATCGCCGTCCGCGCGACCGCCGAGAGCGTGGAGCTGTCCGTCACCGACACCGGCATCGGCATCAAGCCGGAAAATCTCGCGCAGCTTTTCGAGGCCTTCCGGCAGGTCGATGGCTCGGCGCGGCGCACTTACGAGGGCACAGGTCTCGGCTTGTATTTGTGCAAACAACTGGCATCCATGCTGGGCGGAGGTATCGCGGCGGAAAGCGAGTTTGGAAAAGGCTCCCGCTTCACCGTCACCCTGCCTCGCACCGCCCCGGAGACCACCACCTGATGAGCGCACGCATCCTTCTCGTCGAAGACAACGAGGCCAACCGCTACCTCGCCACCTTTCTGCTCGAAAACAGCGGCTACTCCGTGGTGCATGCGGGCAATGGCCGCGAGGCCGTCATCGCCGCGCAGAATGAAAAGCCCGACCTCATCCTCATGGACATCCAGATGCCCGAGGTCGATGGCTACGAGGCCGCGCGCCGCATCAAAAGCGAGCCGCACCTCGCCCACATCCCCATCGTCGCCGTGACCAGCTACGCCATGGTCGGCGACCGCGAAAAGGCTGTGGACATCGGCTTTGCGGGCTACATCGAAAAGCCTATCGTTACCGAAACTTTCATCTCCGAAATCTCCCGTTTCATCCCGCGAAAGGCAGGCACCCCATGAGAATCCTGAGCGCCGACGACAAACCCGAAAACCTCTACATGCTCGAGGCGCTGCTCCGCGGCCACGGGCACACCGTCGATTCCGCGAGCAATGGACTCGACGCCCTGAAGCTCGCCGAGCGCGGCGTTTACGACCTCATCATCGCCGACATCCTTATGCCGCGCATGGACGGCTTTCAGCTCTGCCGCGAGCTGAAAAAAGACGAGCGCCTCCGCCACATCCCGTTCATCTTTTACACCGCCACCTACACCGACCCCAAGGACGCCTCCCTCGCGCTCAGCCTCGGCGCCGACCGCTTTCTCATCAAGCCGCTCGATCCCACGACCTTCATCCGCGAGATCACCGAGGTCATCGAAAATAAAGCGCCGCTCGCGCCGCGACCGCTCGAAGAGCCCGAGGACGAGTCCGTGTATCTCAAGGAATACAACGCGCGGCTCATCGCCAAGCTCGAGAAAAAGATGCTCGATCTCGAAGCCGCCAACGCCCTGCTCCAGGAGGACATAAGCCAGCGCGAGCGCACCGCCTTCGAGCAGCTCAAGCTCGAGGAAAAACTCCGGCAGGCGCAGAAGCTCGAAGCCATCGGCACCCTCGCCGGCGGGATCGCGCACGACTTCAATAACATCCTCTCCGGCATCATCGGCTACGCCGACCTCGGCATCCAGGAAGCCGCCGATCCGAATGCCTCGACCGCGAACTTTCAGGAAATCCTCAAGGCCGGCGGACGCGCGCGCGACCTCGTCCGCCAGATCCTCGCCTTTTCCCGCCACCGCGAGCAGGACCGCAAACCGCTCGACCTCGAAACCGACGTCCGCGACGCCCTCCGCCTCCTCCGCGCCACCCTGCCCGCGACCGTCGAGATCATCACCGAGTTTGAAAGCGGCGCGCCCGCCGTGCTCGCGGACAGCATCCAGATTCATCAGGTCGTGACCAATCTGGTGACGAATGCGTGGCACGCCATCGGCGAGCGCGCCGGCCATGTCCGCGTGCAGATTTCCACCTTCAGCGTCGATGCCGACTTTGCCCACACCCACCCCGACCTCCGGCCCGCGCGCTACCTCCGCCTCTCGGTCAGCGACAACGGCTGCGGCATTGATAGCGACACCGCCGTCCGCATCTTCGAGCCCTTTTTCACCACCAAGGAACCGGGCCGCGGCACCGGCCTCGGCCTCTCCGTCGTCCACGGCATCATGAAATCCTGCGACGGCGCCATCTCCGTCTATAGCAAGCCCGGCGAAGGCACCACCTTCCACCTTTACTTCCCCGCGCTCGATCTCGACACGCCGGTCGCCGCCGCGCCCGAGCCCGCCATCGTCACCGGCCAGGGCCAGCGCATTCTTTTCATCGACGACGAACCCGTGCTCACCCTCCTCGGCGAGCGTTTCCTCACGCGGCTCGGCTACGAGCCGGTCGTGGAAAAGGACGCGCACACCGCGCTCACGCGCTTTCGCGAGCAGACGTTCGACCTCGTCATCACCGACCTCACCCTGCCGCAGCTCAGCGGCATCGACCTCGCCCGTCGGCTTTGGGAAATGCGCCCCGCCACCCGCGTCGTCCTCACCACGGGCTACACCGCTACCCTCGACACGCCGCGCGCCCGCGAGATCGGCTTCTGCGAACTCCTGCTCAAGCCCTACAACATCCAGGCGCTCGGCGACTGCGTCCGCCGCGCGCTCAACGGGTAGGGAAGGCACTCCGTGCCGTCCGCCGGGCGAGCGCAGCGAGGCGGTCCGTGCCGCGCGAACCTCGCCCGCCACCTCGCTGCGCTCGCCCCGGACGGCACGGAGTGCCATCCCTACCCGCGCCACGCCAGCACCCAAGCTCCCGCGACCAGCCCCAGCGCGCCACCCGCCGCCACCCGCTGCATCCCCGGCGACGCGCGATCCTTCACCCGCCAGCCTTCCGCGGCCACGCCCTCCACCGCACCGGCCACAAATCCCCACCAGTGCGCCATGTAATCCACATGCCCGCCCTTCTCCCCCACGCCGAGAAACGCCAGCAACCCCAGCCCCGCGCCCAGCGGCAGCACGAGCTGCCAGCGGCTCCGCGTCTGCGGCTCGCGCCAGCGCGCGAAAACTTCCGCGCCCATTAAAATCCCCAGCGCCCCGAAGCACGCCGTCGATGCGCCAATCGTCCCGTGCGCCTCGCCACGATAGCCCCACGCATTGACCGCATTCCCCAGCGCCCCGCTCAGCACAATCGCCAGCCACGTCACGCCCGTCCCCAGCCGCGGCAGCGCAAACGCCGCGAAGAGCAGCCCCGTCGCGAGGTTCGCCCCGATGTGCGCCACGTCCGCGTGCAGCATCAGCGCCGTGATCGTCCGCCACCATTCCCCGCGCAAAATCAGCGCACTCTCCGCCACCCCGCGCTCCTCCCACGCCGCACCGGGCATTTTCTGCAAAAAGAAAAACGTCCCCAGCACCCACGCCGCGACATACAGCGAGAGCGTCGGGATTTTCTCCTCCGGAAAAACCCCGCGTCCCACCGGTCGCTCCCGTTCCTCGCTCTCAAACGCCGCCAGCTCCCGCGCGACTTCTTCGCCCGCGCTTTCCTCCACCCGCAGCACCCACTCCTCCCCCTCCCGCTCGATCCAATGCGGCAGCTCCCGCGCCGCCACCACCAACCCCCGCTCCCGCGCCGCCGCCAGCCGCCGGTAGCGCCCCACCGCGATCAGCGGGCCGTGCGGTTCTTGCGTTTCGGGCATGGAAAAAGGCGCGCGCTGTGCCGCGTCACGCCTCCTCCGTCGAGACACTTCCCTCGCCCGAGCGCTGCTCCAGCGCCTGCTCAAACGCCCGCCAGCCGAGCATCGCGCACTTCACGCGCTGCGGGAATTTTTTCACCCCCGCGAGCAGCCGCAGGTCGCCGAGCATCCGCGGCGGGTCGGCGACTTCCACGGTCACGATGTCGTGAAACGCGCGCAGCATCTCGCGCGCGTCCGCCTCGCTTTTGCCCTTCAGCTTCATCGTCATCAGCGACGCCGACGCCAGGCTGATCGCGCAGCCCATGCCCTTGAATTTCAAATCCTCCACCGCGCCGTCAGCGCCGAATTTCACCGACAGATCAATCTCATCGCCGCACGACGGATTGTCGCCATGCACCTGCACCGCGCCGTCGGCGAGCTCGCCGAAATTCCGCGGGCGCTTCGAGTGATCGAGGATCACCGACTGGTAGAGTTCATCGAGTTCTGTGCTCATAAAAAACTGGGATTACGCGGAGGATTTAACCGCAGATGACGCCGATGGCGCAGATATTTTGGGATCAGCTTATCCGCCATTTTTTCCATCTGCGAAATCTGCGTCATCTGCGGTCAATCCCCTCTGCGCCATCCTCGTTCATGTAAAAAAGCGGACGGCTTCGGCGAGGATGTCGGCCATGCGATCGACCTCGGCCATGGTGTTGTAGAAATAGAAACTCGCCCGAGTGGTGCCGGGGAGGCGCAGCTTTTTCATCAGCGGCATATTGCAGTGGTGCCCGCCGCGCAGCGCCAGCCCGTGCTGGTCGGCGAAAGTCGTGAGGTCGTGCGGATGCGCCGCGTCCATGGTGAAACCGACGAGCCCGCCGCGCCACTCGCGCGGCCCCTGCACATGCACGCCCGGCAGCTCGCCGAGCCGCGCCAGCGCATGCTGCGTGAGCGCGAGGTCGTGCTCAAAAATAGCCGCGCGCCCGATGCCCTCAATGTAGTCCACCGCCGCGCCGAGCCCGACCGCACCCGCGATATTCGGCGTGCCGGCCTCGAACCGCGCGGGCGCTTTCTTGTAGGTGCTGCGCTCGTAGCTCACGGTCACGATCATCTCCCCGCCCCCATGCCACGGCGGCATCGCGTCGAGCAATTCCGCGCGCCCGTAGAGCGCACCGCTGCCGGTGGGCGCGCACATTTTGTGACCGGAGAAGACGAGGAAATCACAGCCCATTTCCCGCACATCCAACGGCACATGTCCGATGCTCTGCGCCGCATCCACCAGCGTCACCGCCCCGACCGCACGCGCCGCGCGGCACAGCTCCGCGGCGGGATTGATCGTCCCGAGCGAGTTTGAAATGTGCGTGAACGCAAACAGCTTCACCTCCGCCGTGAGCAAGTCCCCAAGCCGCTCCAGCGCCAGCGTGCCGTCCTCCGCCACGGGCACAAAGCGCAGTCGCGCACCCGTGCGCTCGGCGAGCATCTGCCACGGCACGAGATTGCTGTGGTGCTCCATTTCCGTGAGCAGGATCACGTCACCCTCGCGCACAAACTTCGCGCCCCACGTCTGCGCCACGAGGTTGATCGCCTCCGTCGTCCCGCGCGTGAAGACAATCTCCTCCGCGCTCGCCGCGTTCAGGTACTTCGCCACCTTCGCGCGCGCACTTTCGTACGCGTCCGTCGCGCGCGAGCTGAGTTCGTGCAGCCCGCGGTGGACGTTCGCATTGTCGCGCTCGTAGTAGTGCGAGATCGCCTCGATCACCGCGCGCGGTTTTTGCGACGACGCGGCGTTGTCGAAGTAGATCAGCGGCTTGCCGCGCACCTCTTGTTCGAGGATCGGAAAGTCCGCGCGGATGGCGTCCCAGTTCGGCGTAATCATGGCGGAGAAAGTGCCACACTTTCCTCCGCCACAAGCAACGGAATGCCCGCGCGCACCGGAAAAAAAACCGTCCCGTCCGCCCGCACCAGCCCGGCCTCAATGCGCTCGGCAAACGCCTGCCCACCGCGGTTGCGCAGCGTCCCCGCGGCGCGCTCGCTTTCCAGCCTCGCGAGCAATTCCGGCGGAGCAAATGCGAGCGGCTGCCGCGTGAGCGGGCAACAGAGCAGCGGCAGCAGGGATTCGTCGATCACGCAGCTAACCTGCGCCTTTTCCCCGCCCACTGGCAAGAGGTGCGAAGAAGAATGACGGAACGGCAAAGGCGCGCGCCGCGCTTTCGAGCTTTGTCATTCCCTCGTCATTCTTCATTCGGCATTCTGCATTCAACCTCACCGCATGCCGCGCCGTCCATTTTCCTCCACCACCCTGCAACTCGCCGGGAGCATCGTGCTTTTCGCCGCGTCGCAACTGCTGCTCAAACGCGGCGCGGGCGCGGCGGCGGAGGGCGTGTTCAATTTCGCCGCGCTCGCCTCCGCGTGGGTCTGGCTGGGCATCGTCGCCGAGGTCGCGAGCCTCGTGCTGTGGCTCGGCGCACTGCGGACGCTGCCGCTGGGCATGGCCTACAATCTGAGCGGCATCACCCATGTGCTCATCCCGCTCGGATGCTGGGGATGGCTGGGCGAAAGCATCTCGCCGCTGCGCTGGGTGGGCATCGGGCTGGTCCTCGCGGGCGTGGCGCTCAGCGCGCGCTCGGCGGCGGCAGTGGAGGAAAAGCTGTGACCGGCACTGCCCTCGTCATTGTCAGCGCGTGCGAAGTCTTCAACCTCGCCGGGCAGCTTTTCTTCAAGCACGCCATGGGCGGCCTCTGGCAGCGCGCCCGCGCCCGCGCTTGGCTCGCGCTCGGGGCCGGCGTGGCGGTCATGGCCGCGAGCTTTTTCCTCTGGATGGGCCTGCTCCCCGCCAGCGCGCTCAGCCAGCTCTACCCCTTCGAGGCGCTCACCCGCGTGCTGCTGCTCGCGGCGGCGGGGTTCTTTTTCCGGGAGAAAATCACCCCGCAACTGTGGGCCGGCGTGGCGCTCATCAGCGCGGGAATCGTGCTCGTGGCGGTGAGCTAAAGTGCGCCTTTTTCTATCAGGTCAAAGGTGGACGACTCCGGCGAAGTCTGTGATGGTGCGCAGCATCACCAATGAAAGTCTTTCTGAGCTATTCGCAGTCGGACAAAAAGTGGGCGGATTATCTGCGCCAGTCGCTGCCCACGCACTTCCGCGATTTCAGCGGGCTGAATGAGATCGAACTCTGGGATCCTGCCGAGGAATTGGAGCCGGGCGCAAACTGGCGGCTGGAATCCGGGAAGGCTCTCCAAAATGCCGATGCCATGCTCGTCCTCCTCTCCCCGGATTCCGTGAAGTCGAAGTTCGTGCAATCCGAGATCGACTACGCCCTCGCCTCGCCACAGTTCCGCGGACGCGTCATATCCTTGCTCTTGAAACCGACCAAAGACGTTCCGTGGATTCTTCGCAACCAGCCCTTTATCGAGGCGGGTGCAGAGCGTGAGGCCACCGTCACGCGCGTGGCCGGGGCGCTGAAGTCCGTCGCGCACGCGACGCCATGAAGGCGCTGAAGGCGCGTCAGGAGCCGGGCGAGATTTTCCTCTCCCACGCGAGTAAAGACCACCGTCCAGCAGCCCGCATCGCCACCATGCTGCGCGAGCACGGCGTTCCGGTTTGGCATAGTGAAACCCAGCTCGTCGGCGCGCAGCAGTGGCACGACGAAATCGGCGCTGCGTTCCAGCGTTGCGATTGGTTCCTGCTTCTCCTTTCGCCGCACGCCACCCGCTCCCGCTGGGTGAAACGCGAGCTGATGTATGCCTTGCGCGACTCGCGGTATGGCAATCGCATCGTGCCGATCAACTACCGCGCTTGCGATGCGTCGGCCTTGTCCTGGACTCTAGATGAGTTTCAAGCGGTCGATTTCACGCAGGATTTCACCGCGGGTTGCCGGTCGCTTCTGCGCACTTGGGGCTTGGGATTCAAAGGAGCAAAATAAGCGGCCGCGACGGTGATACGAAACCGTCGGAGGCGTGCCTTTTTATGCCCCTAATGCCACTGCTGTCAGCACCGGCCAGATGGTCGCGAGCGCACGCGCATTGCACGCCGCCGCATCCGCGGGCGCGGCGATGCGCGGGTGATCCCACTGCGCGAGCAGCCGCTGCCGCCAGCGCGCGTAGCTCGCCGGGGAATACGCGCCGCACAAATCCCCGCCGACGATTTCGCCCCGCCCGCGCAGCTCGCCGATGGCCCACGCCACGTCGGCGGCGGTGAAGAGGCCGTGCTCCCAATTCGTGGCGGACTCGGCGGCGGTGAGGCAGTCGAGATCGACGGTGACGTAGAGCCGCCGTCCAACGAGGTCGGCAGCGAAGGCGCTGAACTGCGCGCGCCAGTCCGCCGCGGTGAGGCCGGGGAAACGCCGCCGGCCCGAGGGCGCGAGGCGCTCCGTCCACGGCCACACGCGCAGCCGTCCGTCAGCGAGCGCGCGGCGGTTCACGAAAAGATGACCGGGCCAATCCAGCTCGAAATTTCCACAGCCCCAAATGCTCGCCGACTCGACATGCGGGAGTTTAAGCGCGCGGTTGAGCCACGTCCCGCAGCCCCAGCGCGGTGGGCGCAGATCCCAGTCGGGGTGGTTGTCGAAAGAGATGACGGTGACCGGCTCGGTGAGGTGCCGCAGCCACAGCGCGGAGAGATGGTGAAAGTCGCCCGAGCCAAAAAGCGTGAACGCTTTCCCCACGCCCGCGACCTCCGCGGCAAAGGCCTCGATGTCCTCCGCCCGCGCGCTGTAGCGCAGCCGCGGCCCCCAGGCGCGGGCGTCGAGGTACGCGCCGGGGAGAGCCTCGCGCGGCCACGCGCCGTCGAGATCGATGTGCAGCGCGCCGCCCACCTACGGGATGATCTCGGTGCCGATGCCGGTGTTCGTGAAAATCTCCACGAGCAAGGAATGCGGCGTGCGCCCGTCGATGAAATGGACTTTTTTCACGCCCTGCGAGAGCGCGTAGAGCGCGCTCTCGACTTTGGGGATCATGCCGCCGACGACGATCTCGTCCTCGATGAGCTGCTCGATTTTCTCCGCGTTGACCGACGGGATGAGCGACTCCTTGTCCATCGGGTCGCGCATGATGCCGGGCACGTCGGAGAGGTAGATCATCTTCGACGCCTGGAGCCGCCCGGCGATGCTGCCGGCGGCGATGTCGGCGTTGATATTGAGCACCACGCCGTCGGGGTCGCGGGCGAGCGGCGAGATGATGGGGACGTGCTCGCGCCCGATGGCGGCGAGGATTTCGTCGAGCTTCACCTCCACGACTTCGCCGACGAAACCGAGATCGACCGCGCTGGATTTTCCCTCGGTCTGCGGCGGCAGTTTTTTGCCCACGAGCACGCGCTTGCCGTGGATGCCCACGGCTTTGCCACCGAGCGCGTTGAGCTGCGTGACGATGCCGGGATTGATGACGGTATCGAGCACCTCCTCGACGATGCGGATGGCCTGCTCATCGGTCACGCGCAGCCCGTTCACGAAGCGCGCCTTTTGCCCCGCATCGCGCATGCGCTGGGTGATCGCCTTGCCGCCGCCGTGGATGAGCACGGGATTGATACCCACGGCCTCGAGAAAAACGACATCGCGCAAAAACCGCTCGATGACCTGCTCGTCCTCCATGGCGCTCCCGCCGTATTTGATGACGAAAAGTTCGCCGCGGAATTTCTGGATGAAAGGCAGTGCCTCGATGAGCGATTCGGCGCGGCTGGTGGATGGTTTGGCCATGAGATAAAAGCGGGTCACTCGCCCATGTTCAGCTTCACGTAATCCGTGCTGAGGTCGGTCGTGTAAACGGTGTAGTCGGCTTTGCCGAGGCGGAGGTCGATGGTGATGGTGAAGCGCTTTTGCGCGACGACCTCCTGGAGTTTGGCGAAGGGCGTCTTGCTCGGCATGCCGCCCTGCACGGCGATGATGCCGTCGTAAAAAATGTCGATGACTTCCTCGCGCAGCTTTGCGCCGGAATAGCCGAGCGCGTCCATGATGCGGCCCCAATTTGGATCGCCGCCGAACCACGCGCACTTCGTCAGCGTCGAGTTGGCCACGGCCTCGGCGGCCTTTCGCGCATCGCTGAGCGTGGCCGCGCCGTTGACGTGGACTTCCACAAATTTCGTCACGCCCTCGCCGTCCTCGACGATCATCCGCGCGAGGTTTTTCGTCACATGATCGAGCGCGCGCTGGAAGGTCTTGAACGCCGCGGTGCCGTGGCGCAGCGGCTTGTTCCCGGCGGTGCCGTTGGCGAGCATGATGACGGTGTCGTTCGTGCTCATGTCGCCGTCGATGGTGATGCGGTTGAACGACTGCTC
>JAYVNN010000570.1:0-23509 GCA_043758435.1 Chthoniobacter sp.
CTATCACGGGCTCTCGATCTCGGCGCGCGGCGCGCTCGTTTTTCTCGTCATCGAAATCGCCACCGTCGCCGCGCTGTGCGGCACTGTCGTGTGGCTCGCCCCGGCGCGCGGCACGCCGGTCACGCTCGACGGCTTCGCGCCCGCCGCGGCTTTGCAGGACAGCGCCGGCATGTTTCGCGCGCTCGTCTTCGCCATGCTGGGTTTCTGCGGGTTCGATGTCGTCTCCACGCTCGCCGAGGAGACCCGCACCGCGCGCAAACTGATCCCGCAGGCCACCATCCTCGCGCTGCTGCTTTACGCCGTGCTCATCGTCGCCGGCATGTGGGCGCTCACGCTCGGCGGCGACGCGGCGCAGCTCAAAGCGGTCGCAGAAAGCGGGCGCATGCCGATCAATGACGTGGCGCAATCCGTGTGGGGCCGCGGCTCCCTTTTGATCACGCTCACCGCGCTCACCGCCACGCTCGCACTCATCATCGCCACGTCCGTCGGCGCGAGCCGCGTGCTGTTTTCCAAAGCGCGCCGCGCCGCTGCGTCCGCGGTTTTTGCGCGGCTGCATCCGCAGTTTCAGGTGCCGTGGCCCGCGTTGCATTTCATCTTCATC
Organism: Chthoniobacter sp.; assembly: GCA_043758435.1. Taxonomy (GTDB): domain Bacteria; phylum Verrucomicrobiota; class Verrucomicrobiia; order Chthoniobacterales; family Chthoniobacteraceae; genus Chthoniobacter. Next base: position 602 of record JAYVNN010000570.1, read on the forward strand.
GGGGGCCTCGCCGGCACCTTCATCGCCTTCGGCTGCCTCGGCTCGTACAAGGCTTACGAATGGTGGTGCAACACGTCGGTCTTCTTCGCCGTGCTCACTTTTTTCTTCGGCAATCTCGCGGCCATCCTCCTCAACCGGCACCGGCTGCGCACCCTAGGGGGCCTGCTGCTCTTCGGCCTCGTCCCCGCGCTCGGCATCGCGGTGGATCTCTACATTCTCGTGCAGTCGTTTTTCATCGCGCTGTGGGGCGGAGACTGGGCCATGGGAAAAAGCGTCGTCGCCTTCGGCGTGACCAGCGCCGCGCTCGCGCTGGGCCTTGCGCTCCGCGCGCGGAACTGCCAACCCACGGCCAAACCCTGAGATGCCCACCTATGCCAGCATCGACCTCGGCGGCACCCACCTCCGCGCCGCCCTCGCGGACGCCGAGAGCCACATCGTCGCCAAAACCACCGAGCCCACGCGCTCCCACGAAGGCGTGGACGCCGTGGTGGCACGCATGGCGGCGATGGTGCGGCAACTCGCCGCGCCGACCGGTGCCAGCCCGGACGCCCTCGGCATCGGCGTGCCGGGCTGGGTGGATGCGGAGCGCGGCGTGGTGAAACTCCTGACGAACTTCGCCACCTCCTGGCGCGACGTGCCGCTGCGCGCGCTCCTCGAGCCGGCCGTCGGCTGTCCCGTGCATCTCATCAATGACGCCCGAGCCGCCACCCTCGGCGAACTCGTCTTCGGCCACGGCCGCGGGGTCGGCACCATGATTTACTGCGGCCTCGGCACCGGCGTCGGCGGCGGCATCGTGATCGACGGCAAACTGCGCCTCGGCCCGCTCGGCGCGGCGGGTGAAATCGGCCACCAGACCGTCCAGCCGGACGGCCCGCTCTGCGACTGCGGCAATCGCGGCTGCCTCGAAACTTTCGTCAGCGGTCCCGCCATCACCGCGGAAGGCGTGCGGCTGCTGCTCAGCGGCATGGCTCCGAAGCTGCACGCAATTTGCGGCGGCGATGCCGCCCAGGCTTCACCCGTCACGATGGGCGCGGCGGCGCGCGACGGCGACGCGGCGGTGTGCGCCGCGCTCCAGCGCGCCGGCGAATGGCTGGGCCTCGGCCTGGCCAATCTCGTCACCGCGCTGCATCCCGAACTCATCGTCCTCGGCGGCGGCGTGGCGGGTCTGGGCGACCTGCTCCTCGAGCCCGTGCGCGCCACCATTCTCCGCCGCGTGCAGATGTTTTCCACCGACGCGGTGCGCGTGACCTGTTCGGCGCTCGGCGACGAAGCCGGCCTCCAAGGCGGCCTCGCCCTCGCCCTGCGCGGCGGCCGCGTTTTTGCCTGAAACCCCCTGGCCTCCGGCCTGCGCCCGCCGCCCGCCACCCCCGCGGATTTTTGGACTTGCCGAGCCCTCCCCTCCAGACGACCCTCCCCGCCTTCGTCACCGGTTTTTGCTGCAAAAAAGCAGCGACCCCAGACGTCAGCGGGAGCAAAATCTCCCAGTACCAAGCGCGGTTAGCTCAGTGGTAGAGCACCTCCCTGACACGGAGGGGGTCACTGGTTCGAACCCAGTATCGCGCACCATTTTCTCCGATGAATCTCTTCCTCACCGGAACCGACACGGATGTCGGCAAAACCTACGTCGCGGCTTTGCTCATCCGCGCACTGCGCGCGCAGGGCGTGGATGCCGTGGGCATGAAGCCGCTGTGCTGCGGCGGGCGCGAGGATGCGGAGGCGCTGCACGCGGCGAGCGGCGGTGCGATTTCGCTGAACGACGTGAACCCCGTATGGCTACGCCCGGCGGCTGCGCCGTACACCGCGGCGATGATCGAAAACCGCAGCATCGACCTCGCGCTCATCCGCGAGACTTTCGCGCGGCTGCGCGGCGCGCATGAGGCGCTCATCGTCGAAGGCGTGGGCGGGTGGCTCGTGCCGATCACGCGGGATTTTTTCGTCGCCGATCTCGCGGCGGAGTTCGCGCTGCCGGTTGCCATTGTCGTCGCGAACCGGCTTGGATGCTTGAACCACACGCTGCTCACCATCGAATCTATCCGCGCGCGCGGGCTGGAATGCGCGGGCCTGATCCTCAACCACACGACTCCGCCGGACGCCGCGCCGGACCTCGCGGCGACGACCAACCGCAGCATCCTCGAAGACATCGCCGGCGTCCCCATCCTCGCCGAAGTCGCATACGGGCAGGCGGAGTTGCCGAGCTTTTGGCAGCTTTAGAAAACGTCTGAAAACTCGGCTTCTGGGTCCTCTGAAAATAGCCCAGCACTTTAGTGCTGGGTCTCGAAGCAAGAGAGCAACTAGTCCCGCAGGGACGGCAGAACGGTTCTTCCGTCCCTGCGGGACTGGCTCCGCTTTTTCCAACGCCACCCAGCACTAAAGTGCCGGGCTATTTTCGGGGGAGCCGACTTTTCAGACTGCGTCCAAACCGCTCACGCCCGCCCGCGATGCCGCAGGCGGTCGAGCACGACGGCGGCGATGATGATCACCCCGGTGACGATTTCCTGAATCCAGTTCGCGAGGTTCAGCTTCGTGCAGCCATTGGCGACGACGGTCATAATCAGCGCGCCGATGACCGAGCCGAAGACGGAGCCTTCGCCGCCTTGCAGGCTCGCACCGCCGATGACGACGGCGGCGATGACCGCGAGTTCGAGGCCGTTGGCGGTCGTGGGATCGCCGACGGTGAGATACGAAAACTGCATCAGCCCCGCGATGCCGGCGAAGGCGAGGCCGAGCGCGTAGGTCAGCATTTTCGTGCGCCCGACGGAGATGCCGCAGAGGCGCGCGGTCTGTTCATTCGACCCGACGGCGAAGATGTGCCGGCCAAAGCGCGTGTATTTTAACAACGCCGCGGTGAGGACGGTGAGCAGCAGCATCAGCCACACGCCCGGTGGGAAAAGCATCCACCGGTGGCCCGGCCCGAGGCTTTGCAGCAGGCCGTTCAGCCACGTCTCGGGCGCAGTGACGATGCTCTCGTGCGCGAGCCCTTTCGCCGCGCCGCGCAACGCGCCCCAGGTGCCGAGCGTGACTATGAAAGGCGTGAGCCGCAGCCGTGTGATCAGCGTGCCGATGAGCAGCCCGCACAGCGAACCGACCGCGATGCTGCCCAGCGCGGCAAAGAACGGCGGCACGCCGCGCGCGAGGAGCGTGGCGATGACCACGGTGCAGAGCGCGATGTTCGAGCCGATAGAAAGGTCGATGCCGCCGGAGATGATGATCATGGTCATGCCGAGCGCCGCGGTCGCGACGACGGCGGTTTGCAGGAGCATGATTTGGAAATTGTCCGTCGTCAGAAAAGTGCGCGGGCGCAGCAGGCCGAAGAGCGCGATGACGAAGACGAGGCCGATGAGGGGGCCGAGGCGGGTGAGGAGGGCGGAAAGATTGGGGTTCGGTTTCATACGCGTGTCATCCTGAGCGGAGTTCCGCCGTGGGAAAGCGGGGGCGGAACGCAGTCGAAGGATCTCGGCGATTCTGTGCGGTAATGCCCGTGAAAGCGCGAGGTCCTTCGACTGCGCTGCGCCCGCCTTTCCCCCTCCGCTCCGCTCAGGATGACACGCTTTTTAACCGGTGCCGAAACTTGGCCGAAGAATTTCATGCGGTTGCTGAGGCGTCGGTGGCCTCGATCATGATGCGGTGTTCGTCGAGTTGGGAAATCGGGCGCGCTGCGCCGAGGCGGCCTTTGCACATGACGGCGATGCGGTCGCAGACGCCGAGCAACTCGGGCAGGTAGCTGCTCACGAGCAGCACGGCTTTGCCTGCGCCCGCGAGGTCGTTGATGAGCCGGTAGATTTCCGCCTTCGCGGCCACGTCGATGCCGCGTGTCGGTTCGTCGAGGAGGAAGACATCGGTGTCGTGTTCGAGCAGGCGGGCGATGGCGACCTTTTGCTGATTGCCGCCGGAAAGTTCGACGACGGCCTGCTCGGGTTCGCGGCAGCGGATGCCGAGCCGCTCAATCCAACGCTGTGCGGAAATGGCTTGCCGGCGCGGCTGCACAAATCGCGGGAGGCTCGTGAGCGTGGTGTTTTCCGCGATGCTCAGATTCAGCGCGAGGCCTTCGCCTTTGCGGTCTTCGCTGACGAGGCCCATGCCGCGCGACCATTGCTGCGCGGGCGTCGCCGGGCCGTGGAAAGTTTTCAACGTGACGCGGCCCGCGCGGATTTCATCGAGGCCGAAGATGGCGCGCAGAAATTCGGTGCGCCCGGAACCGATGAGCCCGGCGATACCGAGCACTTCGCCGCGGTGCAGCATGAGCGTTGCTTCCGTCGGCTTGGTGAACCCGGAGATTTTTTCCAAAGCGAGAATCGGCTCGCCCGCCGAGCGCGCCGAGCGCGGGTAGAGATCATCGACGCTGCGCCCGACCATCTGCCGGATGATCTCCGCATTTGGCGTCTCCGCGACCGCGCCAGAGCCTACGCTGCGACCATCGCGGAGCACAGTGAAGCGGTCGCAGATGGCGCGTACCTCCTCGAGAAAATGCGAGATGTAGATGATCGCGAGCCCGCGCTTTTGCAGTCGGCGCACGAGCTCGAAAAGCCGTTCGATGTCATTGCGCGCGAGGCTGCTCGTCGGCTCGTCGAGCACCAGCACGCGCGCACCCACGGCGAGCGCGCGGCCGATTTCCACGAGCTGCCGGTCGGCCACGGACAGCGCCCACACCGGCGTCTCGGGCGCGATGTCCGGGCGGCCGAGTTCGCGCATCGCCTCGGTGGCGCGGCGGCGCACTTCCTCGCCGCGGACGAACGGGCCGCGCATCGGCTCCATGCCGAGCACGATGTTTTCCGCGACCGTGAGGTGCAGCGCGAGCGAGAGTTCCTGGTAGATCATTGACACGCCCGCGCGCCGCGCGTCCGCCGGGTGGTGCGGCGCGAACGGTTCGCCCGCGAGCCACATGCGGCCTTCATCCGGGGCGTGCGCGCCGGAGAGCACTTTCATCAGCGTGCTCTTGCCCGCGCCGTTTTCGCCGATGAGCGCGAGCACTTCGCCCGCGGCCACGGAAATATCCACGCCGTCCAGCGCGAGCGTCGCACCGAAGCGTTTGCGCACGCCTTCCATGCGCAGCAGAGCGGCGGGCGCAGCCATAGCGGGTGGATTACTTACCGAGCAGCGCCTTCACCTCGGGTGAGTCGAGATTCGCGGGCGTGATGAGCATCGCGCCGCTGTCGATGGACTCCGGCACCGGCTTGCCATTGATCGAATCCACCAGCGCCTTCACCAGTTCGTAACCCATCTTGCGCGGATTCTGCGCCACGGTTCCCAGCAGCTCGCCTTTGCGCATCGCCTCGAGCAGCGGGTCCGACGAGTCGAAGCCGACGAGCTTGATTTTCCCCGCGAGCCCGTTCTGCCGCAGCGCGAGCAGCAGGCCGAAAGTCGCGGATTCATTCGACGTGAAAACGCCGTCCGCTTCCTTGATTTGGTCGATCATATTCATCGCGTTCGTCTGCGCCTCGGCGGCGGTCGCGCCGAGGTAGCGGTTCGACGTGAGCAGCGTGATTTCAGGATGCTTCGCGAGCGCTTCGAGAAAGCCCGCCTCGCGCTCCACGGTGCTCGCCGAGCCTTCCATGTAGCGCAGCAGCAGCGCCTTGCCCTTGCCGCCCATCACGCGCGCGAATTCCTCGCCGGCCAGCACGCCGCCGAGCTTGTTGTTCGTCGCCACGTAGCTCACCCAGTCCTTGCCGACCTCGCCTTTCAGCCCCGAGTCGAAAACCACGACCGGGATTTTTTTCGCCATCGCCGCGCGCACGGGCCGGACCAGCGCCACGTCATCGAGCGGCGCGATGGCCAGCCCATCCACACCCTCCGACACGAACTGCTCGACAATCGCGATCTGCTGTGCGCGGTCATTCTCCGCGATCGGCCCTTTCCACAAAATCTCCGCGCCCATCTCCTCCGCCGCCTTGCGCGCGCCAGCCTCTACGGACTTCCAGTGAAAGTGCGTGGTGCCTTTCGGGATTACCGCAAGGCGCAATTTGTGCGCGCCCGAATTCGGCGCGGCAGAGCCGGTTTTTTTCTTGCAGCCGAGGAGCGCGAGGGAAAGTGCGGCGAGGGTGAGAAAACGGGCGCGGGAGATCATGGGAGGTTTGGGTTGGGGTTGGAGGACGCGGCTAGGATTGAAGAAATGCGGCGGCCTTTGGCGAGACTAATTGCAGCGCAGGCGGCGCTTGCCAGCGGCGTGCGGCGCGTGGTCGGATGCGCACGATGAAACCCCTCTCCGACGCGCTGCTCTACGGCATTCTCGACCTCGGCTACACCGCCGCGGACGACATTGAACGCGTGACCGAAAGCATGCTTGCAGGCGGCGTGGACGTGCTCCAGTTGCGGGCGAAAGGCGCGGACGAAGCCACGGTCGAGGCGCTTGCCAACCGGCTCACCGCCTTGACGGAGTGCGCGGGCGTGTCGCTACTCGTGAATGATTTTCCGCAGCTCGTGCCCTCGGTCGGCGCGCAGGGCGCGCATGTCGGGCAGAACGATTTTTCCGTGGCCGACGCGCGCTGGCGGGCAGGCCGCGCGCTGGCCGGCGAGGTCGCGCCACCGATCATTGGCAAATCCACGCACAGCTTCGCGCAGGCCGTGGCCGCCGAGGCGGAAGGCGCGGACTACATCGGCTTCGGCCCGCTTTTCGCCACGCCGACGAAGCCGGGCCGCCCCGCCATCGGGCTCGGGGAAATCCGCCGCGTGCATGAGGCCGTGCGGATTCCGATTTTCTGCATCGGGGGGATCAAGCTGGCGAATCTCGACGCGGTCCTCGCGGCCGGCGCGCGGCGCGTGGTCATCGTCTCGGAGATGCTGCGCGCGCCGGAGATCGCGGACTACGCACGGCGGGTGCGGGCGCGGCTTGGCACTATTGAGCCGTGATGTCGGCGACGGCGGCGGCGAGGAGGGCGGTGGCGGTGGCGCGGGCGCTGGCGAGCTGGGTTTCGAGCGCGTCCACCAAGGCCATCAGTGCGTCCACTTTCGCCACGATCCGGTGTTGTTCAGCGAGGGGTGGGATCGGCACGGGGCATCCCCGGACTTGCCGCATATTGATCGAAGCTAAGTTGGTAGTTTGTTTTGACGCCGATTCGAAGTAACGCCGCCCGTCGGGCGAATTGAAGTAGCGCTCAAACCACACGGGCGAAATCCCGGTGGAGCGCATCCGCGACCGAAAGACGTGGTTCTGGTGGAGACAGATTGGGATTTGTCCTTTCCATATTGCGGCGCGGCCAACCTTGTCCCAATCGCCACCCTCGGTCATCAAGAGGTGTTCTCGCGAAGCGCATACCGTTCAACCTCATCTTCTCCGATGGTCACTTCCTTGATGAGGCCAAGGTCAATCTCGCCTCGCTTAACGTTGGCGACGCGAAGGTATGGGAGTGTGACGGTCTTCCGATCACCGAGTTTGCGGCCAAGTGTGACGCCACCTGCGGTGAGCGCGATGTCTTCAAACCGAACGCGGCTCCACGACGAAGGCAGCGAATCATCGGCTTCATCGGGCGGAAGCGTGTTCTTTATGCCGATGCGTGTCAGGCAATCCTCCGCCGGTTCGTCGTTGGGGTCTTGGGGGACGAGTTTGCCTTGGACGGCGAGGGTGAGGATGGACTGACGAAAGGATGAAGGATGAATGTTGAAAGATGAATGGAAGAGGAGCTGGAGGTTGGCCGGGGTGGGCGCGTCGGCAAAGCGGGCCAGCGACGCGTGGGCGAGCGCGGCATGCCGCGTCTCCCGTTCCTCCTGCTGCCAGGCCAGCCGATCACACACGCCATCAACCCATCTACCTTCGCCACGATCCGCTTCTGCTCCGCGAGGGGAGGGAGGGGAATGTAACCGCTGTAGAAGTTCTCATCGTTGATCGCGGGATAGGCCATGCCCTTCATCCCTTGCTCGACATAAGCAGTGAATGGCTTACTCCTCAGCCAGTAAAACAGGTAGCGGTTGTTGATTCCCGCAAAGGGATGAAGGATGCCGAAGGCTGTGCTGGCGATTGGTTCGGGATCAAAATCCTGCTCCACGATGGCGATGTTCCGCAAATAGGGCCGGACCGTGGAGTAAATGACCGTGCCGCGAGTAACGAGTTTCCTTGCCCGCGATGGAGCTTCGTTCGGTTCCAGTTGGTCAACGCGTTCGCTGATGCGCCCCTTGTCCGAATCGATCCCGCCAACGTCGATGTAAGTGAAACGCTTGTTGGGGACTTTCTGGCCGAGTTCGTAGCCGACATCGGAGAGTCTCGCCCATGCCCACATTAGCGGCACTTCAAAAGGCTGCTCCTCGGGTTCAACGGGCGACGCTGGCCGAGCCTTTATTTTGCGAGCAGCGACAAGCTTTGCGCGCTCGGCTTCCGCAGATTCCACGAGCGATGAGGCGGGTTCATCTCGTTTGTCCTGTACCACGAGCTTTCCAGTTACGGCCAGTTCCAGCACTAGCTCCCGCATCTTCCCCACCGCATCGGGCGCGTCGGCGAAGAGGGCGAACTTTGCAAAGAAGGTTTCCAGGGTCATGCGGCGGGGCCTCCAGCCCCAACGGGGCGTACCAAGCCAGCCCAGGGCAACGCCCTGGGTATGGCGTCAAAAAACGAACCAAGCCCTGAAAGGGCGACCCAACCGGCGAGATGCACCACCCGCATGGCAACCGATGCCCACGATTTGTCCCGCCCCTTCAGGGCTTGCTGTGTTTTGTGATTCGGCAACCCAGGGCGTTGCCCTGGGCTGGCTTGGGCCGCGCCGTTGGCGCTTGGCTCCCGCATCTTCGCCACTGCATCGGGCGTGTCGGCGTAGAGGTCAAACTTTGCAAAGAAAGTTTCGAGGGTCACGCCTTGGCCTCCGCGTCGCGGGTCCATTCGAGGAGCTTGGCCTGGAGCAACTCCTTCGAGGGCAGGTAGAGCTGGTATTCCTTGGCGTGGATGTTGGCGTCCTTCGGGAGGGTGAGTTTGACCACGGCGTCGTTTTTCTCGCGGCAGAGCAGCAGGCCGATGGTGGGATTTTCCTCCGGCAGCTTCACCTCGCGGTCATAGTAGTCCACATACATCTGCATCTGCCCGAGGTCTTGATGGGTGAGTTTTTCGAGCTTGAGGTCGATGACGAGATAGCAGCGCAAGAGGCGGTTGTAGAAGACGAGATCGAGAAAGTAGTGGTCGCCGTCGAAGGTGAAGCGCTTCTGGCGGGCCTCGAAGAGGAAGCCTTTGCCCAGCTCCAGGAGGAACTTTTCCAGGTGGGTGATGATGGCGGACTCGAGATCGGACTCGGAGTAACCGGCTTTCTCGTCCAGGCCCAGGAACTCCAACACGTAAGGTTCCTTCAATGCGTCTTCGGGCTTCGTGATGATCTGGCCTTTGGCAGCGAGGCGTTTCACGCCGGCCTTGTCGCGGCTGAGGGCGAGGCGGTGGTAGAGGGCGGTGGCTTTCTGGCGGCGGAGTTCGGAGAGCGACCAGTTCTCGTTGGTGTTCTCGATTTCGTAGAAGCTGCGTTCGTCGGGGTCTTTGACGGCGAGGAGTTCGACGTAGTGGGACCAGCTCAGGGTAAAGGGAGATTCCCGCGACGCTGTCGCGGAAATTGGAGCGAGGGCCAATTCCGCAGACAGTGTCTGCGGTTTTCCCGCAGGAGCCCATTGGTCAGACGCCAACTGACTTTTTCCGGGTGAGAGCAATTTCGCGGAGGGTGTCTGCGAAATTGCTGGCAAGCGCTCTTTCCACAGCAGGTAGAACTTTCTCATGTTCTCCAAGTTTTTGACTGAAAACCCTCGCCCAAACTCTTCTGGCAGCCGGAACGACAGCTCCTTTATCAGCTCCTCACCATACGTGGCGCGCTTCGCGCCCTTCTGCTCATGCTCAATGATGCGGCGTCCGATCTCGAAGTTCGTCATCACCTGAAAGGTATCGACGACGGAAGCCACGCCACGGCGGGCGGACTGGATGAGGTTGCGAACCTCGGCGATGAGCGGGGTGAGGCCGTCGGGTTTGGCTTTCGCGGGGGCGGCCGCTTTTTTGATGACGGGTTTCTTTTTCATCGGGTGAGGGCCTCCAAGAGTTGCGCTTTCAACTGCCCGCGCGTCTCGGCGATCTGGGCGAGGAGCTTTTCGTATTCGGGCAGGAGGTGATCCACGTCGCCGGGGCCAGTGTCGGAGTGGTGCGGGTTCTTGAGGTCGAGGTTGAAGTTGCCGGCCTTGATCTGGGCGATGGGCACGCGCCAGGCGCGTTCGGTTTCCTCGCGCTTGCTGTATTGCCCGTGCTTGTCGGCCTTGCCCCACCACTTTTTCTCCTCGTCGAATTCCTCGATGCAAATGGGTTTGCCCTTGTTATAGCTCTTGGCACCGGCGGGATACGGGTGCTCGTAATACCAGACGGCGGTGGTGGGCGCGCCTTTGGTGAAGAAGAGGAGATTGGTTCTTATCCCGGTGTAAGGATTGAAGACGCCGTTGGGCAGGCGGACGATGGTGTGGAGGTTGCACTCGGTGAGGAGGGCTTCCTTGATGCGGGTCTTCACGCCTTCGCCGAAGAGGGTGCCGTCGGGCAGTACGAGACCGGCGCGGCCGCCGGGCTTGAGGATTTTCATGAGGAGCACGAGGAAGAGGTCGGCGGTCTCGCGGGTGCGGAACTCGGCGGGGTAGTTGCTCTCGATGCCGTTCTCCTCCATGCCGCCGAAGGGTGGGTTGGTGACGATAACATCGACGCGCTCTTTCGGGCTCCAGTCGCGCAGGGGGCGGGCGAGGGTGTTGTCGTGGCGGACGTTGGAGGGGACGTCGATGCCGTGCAGGAGGAGATTGGTCATGCACAGGACGTGCGGGAGATGCTTCTTCTCGATGCCGGCGAAGCAGTCCTGGATTTCCCGCTCGTGGGCCTCGGTCTTAGCCTGTTTGCGCAGGTGCTCGATGGCGCAGACGAGGAAGCCGCCGGTGCCGCAGGCGGGATCGAGAAGGGTTTCGCCGAGGCGGGGATTGACCTGCTCGACGATGAACTGGGTAACGGCGCGCGGGGTGTAGAACTCGCCCGCGTTGCCGGCGGACTGGAGATCCTTGAGGAGCTTTTCGTAGATGTCGCCGAACATGTGGCGGTCAGCGGAGGCGTTGAAGTCGATGCCGTTGATCTTGTTGATGACCTGGCGCATCAACGTGCCGTTCTTCATGTAGTTATTCGCATCCTCGAAGGCCATGCGGATGAGCCCGGCAATCTTGTCGCCGCCGCCGGTGAGGGCTTTGAGCTTGGGCAGGAGGGTGTTGTTGACGAAGTCGAGCAAGGCTTCGCCGGTAATGCCTTCGTCATCGGTGGCCCAAGTCTGCCAGCGGAGATGTTTTGGAAGCGGCGACTTGTAGGTGTCGCGGAGGACTTCCATTTCCTTTTCCCGGTCGTCGAAGATTTTGAGGAAAAAAATCCAGCCGAGTTGTTCCAGGCGCTGCGCATCGCCGTAAGTGCCGGCGTCCTTGCGCATGATGTCCTGGATGGTTTTGACGAGGTTGGAAACGTTGGACATGGGTCAGGCGGCTGCTTGGTAAAGGGCGGCTTCGAGTGCGCGGATGGCGGCGAGATAGGCAGGCCTGCCTCCGAAGAGGCTGACGATCTCGACCGGCGTACCGAAGGATGTGAGTGGGTCTACCTTGAGAATTTCGAGCGACTCGACGCTCTTGATGCCGCTGTCCGCGTATTTCTGAAGCAGAGCATCGAGGACGGCGCGAGCCTTGTCGCCATACTTGGCGAAGACATCCCGCTTCTTTACTTTCTCGGCCCGTTCTTTGCGTGTGAGCGGCGGCTGGTCGAAGGCGACATGGCAGACGAGATCGAAGGCGTCGTAGTCGCGACCCACCTGCTCGGCGAGTTCATCGAGGAAGACACCCTTGGCGGCGAGTTCCTCCAAGATGGCCTGCTTCTTGTCGGCGTCATTCCAGACGGCGAGGAAGGCTTCGAGCGAGGCATAGGTCTGCCGGACGGTTTAGCGAGAGTAGTCCTTGAGCGATTCGGTGATGAGTTTGCCGTGCTCGTCGAGGTATTGGACGCACTCGGTGGCGACGCGGACTTCGACGTTATCCACGTAGTAACGGGTGGCACTGGTGCCGGGGCCGTCGGGATCGGTGATGGTGAAACCGGGCGGGTCTTCGCGGATCACGGAGCTGGAATCTTCGTCATCGGGCGGAACCACGGGGTCACCTTCCTTTGGCTCGTAAATCTGCACGGGATCACCGTCGAAATCCGGGTCCGCAAAGAGTGCAGTGGCCCGTTTGAAATCCATGATGGTGAAGAAGAGCTTGTTGTAGTCCTCGTTGATCCGCGTGCCGCGTCCGATGATCTGCTTGAATTCGGTGATGGAGGCGATGCGGCGATCCAAGACGATGAGATGACAGGTCTGCGCATCCACACCGGTGCTCATGAGCCGGGAGGTGCAGGCGATGACGGGATAGGTGGATTCGGGGTCGATGAAGTTATCGAGCTGCGCCTTGCCCTCATCGTTGTCGCCGGTGATGCGCATGACGTATTTGCTGTTGGCGGCGGCGAGGTCGGGGTTGGCATTGACGAGGGCCTGCCGCATGCGCTCGGCGTGGCCGATGTTTTCGCAAAAGATGATGGTCTTGGCGAAGCGGTCGGTGGCTCGGAGAAACTCGGTGACTTTGGCAGCGACGAGAGTAGTGCGCTTTTCAAGGATAAGGTTCCGGTCATAGTCGCGGTCGTTGTACTCGCGATCCTCGATGACCTGGCCGTGCCTGTCGGTTTGCCCGGCTTCCGGTCGCCAGCCGTCGAGGTCTTTGTCGAGGCCGATGCGGACGACTTTGTAAGGCGCGAGGAAGCCGTCGGAGATGCCCTGCCGCAAGGAGTAGGTGTAGATCGGGTCGCCGAAGTATTCGATGTTGAAAATGTCCTTCGTTTCCTTGGGTGTAGCGGTCAGGCCGATCTGCGTGGCGGAGGAAAAATATTCGAGGACTTTGCGCCATGCGGCTCATCGGCGGCGCTGCCGCGGTGACATTCGTCGATGACGATCAGATCGAAGAAGTCCGGGGAGAACTGCGTGTAGATGTTCTGCTCTTCCTCGGTGCCGGTCACGGCCTGGTAGAGGCAGAGGTAAATCTCGAACGCCTTATCGACCGTGCGGTTGGTGATCTTGGTCATGGCCGTGCCAAATGGCTTGAAGTCATTGGTCTTCGTCTGGTCGGCGAGGATGTTGCGATCGACGAGGAAGAGGATGCGTTTCCTGGCTCCTGATTTCCAAAGCCGCCAGATGATTTGAAAGGCGGTGTAGGTCTTGCCTGTGCCGGTGGCCATCACGAGCAAGATGCGATTCTCGCCGCGGGCGATGGCATCCACGGTGCGGTTGATGGCGATGAGCTGATAGTAACGCGGCGCCTTGCGTGAGCCGTCGTCGTAGTAGTCCTGGGTGGCGATGGCTGCCTGGCCGGCGGTGTAGCTTTTGGCCTTGCAGTAGCGGGCCCAGAGTTCGTCGGGCGTGGGAAATTGATCGAGTGGGATTTCGCGGGTGACAAGGCCGCCGGTGGCGGTGCGGTCATGCTCGAGGAAAGCGTCGCCATTTGAGCTGTAGGCAAAGGGAACATCCAGCATCTCGGCATATTCGAGGGCCTGCTGCATGCCGTCGCCGACAGCATGGTGGTTATCCTTGGCTTCGAGGACCGCGAGCGGAAGGTTCGGCCGGTAGGAAAGGAGGTAGTCGGCTTTCCTGGCTTCACCGCGTTGCACGGTCTTGCCGCGGACGATGACGAGGCCTTTGGTGAAATAGGCTTCCTCGCGGATTTGGGTCATCACGTTCCACTTGTCGCCATTAGCTCCCACCAGTGCGGGCGTGATGAACTTGGTGCGGATGTCCGCTTCGGTAAGAGCTTTCTTATTCATGTGGCGATCGGGTGCTCAAGGAGGGCCGGGGGCGGCGGGCTCGGCGCCGTTTTCGGGCGCGATGCGGTAGAGGCGGAGGCCGGGCTGGAGATAGGAGATGGGGCCGCGCGGCCACTCTTTGAGGAGGGTGGTTTGGAAGACGCGCTGGTAGAACTCGCCTTGCTTGCCGGTGCGTTTCGAGGGCGCTTCGTAGCGGTCGTAAATCTCGCGGCAGACGGCGACGTGGGTGACGCCTTTGGCGAGCAGTTCGTCGAACGTGCCGAGGTCGGCGGCGGATTTGGCATCGAGCACTTTTTGCGGGACACGCGCGGCGGTGCTGAAGCCCTCGCCTTTGGCCGGCGAGAGATTGACGCGGTGATCCTCGGCGATGATCGCATCGGGCGGGAGGTTCGCTTTGACCCACTCGGCGAGAGCGGTGGGATCGTCGTGCTGGAAGCCTTCGTAGGAGGTTTTGAGCAGCGGGAGTTCGGCGCGGAGGATCAATGCGAGGAGCGGGAAAAGGAGCCAGGCGTTGAGCGGATGGCGTTCGCGCGGTTGCTGCCAGTTGAGGAGGCGGGCGGTTTCCGCCGCGCCGAAAACGGCGAGCGCGGGGAGCAGCGCATTCACGGGCAGGAGGTAGCGCGGGGCGCTTTTCGCCGAGCAGGAAATCAGCGCCACGTAAGCGAGCGGGAGCAGCAGGGTGGCCCACTCCGGCGGCGTGCGGCGGCGGGCGGTGGCGAGGAGGGCGACAGCGTAAAGTCCGACGAGGATGGCGACGAGCGGCGGCGTGTCCTTGCGAAGCTGGCGCAGGTATTCGCCATGTGGTCCCGCCGGCCCTTCGGCGACGCCCTGCACTTCATTGCGGATGCTGCGGAAGGGGCTGGAGAGTTTCGTGGCGAAGAGCGGGAGATTGGCCGCGAGAAAGGTGAGGCCGAAGACGATGGCGAAAAATTTCAGCCGCGCGCGGCGGTCGAGTGTGGCGGCGGCGGGAGCCCAGATGACGAGCGGCAGGGCGAAGGCGAGCGCGATGACGCCGACATATTTTCCTGCCGCCGCGAGCGCGCAGGCGAGGGCGAGAAAGCGCAGCGTCCGCCGCTCCGGCGCGCGCCACCAGCACTGCGCGGCGAGCAGGCTGAGCGCGAGGCCGAAGGCGAGCGCAGGGTCTTCCTTCAAATAATGCGCCGTCTCGAAAAGCTCGGCCTGCAAAGCCACGGCCAGCCCCGCGCCCCAGCCCGCGAGCGCGCCGTAACGCAGCCCCGCGAGCAGCGCGAGCGCGGCCACGGTACCGGCGGCAAACGCGGCGGACACGCTGCGCCCCGTCTCGACGATGGCCTGCGGCTCGCGCGGGACGAAGCCGACGCGCGCGGCGATGTCCGTGGCGGAGAGCAGCAGCAGCGGGTGGTGGTAGTTCCGGCTGGCGCGGATGATTTGCGTCACCTTGCCGGTCTCATCCGGGTGGTAGCTGTAGGGGAAATCGTGGTGCCGGGTGAAAAGCACGAAGCTCCCGAGGAAAAGCACGGCCGCCATGAGCCAGGCGTGGAGTGGAAAGCGGAATGGGGCGGCGACGTTCACAAATTGAGGCGGTCATTTAATACGCCGCTGCGCAGCCCGCACGCTTCTTTCGGGGCGGTGCTTTTGCCGTTGCTGGACGTGGCCGCCTTGCGTAATTCACACCCGCCTTTTTTCCACGATGAATCCACCCGCAGACCGCAGCCCGGACGTCCCGGCGGCACCGGCTCCCGCAGGGCCCGCGGCGACGCCGCTGCACCTGCGGATTTTCTGGTACGGCGTGGCGGGCGTGGTCACGATCGCGCTCAATCCCGCGCTCTTCGCGCTGTTCCACGATGTGCTCGGCTGGGTGAACTGGGTCGCCTACGCCGTGAGCCTCACGCTCATCAATGTGCTGCAATTTCTGTGGAGCTACTTCGTCGGTTTCCGCACGCGTGACCGCTGGACCACCTCGGCTCGCCGCCAGGGCACCGCGCTCCTCACTTTCAACGCGCTCAACTACGCGCTCGTCGTCGCCTTGCAGGCCGTGTTTCCGGCGTATGAGAAAGCGGTCATCGTCGGCGTGCAGGTGGTCATCGCGGTGGTGAAATTCGTCGTCTATCACTACTGGGTCTATCCCGACCGCCCGGTGTCGGCGGCGGCGGAGCGGGGGTGAGCCGTCGCGTGGCGCGCAAAACATGGCCCCTCCCACGATTCGCGCCACCTGCTGGCCTTTGGGGAAGGGCAACTTGCCCTTTTGCGACCCGCTGAACCAGGAGCGCCGCTTCCTTCCCCTGCGCCTCGGCGACGCCCCCGACCAAAGGCACGCTGGCGCAAAGAACTCGCATTCACCCGCCCCGCTGACATATTTCACCTCGTGAATTGGCGCGAAAATATCCTCAGCGATCCGCAGATTCTGCGGGGCAAGCCGTGTATCAAAGGCACCCGCATCCCCGTGGCGCTCATCCTGGGTTACCTGGCGGCAGGACGCGACACCGCCACAATCCAGCGCGAATTCCCCGACCTCACGGCGGGCAACGTCGCAGCGTGTCTGGATTACGCCCGCGACCTGGCGGAATTTGAAGCCGCCCCGGCATGAGCCTGCGGTTCCTCAGCGGCCAATGCGCATTGCAGCCCGCCTTATTTGGACTATAAACGCTCCATGGAATATCGAATTCGCCTGATTCAGTCCGACGAAGGCTGGGCCGTCAGTTGCCCGATGTTGTCCGGCTGCCATTCTCAGGGCACCACTCGGGAGGAAGCGGTGGAAAACATCAAGAGCGCCATCCGGGAATGGTTGCAGGTTGAGGCGGAGGAGGCCGGAGTGTCGAAGGTGGAAGAAGACCTCGTCGTCGTCTGACACATGCCGAAGCTGCCCGGCATCAGCCACGCGACGGCAGTCCGCGTCTTCACCAAGCTCGGATTCCGCATCGCTCGCGAAGGCAAACATACGGTGATGTCGAATGGCAAAGTTCGCCTCACCATTCCGCGTCACACTTCCATCAACGCCTTCGCCATGGCGTCCATTGCAAAGGATGCTGATCTGACGCCGGAGCAGTTCCGTGAACTGATGTAATCCGCCCACTCCATGCCCGACGAATTCCAGTTTGACGCTTTCCTCAGCCACAGCGCAAAGGACAAGGCGGTGGTGCGCCCGCTGGCGGAGCGGTTACGGGCGGACGGGGTGAAGGTGTGGTTCGATGAATGGGTGCTCAAGCCCGGCGACAGCATTCCGGCGAAGATCGAGGAAGGGCTGGAGCACTCGCGCTTGCTGGTGCTCTGCATGTCGGCCAATGCGTTCGGCTCGGACTGGGCGCAGTTGGAGTCCGGCACGTTCCGGTTTCGCGGCCCGCTGAACAAGGAGCACCGCGACCTCGACTTCGACATCGCCATTCGCGTGAGCAAAAGACAACTCCTCGCCAACCCATCCTCCAACAACTGAACAAACTTATGCCAAACGCCATCAACTCCACCGGCCCATTTTATACCGCCTACAAAGCAGCTAATCCTGGCTTCTCGACAGACACTTTCTCATGTGCCGAAGACACTGTTGCCGCCCTTTTGAACACTGCCACCACTTCCGAACACCCCGGGATGCTTTTGGGGAAAGTTCAGAGCGGCAAGACGCGCACCTTTATCAGCGTTCTCGCCAATGCCTTCGACAATGGTTTCGACATCGCCATCGTGCTGAGCAAGAACTCGCGAGCCCTGATTGAGCAAACTCGCAAGCGCCTGAGCAGCGAGTTTTCGATGTTCACTGACGATGGCGAACTTGAGATTTACGACATCATGCACGCGCCGGAATCGTTTGGCGCGTTCGAGCTCAATTCCAAACTGATCTTCGTTGCCAAGAAGCAGAACGACAACCTGCGCCGCTTGATTGACCTGTTTAAGAGCAACCCCGCGATGGCGAAGAAGCAGACCCTCATTATTGACGACGAGGCTGACAATGCATCTATCGGTTATAGCAAGAAAGAGGGGTTGATCGAAGCGCGGACCATTGCGAAGCAGGTGAGTGAGCTGCGATCCGTCATCAATCAGTCGTCTTTTCTTCAAGTCACCGCTACGCCTTACTCGCTCTATCTTCAGCCCGGCGAGGTTTCGGTGACGAATGTGCTGGAGTTCAAGCCCACACGTCCGGCATTTACCAAGCTCGTCCCGGTTACGTCCGAATACGTCGGTGGCGATACCTATTTCGGCCCATCCTCCCGCAGCGAAACAGACACCCTTGAAAGCTTGATTCACCACACGGTGGATCACCGCGAATTTGACCGGCTCAAGAAATGCGACAAGCGGTCGTTCAAGTTGGAAGATGTGCTCACCACACCGGCTATCGATGGGTACCGACGCGCCATCGTCAATTTCATCGTTGGCGGCGGCATTCAGCGCATCAACGGCATAGCGGCTGGTGCCAAGGAAAAGAAACGTCGCTATTCGTTTCTTCTCCACTCCGAAGCAGGTCGAGGTGCTCACTCCTGGCAGAACACCCTCACAGAAACCATCATTGAGAAACTTCAGTCCGCAGCCGTTGCCTGTGATGCCACTTTCAACAGCTTGGTCACCGCAGCGTATAATGATCTTTCCAAGTCGCTCACGCTCGCCGGACAGCTAGTGCCGTCAAAGACCGACATCCTCGCCGCCGTCAAAGAAGCACTGGCCGACGAACACATCACGATCGCTACCGTGAATTCTGATGAGGATGTCGCCGCCCTGCTCGACAATTCGGGACAACTCAAGCTCCGCACGCCGCTGAACATCTTCATTGGCGGTCAGGTTTTGGATCGTGGCGTCACCCTCGCCAATCTCATCGGCTTCTACTACGGACGCCGTCCGAACAAGTTCCAGCAGGACACAGTTCTCCAGCATTCCCGCATGTATGGCTACCGTCGGCCCGACCTAGCTGTGACGAGGTTCTACACTTCCAGCGCCATCCGGTTCGCCATGTCTCAGATGGAGGAGTTCGACGTATCGCTACGATCCGCCATTGAGGCCGGCGGCGACAAGGCGGTTCAGTTTATCAGGACGGCTGCCAATGGAAGCATCGTCCCTTGTAGCCCGAACAAGATTCTCGTCGCTACCACCCAGACCTTGCGCCCGCACAAACGCATCCTCCCAATTGGCTTTCAATCCGGCTACAAGACCGGCGCGAATGGCATCGGCAAAATGGTCGAGGCGCTCGACGTCAAAGTGGCCACCCTATGCGGATTCAACACGGATTCGCCCAAACTCGTGCCCCTTGCCACCGCGCTCGACCTACTCAACGATATTGAGCCGACATTGCATTTTCCCGAGGACGATGCCCCGCCGTTTGATTGGGACGCAGCCAGGGCTGCGCTCACTCACTTGAGCCAGCAACACTCCGATCCGGCGCAGCGTGGTAAAGTGCTGCTCTGGGCGGCGAAAGACCGTAATTCTGCCCGCATGGCCAGCGCCAGTTCCCACGCCACCTACATTGAAACCCCCGACTCGGAGAAAACTGAAGGCCAGCTCGCCAAGACTCACGCCATCGAGCATCCGATTCTATTCCTGCTGCGGCAGGCCGGTTCAGATGCCCCTGACAAGGGCTGGCGTGGAACTCCATTTTATTGGCCCGTGATTCGTGCACAAGCCCGGACCCCCACGGCCATTTATACCGCCGAAACAATCGACTGATCCTACTATTCGGCTTCGGCGCGAAAGGGCCATCGGGTCAGCTTCAGAATCTCGCTCTTAAACCCCTCCGGTCTCGAAGAGGCGGTACTGCGGGTTCGCCGCCAGAGAGAGCACTTCGGAGCATGGGTGCGCCGCCGTGCATCGCCACGTGCGTTTCCGGTTGAAGCGCCACCGCCGCAAGCGACCGCTGTCATTCGGCGCTTGACGATCATGGCGGGGTTCGCGACCCACGGGGTTTTCCAAACGTCTGCTTCATGAAATCCGTGCAATCCGTGGTCATAATTTTCGCTGTATGATGGCGCGGGAATTTGCCGTGGTCGGTAGTGGGCCGGCGGGGATAGGGGTGCTGACGGCGCTGCTGGATGCGGGGTTGGCGGGAAAGGTCACGCTGTTTGAAATCGACCGTCCGCTGGAGCACGCGGAGTTTTCCGGCGCGGCGGAGCCGGAGCGGGTGGAGGAATTTTACGATGGGATTTATCGCGAGCTGTGGCGTGGACAGAAGCGGAAGTTTCCGCCGCCGAAGACGCACTTCGCGGCACCCCTGCCGAAGTTTGCGATGGGTGGGAAGGGGAAGATTTTCCGCAGCGACACGCTCGGCGGGTTGAGCAATTTCTGGGGCGGCACGGCGTTGCCTTTCACCGATGCGGAGCTGGGGGGCTGGCCGGTGCGGCGCGCGGACTTCGATCCGCACTACGCGCGGATGGCGGCGGTCACGGGTATCGCGGGGCGGACGGATGGGCTGAACCGCTACTTCGGCGCGGACTTCACGAACCGCCCGGCGATGCACCTCACGCGGGCTTTTGAAAAGATGGAGCAGGCCGCGGACAGCGCGCCGGCGCACGGCGGATTCGCGACCGTGGCCGGCGTGAATCGCGCGATGCTGGAGACGCGGCCCGAGGCGCCGGATGCGTGCGTGCGCTGCGGCGAATGTCTCGCGGGGTGTTTCCGCGGCTCGATCTTCAGCACGCGCCGCGCGATCCGGCAGATGATCGCCGACGGGCGCGTGGAGTTGGTGCGCGGGAAAGTGCGTGCGTTCGATCCGCAGACACGCGCGCTCACGGTCGAGGGCGAAGGCGGCGCGCGGACTTTCGGCGGTTTTGATCGCGTGTATCTCGCGGCGGGCTGCCCGAACACGACCGAGATCGTGCTGCGCTCGCTGGGTCTGCGCGAGGCGGGCGCGATGGCGGACAACGCGGTCTATGTCTTCCCGATTTTCCATTTCGGGCGCACGGGCCGTCCGGCGGGGCGCGAGCCGTATCTCTCGCTCAGCAATCTCATCGTCGGGCTCGTGCCGGAAGCGACCGACCTGCCTTTCGCGCAGGCGCAGATTTACGCGAACTTCGACTACATGTGGCGCTACAACTTCCCGCCCGCGCTCTGGCCGTTCGTGCGCGGACTCACGGCGTGGTCGCGCGACCGGATTTTCTGGGCGCGGCTCTACGTGCATGGGCGGCTTTCGCAGTCCTACGCGGTCGGGCTGGAAAACGACGCGCTCCATTTTTCTCCCGCCCGCGCCGCGGACAAAAACGCCGTCGCGCGCATGATGCCTGCGCTGCGCCACGCGCTGAACCGCCGCGGCTTCTACGTGCCGCCGGTGCCGCCGCTGCATCAAAACGCCAACTCGCATTACGCCGCCACGCTGCCGATGGGCGGCGCGGGCTCGCCGGTGAATGCGCGCGGCGAGGTCGCGCCCGGCGTTTTCGTCTGCGATTCCGCGTCGTTCCCCGACCTGCCGGCGGTGTCGCTCACCTTCACCATCATGGCGCACGCGCACCGCCTCGCGGCGCAGAGTTTATGAGCACGCCCAGCATCGTCATCACCGGAGCCAATTCGTATCTCGGCCGCCTCGCCGTGGATTTTTTGCTGGAGAAAACCGCGCATCGTTTGGTCGCCGTAGTTTCGCCGCGTGGGGAGTTGCCGGCGGAAAATGAGCGCGTCCGATATTTGCGCGCCGACCTCGCGGGAGCACCCGACGCGGCACTCGCCGCGGAGCTGGCGCAAGCGACTTGCGTGCTGCATTTCGCGTGGACACGCACCGGCAGCGCCGACGCTGTGAGCGTGGCGAACCGCGCGATGATCGCGCACCTGCTCGGCGCGATGCCGGAGGCGGGAAAGTTCTGGTTCATCTCGTCTGTCAGCGCGTCGCCGCGACCGATGAGCACGTACGGCGCGACGAAACACGAAGCCTCCGAACTCGTGCTCGCACGCGGCGGAGGCGTGCTCGTGTGCGGGCTCGTGGTCGAGCCGGAGCCGCCGCGCGGGCCGTACCGGATGCTGAAGAAAAACGTCGCGCGCTTCCCGCTCCGGTTCCGTGCGATGAGCGGCGAGCCGCTGGTTTTTCCGCTGCGGCTGGAGGATCTCGGCGCGGTGCTCGCGCATGTGGCCACCACCGCGCCTGCGCCCGCCTGCTACCGGATGTTCAGCCCGCCGGTCGGTTTCAACACCTTCCTCGCGCTGCTCGAAAAGCTCGCGCCGCGCCGCCGCCTGCCGGCGCCTTTTCCCGCCGGACTCGTGATGCGCACCGCCACGCTGGCGAAAAAATCGCGGCTCATCCCCGCGAAGCTCTGCGACCAGGTGCTCACCTTTTTGTACAAGGACGCGGCGCACCTCCTGCGCCACGCGGAACTGCCGGGGCTGAAATTGCGACGCTGCGACGACGAGTCGTTTTTCGTCTAGCTGCCAACGGCAGACACCGGCGGGCGCACTTTTTTCCACGCCGCTGCGAGGGCGTCGAGCACCACATCGAGCCCGATGGCGATGAGCACGAACATGGCCCATTCGATGGGCTGGTAGTAGCGCGAGACGCGGTCGCCGATGGCGAAAACCATGCTGACGTAGATCAGCAGCGGCAGCCACAGGAGCGAGGTGCGCGCGAAGCGTCCCGGCACCAGCGCGCCGGCCAGCCCGAGCACGACGAGCCAGCCGAGCGGCGCGAGGCTGAACCGGGGTTGTCCGCCCGGCTCGCCGGCCTGGGCATTCGTCCACTGGATGCGCTCGAACCACGCGACCTGCGGCTCGAACCAGACCCGGCGCTGCGCGCGCCCCGCGACCAGGGCGCGGTAGGCGGGCTCGTCCATTTCATAGACCACACTCATCTCGCGCGCGCGTTTTTGCCAAAGCGCATTGCTGGAGTCCTGCTGATCCGACCAAAAGTGGGCGGGGATGAGCCGCACGTCGTGGTCGCGATTGCTGGCGGCCACGAGCGCCTTGTGCAAGGTGAGCCGCGCGAACTCGAAAGGGTGCGCCCGGACGGCCTCGCGCCCGAGGGCGGAGGCGACGGTGGCAAAGTGGCGCTCGTCTTCGGAAAACGCGGCGTAGTCCGGCCCGAGCCGCCCGTCGGGATTGGTGCTGATGAGGTATTTTTTGAAGCGAAACTCGTTGAACGCGAAGTTGGGCAGGTCGGCCCGCGCCTCCTCGATGGCGGGCCGGAGCAGGGCGCGTTCGCGGGCGTAGGGCTCGCCCTCGGCGCGGACGAGCGGCAGCGTGGAGCAGAGGAACAGCCA
>JAYVNN010000571.1:0-8232 GCA_043758435.1 Chthoniobacter sp.
CACACCGAGCATGTCCGCATCATGCTCGACCTCATGGTGCTCGGCTTCTGGACCGACTCCACGCGCGTCTCCACCTTCATGTTTGGCAACGCCGTGAGCGGGCGGAATTTCAGCTTTCTCGAAGGCGTCAGCGGCGGCTTCCACGAAATCTCGCACCACAAAAACGCCCCCGAGGCGATGGCCCAGTACGAGCGGATCAATACGTGGCACTACGCGCAGTTCGCCTACATGCTGGAAAAAATGCGCGCCATCCGCGAAGGCGAGCGCACCCTGCTCGACAACTCCATGCTCCTCCTCGGCGCCGGCATGCACGACGGCAACGCCCACGACCCGCACAAGCTCCCCATTGTCCTCGCCGGACGCGGCGGCGGCACCATCGGCACGGGCCGCGCGCTGGCTTATGAGAAAAATTCGCCGCTCACGAATCTCTACGTCTCCATGCTTAAACGCATGGGCACCCCGGTGGAAAAATTCTCCGACAGCACGGGCGAACTCTCCGGGCTGGACGACGCGAATTTCAAAGGCGTGGCGGACGCGTAGCGTGGCCGCTTTCTACGGCGAGGCATTCAGCATCTGCCGCGGAAAGCCGCTGAACTGGATGAGCGCGCGAACCGGGGCGCGCTCGGTTTCGTCGAGGGTGCCGTCGCCGTTTTTGTCGAAGCTTTTGAGCATGGCGGCGATGGGCGCGAGTTTTTTGCCGAGGTTTTCCGGGAGGACGAGCTGGCGCTGGGCGGCGTCCACGAGCGTGTCGGCGATGTGCTCGGTGAGGGCGGTGCGGAGGACTTCGAGGTCTTCGTTTTTCCGCGGCACCACGCCCACGGTCACGCTGCCCATTTCATCCGCCGAGGCGATGCCCCAATGCACGGGCACGGGCGGCTTGCTCGGGTTGCGCTCGTTTTCGGCGGAGTTGTCCCAGACGACTTCCGTGTCGAGCCGCGTGCCTTTGGGGAGCGGGATGCGGTCGCGGTAGGCGTACTGTTCCTGCCAGGCGAAATCCCAATCGCTGACCTTGAGCAGCGTCGCCTTGCTGCCGTCGGGCCGCGTGGCCGTCATGCTCATGCGCTTGCCGAGATAGTGCGCGTGCGCGCCAACGGCGAAGGCGTCGCAATCAATCGGCAGGATGAAGCTGTCATGCAGCGTGTAGTTCTTTTCGCCGGGCGGAATCTGGATGCCATTCAGGATGCCAAACTGCGGCGGGAGCTGCACCGTCGTGTAGGTGTGCGGCGGCGGCTCCTTCGCGAAGCGCAGCGCCACCGACGTCGCCTCCTCCATCGCCTTGCCCTTGGGCGAAAGGTGCGTCTGGAGCACGAGATTCGCGCCTTTCGGGAAACGCCACGCGAGATCCGGCGGCAGTACCAGCGGCCCGGCGCCGGGCGCCCAGCCGGCCACGTAGGTCAGGCCCACGCTCACGAAACCGTTGTAGCCGGGCCGCGGGTCTTTCGCGTCGCGCGCCGCCGCCGAGCCGTCGGTATCGAGAAAAATCAGGACGTGATGCACCACCTCGGGCGAACTCGGCCGCAGCTCGATCGCGCTGATCCATTTGTCCTCCGCGAAATTCAGCGGCAGCACGAAATTGCGGTACGTGTCCCGCCCCTCCGGCGGAATCTGATAGGCCTCCGGCATCTTCAGCTCCAAGTCCGGCACGCCCATCGCCCAGCCCTCCGCAAACTTCGGCACCGCCGGCAGCTTCGCCGCATCGCCCTCGACCGCCCCGCCGCGCTGCCACGCCGCGAGCAGCGCGATCTGCCCCGCGTCGAGGCTGCGGTTGTAGAGGAAAGCCGGGTTCTCCTTGTCCGCGTGCCACGGCGGCATCGTCCGCTCGGTGGTGATCTCCGTGAGCTGCTTCGCCCGCTTCTTCGCGTCCGCGTAGGTCAGCAGGGAAAAGGGCGCGATCTGGCCGGGGCGATGGCACCCCGCGCATTTCGCGAAAAGAATCGGCGCGATGTGCTCGTTGAAAGTGACGTGCTCCGGCAGCGGTTCGGCAGCGGCGGCGACGGCGGTGAGCGCGAGCAGGACGGCGGGGATTTTCATTGTGGCGGTGGAGACGCTTTGGAAGGCGCGGAGGTTTCAGCGGATTGCGGCAGGTAGCAACCGATCGCTTTCGTGAACCGCTCCCGCACCGGCTTCCCCGCCAGCAATGCGTCCAGCGCCGCGCGCAAATCCCGCTCCTTCGGCTCCGCCCCATGCACCCCGAGCGACGCCGCCCGGTCATCGATCCGACCCCGGTAAAGCACCTCGCCCTTCGCCGAAAACACCGCCGCCTCCGGTGCCACCGTCGCCCCCGCCACCCGCGCCAGCGCATGCGGCGGATCGAGCAGCGCCGGGCAGCGATAGCCGTAATCCCGCGCATGCTTCCGCGCCTCCTCCGCCGTCAGATCGCCCTCGCCATACACCACAAAGCTCCGCACCCCGCGCCCCGCATATTCCTGTGCGATGCGGCTGATCTCCGGCGCGTAGCCATTCGAGATCGGGCAGTCATGCAGCACGAAAAACAGCACCGTCGCCACCTGCCCCGCCGCCGCCAGCGGACGCTGCACCTTGCCCTCCACATCCGTCACCGCGATCTCGCCAGCCTGCGCCGACAGCGCGAGCGCGGCAAAGAGAGCGAACCATTTCATGCGGCAATGCAAAGGGTTCAACCCGCCTGATACGTCCCGCCCGTCACCCCGAGCTGCGATTGCGCGCGCAGTTCGCGCCACAGCTCCTCGCCGTCGCGCGTACCGCCGAGCAGCGTCTGATACGCGCGGATGACGCGCTCCGCCTCGCCCGCATTTTCCTCCAGCAACTCGACACGGAAGTCGCGCAGCCCGGCATTTTCGAGCTGCGCAAAAAACCGCGCGCCGGTCTGCGCCACCGCGTTGAAAAGCGTATTGCGGCAGCCCACATCCGCCCGCAGCGGATGCTCCACGCCCACGCGGTCGCGCAGATGCACGCGGTGCTTTTCGCATGGCCGTCCGCAGTCCGTGGAGTCCTTCCCCTGCGACATGAACGCCGCGAAAACGCAGTGCTCCATGTGAAACATCGGCATGTGCTGATGGATGGTCAGCTCGAACCACTCCGGCGGCGCGGCGGCGAGCAGATCGAGCACCTGCCCGATGTTCAAATCGTAGCTCACCGTCACCCGCTCCAGCCCCGCGCCGATCAAATGCTGCGCCGTCAGCGGGTTCGCGACATTGAGCGAAAAGTCTCCGACTTTGCGCAGCGGGCTCGCCGCGAAATGCGCGATCGCTCCGAGATTGCGGATGAGCACGCCGTCCGGCGCGGCGTTCTCGATCAGCTTGAAAAATCCCTGCTCCCCGGGCTTTTGAATCCGCGGCGTCGCCAGAAAAATCCGCGCGCCATTTTCCGCTGCGCGCACCTGCGCGACCGCGTCCTTGTAGCGCCGGATGTCCTCGAAATCCGCGTACACCTCGCCGACCTCGCACGTCAGCGCCGCATCGAGCTGCTCCATCGTCCGGCAGAGCACCCGCAGCACGCGTTGCGAAGCAGCGCCGCTGTAGGGGAAGCTGCCAGCTTCCCCTACAGCCGCGCCGCGCCGCGCACTTCCACGAAACACCTCCCGCCACGAATCCCCCGACTCCGCCCGCACCACCGCCCGTGCCGCATCGAGCTGGAAACCCAACTCCCGCCGCAGCCGGTTCAATTCCCCAATCGGCAAAATCACCTCGCCCTCCAGCGCGTTCTCGAATTCACCAAGCACGTACCCGCTTTCGCCAAAACGCCCGAGATGTTCGCTCAGCTTTTCCGTCGTCAGCGGCGCGGTGCGCGCTGCCGCCAGCGGCAGAGCAGAGGCACAGCGCGCCTTCGCCGGGGAGCACAGGCCGCTGGCCTGTTGTTCGCGGCGGCTCGCCGCGAACTCCGCACAGGAGTCGTGTTCATCCGCGAGGTGCGCCCTTTCACATCCGGTGCTCCCGGCGAGGCCGCCGGCAGCGACAGGCCAGCGGCCTATGCTCCCCAGCACCACCATCGCCTCGCCCGCGCGCCCGCTCACACGCAAGTCCACCAGTA
Organism: Chthoniobacter sp.; assembly: GCA_043758435.1. GTDB lineage: Bacteria > Verrucomicrobiota > Verrucomicrobiia > Chthoniobacterales > Chthoniobacteraceae > Chthoniobacter. The sequence continues at coordinate 4,009 of JAYVNN010000571.1, forward strand.
CGCGCCGCCGCGGCTCGATCTTCCCCGCAAACGACTGCCGCAGCCGCTTGTTCAATTCCGGGTCGTCCGTTTTCCACACCCGATCCCCCGTCTTCAGCCGCGTGAAATCAATCCGGTCATGCTGGAAAAAATAACGCCCGTTTTTGATCCCGAAAATCCGTCCGCCCTGCTCCGCATTCGTGTCGCCGCCCGTGTCGAAAACCACGCCGTCGCCGGGTTTCAACTCAATCTCCGGCGACAGTTCCACGAAATCGCGCCCCACTTTTTCGAGCCGGCCCGCAAACGGCCCGCGCTTTTTTCCAAACCGCGCCGAGACGAGTTCCTGATGATTCACCCCGTGCATCCACCCGGAATACAGCCCGCGCGAAAATGCCATCTCGAGTTGGTGGCGGTCTTCCTTCGTCACCCCGGAAACGCTGTGCCCATCAGCCTCGCGCGCCGCCAGCGCCGCGTCGATGGCCTTGCGATAAACCTGGCAGACCGCCGCCACGTACTCCGGCGTCTTCAGCCGCCCCTCGATTTTGAAACTCACCACGCCCAGCGCCATCAGCGCCGGGATTTCATTCACCGCCGCCAGATCCTGCGGCGAAAGCAGATACCGCCGGTCGCCCAGATCGCGCACCGCGCCATCGACCACCAGCTCGTACGGCATCCGGCACGCTTGCGCGCATTCGCCCCGGTTCGCGCTCCGCTGCCCGAGCGATTCGCTCGTCAGACACTGCCCCGAATACGCCACGCATAACGCGCCGTGGACGAAGACCTCCAGCGGCAGCGCCATTTCCCCATTTGCCATCTGCGATTTGCCATCTCCGAATTTCCCCAGCTCCCGCAGCGACAGCTCCCGCGCCAGCACCGCGCGCTCGATCCCCAGCTCTTTCGCAAACGCCACACCCTCCGGCGAAGTGATCGTCATCTGCGTGCTCGCGTGAATCGGCAGCTCCGGCGTGATCGCCCGCGCCAGCCGCACCAGCCCCACGTCCTGCACGATCAGCGCATCCACACCCGCGCGGCTCAGCAGCCGCAGGTAGTCCGCTGCCGCGTCGAGTTCGCCGGTGAAGACGAGCGTATTGAAAGCGACGTACGCCTTCACTCCGTGCCGATGGCAAAACGCCACGACCTCCGGCAATTCCGCCTCAGTGAAATTATCCGCCCGCAGCCGCGCGTTGAATTTCGGCAGCCCGAAATAAACCGCGTCCGCGCCATTCGCCACCGCCGCCCGCACGCAGTCCCACCCGCCCGCGGGAGCGAGCAGTTCGGGTGTTGGAAAATCGGTGGGCGTGGTCATCGGCGGGCGGTAATAGACGCTCGTTTGCCCTTCGTCGCCAGCGCGCTTCCGCGCGGCTGTCGGGGAAGCTGACAGCTTCCCCGACAGCTCGCGCTGCGCGCTCAATAATAACTCCGCACGCGCCGCAAAAACGCCTCCCACCGCGGCCCAGGCTTGCCGTGTTCGAGCAGGATGCGCGGGCAGTTTTTCATGTTGTTGTGAAAGTGCCGCTGCGGCCAGTGGTAGTGCGGCACCACATGGTCGAGCGCGATGCCGCGGTCGTGCATCAGCCACGCCGTGAGCCGCGCCGCGCGATCAATCGCCGCCGCCTGCCGCCGCGGGTCGCGCAGCTCGGAAATCTCGATCCCGATGCTCGTGTTATTCCCCGGCCCGTCGTGATCCGCGTGCTCGCCCTGGATGTTCAGCGGCAGCGACTGGATCGCCTCGCGATCATCCACAGAAAAGTGCCACGTCATGTAGCCCGTGCGGTTCCATTTCGTCCGCCCGCGGAAATTCCCCGCCGCCATCCCGCGCGCATGCACCAGCGCACTCGCGTTCGGGCTGTCGGTGCTGTGGATGGTGATGTAGGTCGCGCGCAGCGGAAACTCGATGTGCCGTCCGTAGCGGCCCTTCGGCACGATGATCTGCCGCAGATTCACCGCCGCCGGAGCCGCGCTCTGGCGCAAGGTTTCGCCGCCAGCAGAGACGGACGCATTCCCCGAAGTCGCACAGCCCCCGAGCCCGATGGACGCGAGAGCCACAATAGAAAGCACGATTTTTTTCACGCCGCGGAGCGTAGCGAAAACCGTGATCCCGTCACGATCCGTGATTTCAAAATGCACCGCGTTCGCTATTCTGCCGAGCGTGCAACTTCCCCTCGCTGGCAAATCCCTCGTCGTCATTGGCGGCACCACGGGCCTCGGGTTCTCCGCTGCGCGGGCCTTTGTGGAAGCAGGCGCGCGGGTCGTCGTGGTCGGGCGCGATGCGGCGAACGCCGAGCGCGCGGCGGCGGCGCTGGGTGAAAACGCACGCGCCATTTCCACCGATGCCTGCGAGCCGAACACCGCGCCGCGCGCCATCGCCGAAGCCGTCGCGGCGTTTGAAAAACTCGACGGTCTCTACCACGTTGCCGGCGGCAGCGGGCGACGGATGGGCGACGGCCCGCTGCACGAAATGACCGACGAGGGGTGGCGCGCAACCTTCGACCTGAATCTCACCTCGCTGATGTTTTCCAACCGCGCCGCCGTCCGGCAATTCCTCGCGCAAGGCACCGGCGGCAGCATCCTGAACATCGGCAGCGTGCTCGGCTGGAGCCCGTCGCCGCGCCACTTTTCCACGCACGCCTACGCCGCGGCGAAAGCCGCGCTCATCGGCTTCAGCAAAGCGACGGCGGCCTTTTACGCGCCGCAGAATATCCGCATCAACGTGCTCGCCCCCGCGCTCGTCGAGACGCCGATGTCGGAGCGCTCGGCGCAGGACGAGACGATCCTGCGTTTCATCAAAACCAAACAGCCGCTCGACGGCGGGCGCATCGGTCGGGCGAACGATCTCGACGCGGCGGCTATTTATTTCATGGGCGACGGCGCGCGTTTCACCACCGGCCAGGTGCTCGCCGTGGATGGCGGCTGGTCGGTCACGGAGGGGCGCGATGAGTAGCGTCGCCATCGGTCTCGATCTCGGCGGCACGCAGATCAAAGGCGTGGTCGCTACATGGGCGGGAGACATTTTACGCCGCGAAGTGCGCGCGACAAACGACGACGGCACCGACGCGCGCACCTGGGCCTACATCGCGAAAAACCTCGCCGATCATCTCGGCCACGAACTGGCCATCGGCATCTCCGCGCCGGGCCTGCCTGCGCGCGACCGGCATTCCATCGCGATTCTGCCGGAACGATTGCGCGGCATGGAGGGACTCGACTGGACGGCCTTCCTGGACCGCGGGCGCTTCGTCCCCGTGGCGAATGACGCGCACTCCGCGCTCGCCGGCGAGGCGTGGATCGGCGCGGCGCGCGGACTGCAAAACGCGATCATGCTCACGCTCGGCACGGGTGTCGGCGGCGCGATTCTCGCGGACGGAAAAATCCTCCGCGGCCATCTCGGTCGCGCCGGCCATCTCGGCCACGTCTGCCTCGATGTCGCCGGGCCGCCCGGCATCGTCGGCACGCCCGGCACGCTCGAGGACTGCATCGGCAATCACAACGTCGCCGCGCGCACCGGCGGACTTTTCGCCACCACCCACGAACTCATCGCCGCCTACCGCACCGGCGAGCCCGAGGCGGTGCGGCTCTGGCTCGCCTCGATCCACGCGCTCGCCTGCGCCATCGCGAGTTTCGTCAATATCCTCGACCCCGAGGCCGTGATCCTCGGCGGCGGCATCGCGCAGGCTGGAGACGCTGTGTTTGAGCCGCTCCGCGCAGAACTCGCGCGCCTCGAATGGCGGCCCGCCGGCCATGCCGTGAAGCTGCTGCCCGCCACGCTCGGCGAATGGGCCGGAGCCATCGGCGCGGCGCGGGAAGCCTTGCTGGTGGCCAAAGAATCGCAGACGCCTGGGATGTCAGCACCGTAGGTGCGCCATGTTTATAGAACCGCCAATCGTCAACGCGTTAGCTCCGTAGGAGCGGCACTTCGCGCGCCCCGTCGCATGCCGCCCCGCTGGGGCTGGTTCGTTTCTTTTTTAATCCTATAAACATGGCGCGCCTCTGGCGTTTCCACGCACGCGCACGCCAATTTTGATTCACCCTTCAACCCTTTTTCATGACTCCGACCCTAGACTATTTGACGAAATGCCGCGCGCTGATCGACGCCGTGGAAAGCCAGACGCCCGCCATCGCGCAGGCCGCGGATTGGTTCGCGGCGACGATCCTCGCCGGCCGCATGGTGCATGTCTTCGGCTCGGGCCATTCGCGGATCATGGTCGAGGAAATGTGGCCGCGTTACGGCTCGTTCCCCGGCTTCAATCC
>JAYVNN010000572.1:0-8228 GCA_043758435.1 Chthoniobacter sp.
CGCCTCGTTAAAAATCGTGCCGGCGTTGTTCACCGTGGTGAAACTGAGCGTCGCGGGCAGCACGATGTTTCCGCCGCTGCCGTCGAGCCGCAGGTTCGAGTTGCCCGCGGTGCCGTTGATGACCGAGATCATTTTCGCGCCGGTGCCTAGCGCGGCGCTGTTGGTGATGCGCAGCCCGCCGGAGTTCATGGTCACGGCACCGGTGAAAGTGTTCGCGCCGCTGAGCGTGACGAGGCCCGCGTTCGCGCCGTTGAAGGTGAGCGCGCCGGTGCCGCTGATGACGTTGGGCATGATGAGCGTGGTGTCGCTGCGGCGGAAATTCAGCGTCGCGTTATTCACCACCGGGCTCGCGCCGACCGTACCGGTCGGGCCGCTGTTGCCGATGGAAAGCGTGCCCGCACTAATTGTCGTGGGGCCCGAGTAAGTATTGGCGGCAGTGAGCGTGAGCGTGACCGCGCCGCTTTTCACGAGGCCGCCCGCGCCGCTGATGACGGCGTCGAAATCAAACGCCGCCGTGCCCGTGCCGGTAAAAGTCGTGTCGCTCGCGAGTGTGATCGGCTGCGCGACGGCGTAGGTGAAGCCCGTGCCGTTGGTCGCATCAAGCGAGACCACCGGGTTGGTGCCGGTGAATTGCAGCGCGTTGCCGGTGAGCGCGGCGATGGCCGCGCCGCTCGCGGGGCCGGTGCCGGCGAGGCGCAGGCTGTTCAGCGGGAAGGTGCCGGCGAGGTCGTTGTTCGCGGTCACGGTGCCGGCGGTGGCGGTGAGGCCGGTGAGAAATTCCACCGCGCTCGTCGCGCCCGGCACGGCGATGATGGACGACTGCCAGTTCGCATTTTGCGACCACGCCAGGGCGGAGCCGGTCGTCGCGTTCGACCAGATGTACGGGCCGGGCAGAATCACGAAATTGTCGAACTGCGCGAGCGCGGTGTTTTGAATCGCGGTCGTGCCGCTCGCCACGGCGAAGCCGAATTGCAGCGGCCCCGCGAGGCTGGCGAAAGTGGTGGTCGCGCCGACTTGCGTCCACGCCAGGCCGTCGGCGGAGACGTAGCCGGAAATCGTGTTGCCAGTGCGCACTGCGCGCACCCAGCGCGGGAAGGCGAGGACGGCGGAATTGGTCTGCGCCGCACTGCCGCCCGCCGTCGTGCGTGTGATGAAATGCCCCGTTGCGTCCGGCGTGAGCCCGATGAAAGCGTGGCGCGCATTGGCCGCCGTGCCTTCGCGAATCATCAGCCCCGCGAGCGCGGACGCGTTCGAGTTCGTGAGCGCGATGAGCCGCGCGCGGACGTCCCAATTTCCTGTGAGCGTTTGCGACGTGAATTGCAGCGCGTCATTTGCGCCCGCCGTCGAGATGACGCCGTTGCCGCTGACAAAGTACGGCCCGCTCACCGCGCCCGGCACGTTGTTCACCACGTCCGGCCCGGCGTTGAAGTCGCCGCGGATTTGCGCCTCGTTGAGCGCGTAGTCGTAGGTGCGGAACTCGTCGAAGTTTGCGTCGATGTCGTTGTCCTGACTCCACATCGAGCGGCCCAGCCAGTTGTTCACGTCGTTGATCGTGGTCAGCCCCTGCGCATCGGCGAGCGTGTGCATGAGGTGGCCGTTGCGGTACCAGCGCCAGTTTTTATCCGCGTCATCGTAGGTCATCACGACGTGGATTTGCGTGCCGTTCAGCGCGGTGCCGCTGGTGTCGCTCGACACGTCGGTCGTGCCCGCCGGGTAGTAGCGCGCGAGGCGCTGGTCGCTGGTGGTGCCGTTGCTGGCGCTGAGGAAAATGTGGTGCCCCTCGTCGCCGGTGAAGGTGCCGCCCGCGGCCAGAATTTCGCCGCTGCCCGAGGTGCCGAAGTTGAAAATGCGCGCCCAGTTTTGCGTCGTGTTCACGGTCAGCCACGCCTCGTAGCTCGCGCTCGTGTAGCGCGTGCCGCTGGCATAGGTGCCGGTGATGACGCCGTTCGGCAGATCGACGTAAGCCGCCGTCGCCGACGCGCCGCCGGGCAGGTGCAACTTCGTGCCGGTGGCGTCGATGACCGCGCCCGCGCCGCGCACTGCCGCGTGCGCGGTGCCGATGCTGTCGTTCACGCTCGCGCCGTTCGCCACGCTCGCGTTGGCCGTGCCGGCAAAGCTGTAGCGGTGCTTTGGCGCGGACGGCAGCGTGTCACTCGCGAGCCCCGCCGCGCCGGGCGAGCCGACCGCGCCGATGTCCTGCGAAATCCACGGCGCGGCGAGCGGCGTGCTTGGCGTGTAGGGATCGAGCCGGTGCGCGGGGATGGGCCGCTCCAGCGCGCCGCCGGGAAACTCGAGCCCGACGGAAAGGTAGTCGCCGCCCACGCCTTCCTTGAACAGCGCCTCGATGTAATACCGCTGCCCCGCCGCGAGCGTGATGGCCGCGGATTTCTGATTCGCCTGCGCCGTCCAGACTTGGAAACCCGTGGCCCCGCTCGCGTAGGCGATTCGCTGCTTGCGCTCCGGCGTCGCGTCCGTGCTCAGCCACAGATCCGAGGCGTCGTCGCTCGCGATGTAGAAAAAATACGCGCCCGAAACCGGCGCGGTGAAAATCGCGCGCCAGCGCTCGCCGAAGTTGTTTTTGTCGGGGCTGCTCTGCGGTGTCTCGAAAAACGTGGTGACGATGGCCGAGCCGGTCGGCGCGAACGGGAAGGCCGTGGCGTTGAGCAAATCCGCGACGCTGTTATTCGCGTTCAGCCCGTCGAACCATTCTCGCAAAATCCCGCCGCCCGTGCCCGGCTGCGCGAGGATGCGCACCGTCGCCGTGGTCGGCGCGACGAGCGTGTAGCCCGCGCCCGCCGTGAGCGTGAGGACGACGGTTTCATCCGGCTCGGGGATGCCGTCGTTGATTGGCGCGATGGTGATGACCGCCGTCGATTGCCCGGCAGGAATCGTGACCGGCGACGTGAGCGTGGGATAATCCGCGCCGTTCGTCGCGCTGCCGCCGATGGAGAAATTCACGCCCATCGCCGCCGCCGTGTCGCCGGTGCGCGTGATGGTGAAAGTGCCGGTGTCGCCGCCCGTCTCTGCTGCCGTCGCATCGGTGGCGACGATGCTGACCTGCGCGGGTTCATTGTCGTGGATGACCACCGTGTCCTTGGCCGGCGCGCCGAGCGAGTAGGTGAGCGACGGCGCGAGTTCGAGCACGACGGTTTCATCCGCCTCGGGCAGTGCGTCGTCGATGGGCGTGACGGTCACGGTGGTGCTCAGCGCGCCCGCGGCAATCGTGGCGCTCACCGCGGTCGGCTGGAAATCCGCGCCGTAAGTGGCGGTGCCGGTGATGTCGAAAAACACGGTCAGCGCCGCGGTCGGGTCGCCGGTGCGCGTGATGGTGAAAGTACCGGGATCAAGCGCGGTCTCGCTCGCGCTCGCGTCGGTCGCGGAGACGCTCACGGTGTTCAGCGGAGTGGGGGGAATGATCGTGTTGATCGGTTCGAGATACGTCGTTTCCAAAGGCCGATGCTGCACCGCGCCGGGGAAGTCCACGCCGACCGCGAGGTTGTCGCCGCCCGCACCTTCCTTGTGCAGCACCTCGATGTAATAGCGCTGGCCGGCGGTCAGCGTTTTCGCCGCCGAGGTCTGGCTCGCGAAAGTCGTCCACACGCGCACGCCGGTCGAGCCGGGGACGGAGGCGATCAGCACTTTGTTCGCCGCGGTGGCGTCGGTGCTCAGCCACAGCTCCGAGTTGTCGTCGGAGGCGATGAGGAAAGTGTACGCGCCCGTGGTCGGCGGGCGGAACCAGGCGCGCGCACGCTGGCCGTAGTTGTCCGCGATGTTGGTGCCGCCCTCGAAAAGTCCTTCGAGCGTGGTCACGTAGGTCGGCGAATTCGGGTACGCCGCGTTGCTCGTGAGGTTGCTCACCGCGTTGCCCGTGATCCCGTCCCAATGCTCCAGCGTCACGCCGCCGGTCGCCGCCGGTGCGGTCGCGGTGAAGTCCACATTCACCGCGCTCGGCCCGAGGACCACAGGATTGGCAAACTGCGCGGCGAGCGTCCATCCGCTGTGCAGCGCGCTAATCGTGAAGCTGCCCGCGGCGAGACCGCCGAGCGAGTAGCGGCCGTCGGAATCGGTATAAGTCTGGTGGCTCGCGGTGTCCTGAATGAGCACTTGGGAAACGGGCGTTCCGTCCGCTTTCGCCACGCGCCCTTTGATCGTGAAAGTGGACGGCGAGCCGACGCGAATGACCACGTTTTGCACGCTCGTTCTGCCCTTCATGTCGCTCACCGTGCAGCGCACCGCATAGTCGCCCGCGCTGCTCCAGCTCTTGCTTTGCACCGGGCTGTTGTTGACGCTCACGTTGCTCGCGTTGACCACGTTTTCACCAAAGTCCCAGGCATACGCGAGCACGTCGCCGTCGGGATCAGACGCCGTCGCCGTGAGCGTGACGGAGACGCCGGTGCCGGGCGAAAAATTGCTCGCAGTGACGACCGCGACCGGCGCGCTGTTGGTGATGGGCGCGGTGAAATTCACGACCACTTCGAGGTAGTCATCCGGCGCGACGCCGCCGCGCGCGATGGGCGTGACCGTCACCCCTTGCGCCGTGTCCGTGAAGCTGCGCCCGATGAGCAGCGGGGCGTCGGTATTGCCCGCGGCGGTCAGCGGGTTGAAGTCGAGCAGTTGATCCGCATCGCTGCCGGGCTGCGTGCGGCAGATCATCGTGCCGTTGGTCGTGGTGAAATCCGTGGACGCGCCGTTCCAGTTTGGCCGGTACTCGATATAAAAAACTTGGTCCTCTTTGTAGAGCCGCAGTGCGTAGGGACGCGTGCTCGTGAGGGTGGTTTTGTCGGCATTGTAAAGGCGGTAGGTGCCGCTCGTGGCGAGCGACTTCATGTCCGTGGGCTCGAGCCAGTGGATGGTCGCGCGCTCCAGCGTGTCGTAGGCATTCAGCCCCGCTGAACCCATCGTGCTGTATTTGCTGCCATACTCGACGTGCGTGCCGGCGCCGATGGGCGAGTCGGTGCTGGCGTCCCAAAAGTTCGCGTGCCAGAGCCCGAGATTGTGGCCCCACTCGTGGAGATAGACTCCGGCGTTGTAGCACTTGATCCACGTCCCTTTGCCGCCCACAAAGCCGAGCCCGCAGTAGCCGCCAAACGCGTTGGTGCTGTAAACGATCGCGTCAAAATCGAAGTTCGCGGTGTCGTAAGGATGGGCGCCGGTGCCGTCGTCGTAGGCGGCGGCGACGGTGCGCGCGGCGCTCATCAGCGCGTTGTCGGTGCCGTTGTCGGCGTACCACTGCTGCGTCTGCGGGAGCACGAGCACGGGGGTAAAGGCGAAGGTCGCCTCGGTTTTTCCGTAGGACCAGTCGGACCATTTATCGACGACCTTTTGCAGCTCCGCCTGGATCGTGGCGTCGGAGGTCGGCTCGAAATTCGCCGCCTGATCCGAGAAGCGCACGCGGATGGCGAGGAGCTTTTTGTTGCCCTCGGTGTAGGTCGCCGGGACGACCGGGCTGACCCCGCCGGAACTCCCGCTGCCTCCGGCCTGGGCGACGAGTTTTCCATCCGGCGTCTCGAGGTACTGGCCGATGTGGCCGTGGCTGCACAGCCAGACGATTTTCACGCCCGTGTCCACGGCGGTTTCGTCGCCGCGCACTTCCGTCGGGTCGCCGGAGATGGGGCACACCGCGTTGGCCACGCCTTGCGTCGCGCGGAGGTCGGCGGCCTCGCTTTTTTCCAGCACGGCGAAACCCTCCTCGCGCACCGCGAGCAGGTTTTTTCCGTCGGCGAGCTGCACGGCCACGCCGAGGATCGGCGTCTGCGGGCGCGAGATGTCGGCGAGCCGTTTGCCGTAGGTGTAAGCGCGGTAGTCTTGGCCCGCGAGGCTGGCCGTGCGGTAGATCGGTTCGTCCACGGACTGGCCCGGCAAAGGCCGCACCGCGAGCACCATGAGATCCCCTCGCCCGCTCACGCGATGCTCAATCGTCGCCGCGATTTCCGGCGGCAGCGCCTTGCGCAATTCATACGGGAGCAGCGTCTCGATGGCGGCCTGCGGATCGTGCCGGATCAATTGTGTAAACACCTCGCGCCGCGCCGTGGCGAGAGTGCGCCCCTCGGGAAGCAGCGCCGGTTTTTCCGCCTCCGACACGGTCGCATATCGCTCGGCCCACGCGCGGAAAGCGTCCAGCGCGTTGGCGACTTGCGCCTGCGGAAGTGAGACGGCGCGCGGCACGGGATTCGCCGCGCGCACCACGGAGCCCGGCTCCGCAGCGGCACCCGGACAGCAATCGGACGCGGGCGCGGGCGCGCTCGGCACCCCCGCTGCCGATGGCTCAGCGGGAGTCGCAGGCGCGGATGTCACCATCGGCACGGCACGCGGCGGCTCTGGGCGATGAGTGAGGAAAAAAGCCGCGCCAAGGATGATGACGGCGGCGAAAAGGAAGAAGCGGCGGAGGGATGGGGACTGCATGAGGGGACGGATCAGATTCAGTGCCAGCACTTACCACACCCTCCAAGATCCGCCACCGCCGGGTAGTGGCTCCATTTGGAAGACAGCGTGTCATCCCGAGCGGAGCGCAGGCGGAAAAGTGGGCGCAGCGAAGTCGAGGGATCTCGGCGGTTCGTGGACGTTCGGCGCTAGATCGAACCGCCGGGGTCCCTCGACTGCGTTCCGTCCCGCCTGCACCCGCACGGAACTCCGCTCGGGATGACACGCTTATTAGTTTCGATCCACCCTCTCAAAGACTGAGCGTGTAGCGCCCGTGGCGGTGGGTGAGGCGGAGCGGGGCGTCGAAGGTGGCGGCGAGGCGGGTGGTGGTGAGGACGGATTTGTTTGCGCCGGCGGCGAGGATGCGGCCGGCGCGGAGGAGGAGGGTGTGGGTGAAAAGGGGGATGATTTCCTCGACGTGGTGGGTGACGAAAAGCAGGGCGGGCGCGCGCTTTTTCGCGCCGAGGCGCGTGAGGAAGGCGAGGAAGTTTTCGCGGGCGAGGGGATCAAGGCCGGCGCAGGGTTCGTCGAGGATGAGGAGCGGCGGGCGGGCCATGAGGGCGCGGGCGATGAGGATGCGCTGGCGCTCGCCTTGGGAGAGGACGCCCCACGGTCGGTCGGCGAGATTTTTGGCCTCGACCGAGACGAGGAGGCGCTGGGCGGCGGTGCGGTCGGCGCTTTTCACGCGGCCCCAGTAGTCGATCATCGCGTAGCGCCCCGAGATGACGGTGGTGAGGGCGGGCTCGTGGTCGGGGATCATCTGGCGGATGCTGGAGGAGACGAGGCCGACGCGGGTGCGGAGGTCGCGCCAGTCGCTTTCGCCGAAGGTCTGGCCGAGAACGGTGATGTCGCCGCTGGTCGGTGAGAGGTAGCCGGTGAGGGCGCTGAGGAGGGAGGTTTTGCCGGAGCCGTTGGCTCCGAGGATGACCCAGTGCTGGCCGGGCGCGACGCTCCAGGAGACGCGGTCGAGGATGCGGACAGGGCCGCGGCGGATGGTGAGGTCGCGGACAGAGAGGATCATGGGGAAATTTCAGATTTCAGATTTCAGATTTCAGATTTTTCCCGAGCATGTCTGGACGGGTGCGCGCGGTTTTCTCCACCGCCTGGGCGTGCCGCCATTTGGCGATTTCGGCGTGGTGGCCGCTGAGCAAAATGTCGGGGACGCGCCAGCCGCGGAATTCGACGGGGCGGGTGTACTGGGGAAATTCGAGGAGGCCGGTGGTGTGGCTGTCGTCGGCGGCGCTGTCGGCGTGGCCGAGGACGCCGGGGAGGAGGCGGACGAGGGCGTCGGCGACGACGGCGGCGGCGAGAGCACCGTTGGTGAGGACATAGTCGCCGATGGAAAGCTCGCCGTCGATGAGGTGGTCGATGACGCGCTGGTCCACGCCTTCGTAGTGGCCGCAGAGGAGGATGAGGTGGGGCACTTTCACCAAGTCCTCGGCGACGCGCTGGGTGAAGGGACGGCCGGCGGGCGACAGGAGAAAGACGCGACTGTCGGTGGTGCGGAGTTCTTCCACCGCGGCGAAGATGGGTTCGCATTTCATGACCATGCCGGGGCTGCCGCCGTACGGGGTGTCGTCGGTGGTGCGGTGTTTGTCGGTGGCCCAGTCGCGGAGGTTGTGGTGGCGGATGGTGAGGAGGCCGCGCTCCTGGGCGCGACCGAGGATGCTCTCGCCGAGCGGGGCGGCGGCGATGTTTGGGCAGAGGGAAAGGATGTCGATGAGCATTTAGGACTTAGGATTTAGGAATTAGGATTTGGGACATCGCCGCGCGCTGCCGTATATGGGCGCGGTCTGAAAGGTCGTTGC
>JAYVNN010000573.1:0-8228 GCA_043758435.1 Chthoniobacter sp.
GTCCTTCAGCTTCGCGAGCATGGACTCAAAGCTCGGCTGATTCTGCGGCTGGCCTTTTTGCGGCTGCCCCTTTTGCTCAGCCTGCTGCGCCATCTGCTCCCGCAGGCGGGCGAGTGCGTCTTGCACCTGCTGCTGGCCCTGCTTCGCGGCCTCATTGCCGGGCGCCATGCCCTGCGCCTTGGCAAAACTCGACTCGGCTTTCTCGAAGTTCTCCAGCGCGTTCTGATTCTGCTGCCGCTGCTCGGACTGCTCGCCCTGCTTTTGCTGCTGCTGGCCGAGTTGGGTGAGCAGGTCGGGCAGCATCGCCTCGACCTTGTCGATGCGCGGCTGAATCTCCGCGTTCTGCGGGGCGAGCGCCTGCGCTGACTCGAAGTTTTGCAGCGCCTTGAGCAGATTCTCAGCGGCCTCCTGCGGATTGCGCTGCGCCTGCTGTTCGCCTTGCTGAGCCTGCTTGTCGCCTTGGGCGAGATGCAGCTTTTCAAGCTCCGCACGCACCTCCTTTTCACCGGCCTGCGCATCGGCATGCTCGGGTTGCACGGCGAGAGCTTCCTGGAAATTCTCCATTGCCGACTCAAATTTTTCGACCGCCTGCTGCGGCTGATTCTGCGCGAGCTGCTGCGCCTGCTGCTGCTCCTTGCGGCCCGCCTTGTCGAAGAGGCTGGCAAGCTTGTCCTCCACGCGCTTCTCGCCGTCCTTGGCGGTCTGATCGTGCTTATCGAGGGCCTGCGCCTGTTGAAAGTCGGCGCGCGCATTTTGCAAACGCTCCTGCGCGTCCTTGCGGTCCCAGTTGTTTTCGGGATTGCGCTGATCCGCGACCTTCTCCTCCTGCGCCGCACGCTGGTCGAGCTTGCTGGCGAGCGCCTTTTCGATGTCCTGCTTTTCCTGCTGGCGCTGCGGGTCTTTCGGATTCAGCGCCTGCGCCTGCTGCGCGTAAGTCAGCGCCGCCTCCAGTTTTTCAATCGCCTTCGGCACCCAGTTTTCCTTCTTCGCTTCGTCAGCCAGCCGCTTGGCCAGCCGCGCGTAAACCTTCTCCAACTCGGTCTCGACCACGCGCAGGTTTTGCCCGGCGGTCTTGTTCTTCTTATTGGAGGCAAGTGCGACGCGGAACGCCTCGCGACTCTGCTCGAGTCGGACGACAGCGGTGTCCGGCTCCTTCTCGATCTGCGGTTGGACCAAGCGATACGAAACATTGCCGAGCTGCAGCCACGCCTGCTCGCGGAGCGCGTCGGGCATCTGCGTGGCGGCGAGCTGCTGCCACAGTTCATCGGCCTTCGCGTAGTCCTTCGCGGCATACGCGGCCACGCCCGCGTTATAGAGCAGCCAAGGATCGCCAGGCGTTTTCGCGAGTTGCTCCGCAAGCTGCGCGGCGGCTTTGGCCGGGTCTTGCTGGAGCAGCGTGCGCTCCGCATCGAGGCCGGCCCACGCGGGCGCGGCGAGCAGGCTGAGGGCGAGGATCGTGGTCTTCATGCGCGGACTTTGTTTAGGTTTTTGCGACGGTCGCTGACGAGCATTTCCGCAAGGAGGAGCGCGATTGCGAGCGCCAGCGGCCATTGGAAATACTCCTGCAAATCCTTCGACTGCTTGGTCTGCGTCCCCTTCGCCAGCGGCTCCAATCCGCGCCGCCAAACCGCGACCAGCCCCGCGCCGTCCTTGCCCAGCGGTTCGTAAAAGCCGCGCCCGCTGGCGGCGAGCTGCTGGAGCATGCGCTCGTTCAGGCGCGTGCTGACTTCGCGGCCAAACTCGTTCTTCGCAAACTTCGCCACGCCCCCGTCCTTCTTGTCGGGAATGCGCGCGCCGAGCGTGCTGCCGACGCCGACGGTAAAAATGGCCACCCCCTTCTGCGCCGCCGCGCGCGCCGCGATGACCGCGTCGCCTTGCAACTCCTCGCCGTCGGTGAGCAGCACCAGCGCCTTGGTTTCATACTTCCCGTTTTCAAAAGTCTTTTGCGCCAGTTCGATCGCCTTGGCGATGTCGCTGCCCTGCTTGGCAATCGCGCGCATGTCGAGCGCCGCGAGGTTGCGCTTCACCGCCTCGTGATCCTGCGTGACCGGCGCGGCGAGGAAGGCATCGCCGGCAAACGCGATCACGCCCACACGGTCACTGTCGAGCCGGTCGAGCAGCACGCCCAGCCCGGTCTTCGCCGCGTCGAGCCGCGACTTGCCATCAGCATCCTCGGCGAGCATCGAGCGCGAGAGATCGAGCGCGACGAGGAAATCGACCGACGAGCGCTCCACCTCGATAGGTTGAAAGCCAAGTTGCGGACGCGCGATGGCGACGAGCAGCGCAGCCAGTCCGAGCGCGAGGAGCAAGGCCTTGCGCCAGCGCTTCGCGAAATCAACCGACCGCAGCAATTGCTCGCGCAGCCGCGGCGCGATAACGCTCTCCAATTTGCGCAGCGCGCGCCCTTCGCTCCAGCGATGCAGCAGCAAAGCGAGCACCGGCACGATGGCCACCGCGATGAGAACCAAAGGCCAGGCAAACTTCATGGCAGCCTCCTCCACACGGTGCGCCCCAGCACGAATTCCAGCAGCAGCAGCCCGAGCGCAGGCAGCGCGAACCACGGCATCAGCTCGCGCCAGGCCTTTTGCTTCCGCTCCTTGAAGGCCGCTTTTTCGAGCTGGTCGATCTGCCGATAGACGTTTCGCAGACCTGCGTAGTCGGACACTTTGAAAAACTGTCCGCCGGTGATTCGCGCGACGTCGTTGAGGAGCTGCCCGCTCGCGGTGTAGCGCTGGCCGTCGGCGAAATCGACCATTTGGATGACGTGATTCTTGATCCCGAGCGGGGCGATGGCCTTGGCCACCTCCTCGGGCGCCGGGCCGTCGTTGATCTGGTCGGCGTCGGTGACGGTGATGATGAGCTTGGTCTGGTTCTTCGCCGAAACCAGCGACTCGGCGGCAATAAGCATGCCCGAGCCGGGCGCGGTGCCCTGCGTCGGCTCCTCCAGCGCGAGCTGTGCATTCAGCCAGTCGTGATCGAGCGTGAGCGGGCTGATGAGGTGCGCGCCTTTGTCGAAAAACACCGCGCCGATGCGGTCGCTCGGTCGCGCCTTGATGAACTCCGCGACCACCCGCTTCATCGCCTCGGCGCGGCTGATCCGCTTGTTCTCGAGCACGAAATCCTTGGTCTTCATCGTGCCCGAGAAATCGAGGACGAACATGATATTGATGCCCAGCGCCTCGCGCTCGGAAAGACCTTTGTCCACCTGCGGTCGGGCGAGTGCGATGATGAGCAGTGCGAGCGCGAGATAGCGCAAGGCAAGGAGCAGCCGTCCCCGCGTGGAGCGCGTGCGGCGGCTCGCCGCGACGAGGAGCTGGCTGGAGGAAAACTGCACCGCCGCGACCGGCGCGAAGCGTCCGCGCAACCACATCCACAGCGGCAGCAGCGCCAGCGCGAGGAGCAGCCACGGCGCGGCGAAGCGGAAAGTTTCGAGCTGTGGAAAGTGCTCGCTCATGGCGTCGCGGGCGCGGCGGTCTGCCGCGTCTCTTTCACAAAGCGCACCGCGGCTTCGTGCAGCTCTTTCAGCTCGGCGCGATTGGCAAAGGTGCGCGCAAATTTCAGCAGATCGCAGATGTGGAGAAAATCGCCGAGGAGTGCGCGATGCGGCAGTTCGAGCTTTGGCGACTGCTGCGCCTCGGCGAGAAATTCCTCCGTCGAGCGGCGCGGCGCGCTGAGGGCGAAACGCGTTTCGATGTAGCGGCGGATGATCGCCGAACTTTCCGTGGCGTAGGGCCGCGATTCCTCGCGCTCGATCAGCGCAAAGAGCCGTTCCAGTTCGGCGAGCGCATCGTCGTGCGCCTGGCGGATCGCCTGCGCTTGCGAGCGCGCGCCGTGCGTCGTCTTTCGCCAGCGGCGAAACCACCAAAGGAAGACGAACCCCGCCAGCACCGCGGCCACGATCCACGGATTGAGCCGGAACGGCTCGGGCGGTTCGAGCAACCGCAGATCGTCGATGAGTTGATCGGGCGGGTTCACGGGCGCAGCCGCCGGAGGCGGTTCTCGAAAAATTGCATCAGCGAGCGGAGATAGGGCTGGTCGGTTTGCGCTTCGATGGTGTCGAGCCCGGAGCGGCGAAAGGTGCGCCGCAGCCGCGCCAGCCGGTCCTCCGCGACCTCGGCGAACTTCGCCCGCGCCTTCGGGTCGCCGGTATTGAACTCCACGACTTCACCCGTCTCCGCATCCTCAAAGGCGATCCAGCCGAGATCGGGCAGCGCGCGCTCGCTGGCATCGACGATTGGCACGGCGATGAGGTCGTGTTTGCGACTCGTGACCTTGAGCGCGCGCTCGAAACCCTCGTCCATGAAATCCGAGATGACGAAAACCACCGCGCGGCGCGAGAGCGCGCGGTTGATGTGCTGGAGCGCGGTGGTGAGATTCGTGCCGCGCCGCGCCGGCTGGTAGGTCAGCACTTCGCTGATCAGCCGCAGGACATGCAGCCGGCCTTTGCCGGGGCGGATGTATTTCTCCGCGCCATCGGTGAAGAGCAGCGCGCCGACCTTGTCGTTGTTGCTGATCGCGCTGAAGGCCAGCACGGCGGCGAGTTCCGCGGCGAGTTCGCGTTTGCTTTGGCTGACCGAGCCGGTGCTGCTGCTGGCGCTGGCATCGACGAGAATCATGACCGTCATCTCGCGCTCCTCGATGTACTTTTTGATGTGCGCCACGCCGGTGCGCGCGGTCACATTCCAGTCAATGCGGCGCACTTCATCGCCCGGCTGGTATTCGCGCACTTCGTCGAAATCCATGCCGCGCCCTTTGAAGACCGAATGGTATTGCCCGGCCATGAGATCCTCGACGAGCCGCACGGTGCGCAGCTCGATCTGGCGGATCTTTTTCAGCCACTCGCGTGGAATCACGGGACGGCGACCGTCTCCAAAATGTGCGCCACGATCTTCTCGCTCGTCACCTCGTCAGCCTCGGCCTCGAATGTGGTGATGACGCGGTGCCGCAGCACGTCGAGCGCGATGCTCTTCACATCCTGCGGCGTGACGTGGCCGCGGCCCTGGAGGAAAGCGTGGGCCTTTGCCGCGAGCGCGAGATTGATCGAGCCGCGCGGGCTGGCGCCGAAGCGGATCATCCCGTCCATCTTCGGCGCAAAGCGTTTGGGTTCACGAGTCGCGAAGACCAAGCGCACGATGTAATCCTCGATCTGCTCATCGACGTGGACGAGATCGACGAGCTGGCGCATTTCCAAAATCGTCTCGGGATGCACGATGGCCTGGAGCGGCTCGCGCGTGGCAGTGCGGGCCATGAGCTGCATGATCTGCTTTTCCTCCACCTCGCTCGGATAGCCGATGACCACCTTCAGCATGAAGCGATCGACCTGCGCCTCGGGCAGCGCGTAAGTGCCTTCCTGGTCGATGGGATTTTGCGTCGCGAGCACGAGGAACGGTTTCGGCAGCGGAAAGGTCTCCTCGCCGATTGTCACCTGCCGCTCCTGCATCGCTTCGAGCAGCGCGCTCTGCACCTTAGCTGGCGCGCGATTGATTTCGTCGGCAAGGATGAGGTTCGCAAAAATCGGCCCGCGCTTGGTCGAGTAGGTGCCCTCGCGCGGGTTGTAGATCAGGTTGCCCACGAGATCGCTCGGCAGCAGATCGGGCGTGAACTGGATGCGCGCAAACTTCGTGTGAATGGTCTGCGCGAGCGCATTGATCGTCGCCGTCTTCGCCAAGCCGGGCACGCCTTCAAGCAGGACGTGGCCATTGGCCAGCAGGCCGATAAGCAGCCGCTCGACGAGGTAGCGCTGGCCGACGATGGCCTTGCCGATCTCCGCCTCGATGGCGTCGATAGTCGGGTGGAGAGCGATGATCTTTTGGTTGAGGTCTTCGAGTTCTGAGGTCATGCGAGGAAAGCGGCGGGCGGAGTGTCCTACACCAATCGGCAAGGCCCGGCCTTATTAGCCACGCCGTTCGTCCGGTTCCAGATTGGTTGAAAACTTGTCCGATTCACAAGTCAGTCGCCCTCAGTTTCCAAATCCGGGATGTGGGTGAAGGCGATGCGCATCGGCGCGGATTTCAGCGCGGCGTGCGCGCCGGCGAAATAGACGGTCTGCTTGCCGTAGCGTTTGTTCAGCGCGTCGAGCGCGCGGTCGAGTTTTTCGCGCGGACGGCTCTCGGGGAAAAGCGCGGGCGTCACATTCTCGCGGGTCGTGAGGTGGAAAAGCGTGACACCCACGGCCAGCGGCGCGAGGCCGTGCGGACGGCGCTCCCACAGCGTTTGCAGCGCATGGATGAATTCCATCGTGTCCGTCGTCTCGCGGAAAACGAGATCGTCGCTCCAGCAGTTGCGCCGCAGATATTTCACGCTCACGGCCAGCCCGCCCGCGAGGTAGCCCATGTGCCGCAGCCGCATCGCCGCCTTTTGCAACAGCCGGTGCAGCACCGCGCAGGCGCTCGCCTCATTGCGCTCCTGCGGCGGCAGGACATGCGAGTGCCCGAGCGTGGAATGCCGCACCGGCGGACGCGGCACCACATTGCCGCGCAGCAGCTCGTACATCCGCTCGCCTTCCACGCCATTCCAAGCCGCGTGCAGCGTGTGCTTTGGCGCAGCACAAAGCTGCTCCACCGTGCGGATGCTCACCGCGTGCAAACGCTCCTCCATATTCGCACCGATGCCGCACAAATCCCGCAGCTCCAGCCGGTGCAACACCCCCGGCAGCTCGTCCTTTTCGATGACCGTGAGCCCGTCCGGCTTCTGCATGTCGCTCGCCGTTTTCGCGAGAAAGACATTCGTCGAAATCCCAATCGAACTCCGCAGGCACACGCCCACTTTCTCCGCGATGACCGCCTTGATCCGCCGCGCCACTTCCAGCGCCGCCGCGCGCTCGCGCACTTTGCCGGTCAGCTCGCACGCCACTTCATCAATCGACATCACGTTTTCCTTCCGCACCTCAATGCACGAGTCGATGGCCGTGAGCAGCGCGTGGTGATACTCGACATAGTGCTCATGCCGCGCCTCGATGATCCGCAGGCCGGGGCACATCCGCTTCGCGTCGCCCACCCGCGTGCCTGTTTTCACGCCAAATTTTTTCGCCTCATAGCTCGCGGCAATCGCACAGGTGCTGTCCACATTCATCGGCACCACCGCCACCGGTTTGCCGCGCAGGCGCGGCTCCATCTGCTGCTCCACCGAGGCGAAGTAGGAATTGAAATCAACGACCATCCAGGCGAGCGACATAGTGTTTTAATGAACACTATTCAGCGCGCGCCGTTTGGCAAAGACGCGCCGCCGGAAAATTTGCGCCCGGAAATCGCCCACTTAGCGTTTGACGATTCGGCGGCATTTATGGAAATTCCGACATCCATGAGCGCCACCACTGACGACAACCCCGACCTCGTCAAAGAATCCCTCCTCTACAAAGAATTCCTCGCCGAGCGGGAGGAAATCCTCCGCCACAAATGGATCGAGAGCGAAAAGGCCGGCCACGATGTCGGCTTTGAAAAGGCGCTCCTCGACTGGATCGTGAAACACCGCTCCTCGTGGAAGGACAAGCGCAAGGAGACGGCCGGCTGACCGTCGCCTCCCCGCTCCTTTAAGACGGCCCCGCGAGGTCGCCAAGGAACATGAATCCCACACCCACTCCACCGCCCGCAGGGGCCAGCGTCATCCTCGACGCCGCGGCCATCGAACGCGCCCTCCGGCGCATCGCGCACGAAATCATCGAGCGCAATCCTGACCTCGCCACCGTCGCGCTCATCGGCATCCCGTCGCGCGGCGTGGAAATCGCGCAACGGCTCGCCGCGCTCATCGGGCAGTTCAGCGGCGTCAACGTTTTCGCCGGCGTAGTCGATGTGGCCATGCACCGCGACGACCTCCACCGGCACCGCATCCCGCCCCGCGTCGAGCGCACGATTTTGCCCGAGGCGCTGGAGGAAAAAACCATCGTCCTCACCGACGACGTGCTTTTCTCCGGCCGCACCTGCCGCGCCGCGATGGACTCGATTTCCAGCTTCGGCCGCCCCGCGCGCATCCAGTACGCCGTACTGGTGGATCGCGGCCACCGCGAGCTGCCCATCCGCGCGGACTATGTGGGAAAAAACCTGCCGACCGCGCTCGACGAACGCGTCCACGTCCGCTTCGCCGCCACCGACAGCGGCGACGATGCCGTCCTGATGAGCCGCACCTGATTTTTTTCCACCATGACTGCACCCGAAATCAGCAAAGCGGAATGGACGCGCAAAGACCTCACCGGTATCGAGCCGCTCAGCGCCGGTGAAATCACCACGCTGCTC
>JAYVNN010000574.1:0-8206 GCA_043758435.1 Chthoniobacter sp.
GAGTTTTTCGCAGTTGATGATGAGTTTGTTGCCGGTCTGGCGCGGGGCCAGGCCGATGAGGCGTTTGACGCGTTCGGTCATGGAAATGAGTTTGGGGTAAAGGTTGCTGAACACTTGGGTGAAGGTCAGCGGTTGAAGGGCTTGAGGGGCGGCCCAGATTGAGTTTTTGGCGGAGGCGCGGGTTTGCGCCCGAAGATGCTGTCGAAAAGCCCGCGCTTTTGCTCGGGTGGTGGCGGAGGAGAGGCGGAGGTGTCTGACGGGGGTTTGTTTTTGGTGGACCCTTTGACCTTGCCGCGGGTATCGGCAGAGACACGGATGTCAGGTTTGGCTTTGCCGCTCTTGAGGTCGATGCTGGCGCTGTCGGTGGTCGTGGTGGTCTTGGGCGCGGTGCCTTCGTCTTCGGAGGCGACGGTGACTTTGAGCGCGTCCTTGTAGTCGGGCAGGGCTTCGATCACGGCAAAGGGATTGGGGTTGCGGGCTGGGGTGAGGAAGGCAAGGTCGGGTTTGTAGGTGCCCTGATCCATAGCCAGGCACTGCTCGAGGATGCGCGCGGCGATGGGCGCGGCGACGCCGCCGCCATGTTCGCCATTCTCGACCATGGTGCAGATGGCGTAGCGCGGTTTGTCGAAGGGCGCGAAGCAGCAGAACCACGCGATGTGCTCCTTTTTGCCGCGGTCCGTGGCCTGCGCGGTGCCGGTTTTTCCCGCGACCACGATGTTCGCGAGCCGCGCTTTTCCGCCGGTGCCGCCGCCGCCCGGCCCGCCTTTTTCATTGACCACTTTCCACAAACCCTGACGCACGAGGTCGATCTGCTCCTTGGTCAGTTCCTTGCGCAGATCGCCGCGAATCTTCGGCTGATCGGGCACGGCGACCTGGCCGTTTTCATCGAGCGCGGGCAGGCCGTCGGGTGTGAGGACGGTGCGGACGAGCCGCGGTTCGTAGGCGACGCCGCCATTGGCCACACAGGCGTAGGCCATGGCCATTTGCAGCGGGCTGGCGAGAGTGTAGCCCTGCCCGATGGTGACGTTGGCGGTGTGGGCGGTGGTCCATTTGAGCTGGGGATATTTCATCCGCATCCACTCCGGGCCGGGCATGGTGCCGCTCTTTTCGTCCGCGAGCCCGAGGTCGTAGTGCTCGCCGATGCCCATGATTTTCCCGATGTGGTCCATGGACTCGATGGTGGCGGCGTTGCCGTACTGGTAAAAATAGCAGTCGCACGAAACCTTGAGCGCATCGGTCAGGCCGAGGGTGCCGTGCGCACCGCGCTTCTCGGCGATCCAGCATTTGAAATAGTGGTCGCCGAAGGTGATGCCGCCGGGGCAGTTGTAACTGTTCCCGCCGAGGCCTTTTTGCAGGCCGGCGAGGGCGGTGATAATCTTGAAAGTAGAGCCCGGCGGGAAGCCGCTGACGGCGCGGCTGACGAGCGGCACGGCTTCATCGTCGGCGAGCCCTTTCCACGCCTCGGGGGTGATGCTGGGGATGAAAATATTCGGGTCAAACGAGGGCACGGAGCCCATGCCGAGGATGTCGCCGTTGTTCGGATCGATGACCACCGCCGCCGCGCGTCCGAGCGAAGGATGCCGCAGCGCCTGCTCGACGATCGTCTGCACGCGTGCGTCGAGCGTGAGATAGACGTTGTTGCCGGGCTTCGGCGGAATCATTTTGTCCTCGCCCTCAATGATGCCCTTCACACTTTTGCGCAGGATGCGCGTGCCGGGCTGGCCGCGCAGATACTTGTCCATGCTCGCCTCGATCTGCGATTTTCCGTCCACGTCCGGCTGGTAGAAAGTGTACTTCGTGATGTCGGGCAGGAGGTTCACATCCTGCGGTGCGCCGACGTAGCCGAGGAGATGCGCGGCGAGGGCGCCATAGACGTACTGGCGCACTGGTTTCACCGCGATCTCGACGCCGGGCAGCCCGAGGTCGTGCTCGGAATATTTCGCGATCGTTTTGAAATCCAGCTCCTCCTGGTAGGTGAAGGGCACGAGGGTGTCGTTGCGGTAGTGCTTGATGAGCTGCTCGGAATTGTAGTCCTGCGCGAGGTCGAGTTCGTCGAGTTTCGGGATGACGGTTTCATTCACGATCCGCACCACGTCGGCCTCGCGGAGCCGCTTTTTCATCCCTTTAATCACGCCGTCGTATTCCCGCGTGGGCACGTTTTTGTAGTCCTGGCGGTAGCCGCGCACCATGTCGGGCAGGTAGAAATCGACCTCGTAGCTGGCCCGGTTGGTCACGAGGGTGATGCCGTTGCGGTCGCGGATTTCGCCGCGCTCGGCGGGGATGCGCACGGTCACTTCGGATTTGCCGGCGATTTTTTTCGTCCACTGCGTCTGGCAGAGGACCTGTTCGTACCACAGCCGCGCGACCAGCGCGCTGAAGGCCAGCACCATGACGAAGCCGAGGAAAATCACGCGCCACTCGGCGCTCGGACGGCGGGAAAAGCGGCGGGCCATGTCAGGAGGTGCGCTTGGCCGCGCGCTCGGGCTGCGGGTCGTAGCCGGCGAGGAAGGCGATGTAGTTCAGGACGAAAAAAAAGAACGGCGAGAGCAGCGCCGCGACGAGCCCCGCGCCGCCGATGCGCCACCAGACTTCCTTGTTGAAAATGAAGGCCACCTCCTCCTGCCGGAAGGTGCGCATGAGATACTCGGCAAAGACGATGAGGGACGTGCAGACCCCGCTGAGCAGGCAGTGAATCTCCCAGCGCCCGCGCTGGAAAAGCGGGCGGAAGCCGTTCATCAGCGCGCCGAGCAGGGCGTAGAGAATGACGGACCAGCCGAGCGCCACCTCCACGGTGGGCGGCCCGTAGCCGCTCGCCCCGAGGAGATCGACATGCACATGGAGCGCGTCCCACATCAGTCCGCCGCACAAAGCCAGCGCCAGCATGCCCGGCACCGGCAGGGCGAGCGCGCCGTAAAACATGACGACCGGCATGAGCAGCACGCGCACGCCGTAGGGCGGCAGCGGCCCGATGAAATGCTGCACGACCAGTCCGAGAAACATGGTGGCGACCAGTATGCCGAAGAAGATCATCGCCGGGAGGTGCTCATTTGTTTTTCCCGAGGACGACGAACACGTCTTCGAGCGTGGAGAGATCGACGGCGGGAATCAGGAGCGCATGCCCGTCGAGTCCGCCAGCCTTGAACTCTTTCACCTGGCCGATGAGCACGCCCGAGGGAAACACGCCGCCGGCCCCCGAACTGAAAACATTCTGGCCCTGCTGCAGGTTGGCCGTCTTGGGGATGTGGTTCAGCCCCACATTCGGCGTGCCCGCGCCAGACACGCGTTCGCCTTTCACGATGCCCTGAATCTGCGTGCCCTCGACATTCGCGGACACCCGGCAGGCCTCGTCGGCGATCAGCACCACGGTCGCGGAATGCTCGGCGACCTCCTTCGTTTTGCCCACAAGCCCGGCCTCGGTCAGCACCGGCTGGTCGCCGTCCTTGTCCAGCCCGTCGCCGTAGCCGCGGTCGATGATGACTTTGTTGTACCACGTCGAGCTGTCGCGCCCGATGATCCGCGCGGGCTTGAGGGTGAAAATGGAACGCTCGCGGTATTGCAGCGCCTTGCGCAGTTCGTTGTTCTCGGCTTCGAGCCCGCGCAGGGTCTGGTTCGTGGCGCTCAGATCCTTGGTGGTCACGAGCAGCCGCTTGTTGTCCTCCTCGAGTTCATCGAGCTTTTTCAACCCCTCGCGGAACTCGCGGTATTTTTTTTCCACCGACGATCCGGTTTTCAAAAACGGCGAAATCATCCCGAGAAAGCCCGACTGCACGCGCCGCATATTGTGCGGGCTGAGCGTGATGATGAGACCGGTCAGCACGAGAAAAGCGACGACCGAGGGGATGACGATGCGGCGGCTCATGGGCGGTTGGCGGAGGCAAGCATGCCTGCGAATTCTTTAAGCGCGGCGCGTGTCCGTGGTGGACACCTGCCGCAGAAATTTGATCTCGCTCAGCGCGCGGCCCGTGCCTTCGGCGACCGCGCTGAGCGGGTCTTCGGCGACGTGGACGGGCAGCCCGGTTTCCTCGGTGAGCAGGCGGTCGAGCCCGCGGAGCAGCGCGCCGCCGCCCGCGAGGACGAGGCCGCGATCCACGAGGTCGGCGGAAAGCTCCGGCGGGCAGCGTTCGAGGGTCACGCGCACCGAATCGACAATCGTCGAAATCGGTTCGAGCAAAGCCTCGCGCACTTCCTGCGAGGTGATGGTTAAAGTCTTCGGCAGCCCCGCCACGAGATCGCGCCCCTTCACCTCCATCGTCGTCTCTTTTTCCATCGGATACGCGCTGCCGATCTTGATCTTGATGTCCTCCGCCGTGCGCTCCCCGATCATCAGATTGTACGCCCGCTTCATGTACTGGATGATCGCCTCGTCCAGCTCATCGCCCGCCACCCGCACGCTCCGGCAAAACACGATCCCTGACAGCGAAATCAGCGCCACTTCCGTCGTCCCGCCGCCGATGTCGATAATCATGTTCCCCGCCGCGTCCTGCACCGGCAGCCCGCAGCCGATCGCCGCCGCCATCGGCTCCTCGATCAGATGCACCTCCCGCGCCCCCGCCCGCAGCGCGCTCTCTTTCACCGCGCGCTTTTCCACCTCCGTGATCCCGCTCGGCACCGCGATGACCACCCGCGGCCGCGGCTTAAAAAACGCCCGCCGCGGATGCACCTTGTGGATGAAATGCCGCAGCATCGCCTCCGTCACCTCGAAGTCCGCGATGACCCCGTCCTTCAGCGGCCGGATCGCCACGATATTGCCCGGCGTGCGCCCCAGCATCCGCTTCGCTTCATCGCCCACCGCCAGCACATGCGTGGTGCCCGCCCGCACCGCCACCACCGACGGCTCGCGCAGCACGATCCCGTGATCCTTGACATAGACCAGCGTATTCGCCGTGCCGAGATCGATGCCGATGTCATTGGAGAACAGCCCAAAAATTCCGTTAAACATTCAAAGTGAACCTCTTCTTAAATCGTAAAATTGTGACTTGCGGGGTGACCTTTTCAGAAGGCCGCGGACGCAGCGGAACTGTCGTTCTCCGCTCTAAAAATTCGCCGCAGCCTGATCGAAAAGCGGCTGAAAATAGGGGGCGCTCCCGCCCACCGTCAAAAGAAATCGCCACCTCCCAGGAAATGCGGCACGGGGAGATTGCCGCCCGCCGAGCCACGCCATACTCGGCGCGGGTCACTAACCCCGCCAAAAAAACTCCCGCACCGCCTCGGCGTAATATCGTTCCATCCCCTCCACCGGCTCGCTTTTCAGCCAGTGCAGATGCGCGCCCACCACCCGCGCCAGCGACTCCGTATGCACCCGATCCACATGCGTATTGTAGCGTCCGGTCAGATAGTTCACGGCGATGCCCAGCCGATCCACTGCGGCATTCAGCGCGGACTGGTCGAAAAAAGGCGCGGCCAGTTCCGGCTTCAGCCGCCACGCTTCCGTCAGGATTTCCGCCCGCTCCCGCGCGATGATGAAAAGCCCGCTGTTGAAATAATCCACCGGGCGGATGCCCAGCAGAGCCGCATCCTCCACGATCCAAGGCTCGCGATATAAATCGCGCACCGCCGCAAAGCCGTCGTCACCGAGCAGTTCTGCCGGGTTGAAATCCTCCAGAAAAATCATGTCGGCATCGAAATAGGTGATCGCCTCTGCCTGCGGAAAAAAGCGGAACAGCTCGAACTTCAGCAGATGCGCCGACTCCAGGCCAAGAGCTTCCATTTCCGCCGTGCCCAGCACCACCGCCCGCACCCCCGTGCGCCGTGTGAATTCCCGTGCCGCCAGCATCGCCATGCGCTCGAACCTTTCCCCCACCCCGATCGTCACCCCCAGCATCCCCGCCCCGCCGCCCGCCACCGCCCCGCCATACGCGGGCAGCACCTCCTCCACCATGAAGCGCGTATAAAACGGCCCAATCGCCCGCCGGTCACGACGCTCCATGATGTGCGCCTCGCTCCACGTATTGCACCCGTGGAAAAAACGCACATACAGCCCCGGCTCGTCGCGCAACACCACCCGGCGCGGGAAAGCCCGCACAAACACCGTGTCCTCGCTTCGCTCATAGCTCGGATAGCGAAACGGCGCGTCGCGATGATGCAGGATCGTCCCGTCGATTCCCTCCTGCGCGTCGCAGATGCAGGTGAACCCATTGGCAAAGCTGTGCCGGAGCTGGCTCCCGAGCACACACGCCGCGTCCTGCTCAGCCACCGCGAGCTGCCGCGCCATGCGCTCCGGCGCGTGCCAGTCGTCATCATCCCACTGGATGATCCACTCCCCCCGCGCCGCCGCCAGCCCACGGTTGCGCAAATCCCCCAGCGTCAGCGCCCGCTGCTCCATCATCACCTCCACCACCTCCGGCTCGCCGCGCGCCAGCGGCACCGCGCCCGTGTTCACGATCACCAGTTCCCGGTGCCCATGCGTCTGCCGGTGAAAGCACTCCACCGCCACCCGCGCCAGCCGCTCCCGGTCGGGATGCTTCCCCGTGATCATGATCGCGCTCACCAGCGGCTCGCGCGGGACGGCCTTGCGCCGCGTCCGTTTCACGCGGTAAAAGTGACCTTGTTCCCCGCCGGTCCGTCGCCCCGCGAGTTGTGCCCCGTCACCCACGCCTGATAAGTCACTCCCGGCACCGCCGGGCTGAAGTCCGCCACCGAAACCGTCACCCCCACGGACACGCCCGCCACCTCCGCCGCGCCCCCCGCGGGCTGCCGCCAGCCCTTGATGGACGTGGCATGCCCAGGCAAATCCGGGATCGTCAGCTCCCGCGTCGCGGCGTTGAAAGTCGCCGTCCCCGGCGCCTCCGGCAGCGGCTGAGGTTGAGCATCGCCCGCATCGCGGCGCGGTTGCAGCCCGATCTTTGCCAGCTCCGGCGTCTGATCTCGCGCATCGCTCGCCGAGCAGTAGGAGAAACGCACCCGCCCGATCACCGCCAGCAGCGCCTCGCGGGCCGCATCCTTCTCCGCGATGATGTCCTCCAGCGTCCCGCCGCCGGCGATGGATTTGTTGGCCAGCAGGATGCCCAGCCAGTTCGCGATCCGGCTCAGCAACCCCGCCGGATAGCGCACTGCGGGGTCCAGCGCCGGAGTCGCGCTCGCTGCCTGCGCCGCCAGCGCCTCGATCCGCGCCGGAGCCGCGAGATCGCCGAGCAGCCCGCGCTCCCAGCCGTAGCTTTCCAGCGCATCCGCGATGTCTGCCGCCGGGAGGTTCTGCGCGCTCAGCCCCTTGAGGTAATTGAAACCGCCGCGCAACAGCCCGCCCAGCCGCTCCCGCGCTTCATCCACCCGCCCCTGCGCCCCCACCCGGTCACCCGCCGCCAGCAGCGTCGCGGAGTTGGCCACCTTCGCCGCGCCCGTGCGCGCAGTGATGAGGTCGTTGAGGGACTGGTTGAGCCGGAATGGATCGTAAAAGCTCCGGTTGTCGTTGACTTGGATGATGAGTTCGCCCGTCGAAATCGCGGCGAGCATTTCTTGGTCTGCCATAGGTTTGGGCTCTATTCTGGGTTTGGTTTGGTCACTGAAATTCTTCCTGCTCTCATCCGGGGCTATCGGGCCTGCCTTCCCGCCGGGAAAAAACCTGTTCCGCCCGGTCCGGTTGGCTTTCCCGAGACCGGAAACCCCTCCCCAAGCCTCCGGCCCGCCCTTCCCGATCCCCGGAATCGCCCACGGAAACCCCGTCCGCTTTCCCGCGCCCCGGAAAGCCAAAAAGAACCCTCTTTCCGCAATTCCGACCCGCGGGAATGACAGAGAGAACTCTCTGTGCGCCCTTTTTACTCTCGAAAATGCCGCCCCAAACGCCCCGCGCACCTTTCCGTCGGCCCTTTCCCGTCTCTGTATCATCTCTGTATCCATCCAAGTGCTTCCGGTGCCCTTCACTTGATCGACGCCTTATACTTCACCGTGCCGAAATTATCGTTCCGCGTGCCGTCATTGCAGCGCAGTCGGATTTCCGTGTAGTCCTTCTTAAAGCCCTCACTGAAAGTGTGCTTCTTCGTCCCACCGGGGATGATCGTCACCAGCTCCTCCCCCGCCGCCGTGACCCCATAGACCGCCACCTGCTGCATCGGGTGGGCCGGCTCCTCCGGCGAACGCATCTTGCCCTCCGAGACGCTCCACTCCCCCTCCATATACTGCGCATGGAGGCGCTGCCCCTTCTTCGCCGGGCCGACCAGCGTGCCCTTGTCATCCTTGGCATCGATGGCATAGACCTGCTCCGCCGCCGCGC
>JAYVNN010000575.1:0-8178 GCA_043758435.1 Chthoniobacter sp.
GCCAGCCGCATGAAAATCATCACCTGCGCCGTCTCGCCGAAGGTGCGGAAAAGCGGCGCGCACAGCATGTGAAAAAGCGGCGCGTGATTGTCGAAGACGTCGCGGTAGGGCAGCGACGGGAAGCCGTGGTAGGGCCACAGATGATTGGCCCACGCCCAGACCAGATGCAGGTGCTGCGACTCGTCGGACGTGAATTCCACACGGCATGCCGCCCACACGCGCAGCCCGAGGAGCGCGAGCAGGAGCGCACCGATCCAGCGCTTTTCGCCGGGCAAAATTTCCGTCACGTCCGCGGCGGATGATTGGTTCGAGGATGTTTCCAGAACGGCATTTTTTAGCGCAGCTCCCACGGTCCGTCCTAGTGACAATTGCTTCATTGTGCGGTGCGCGATTCCACCCGCCGTCGCTCCCGGTCAGTCCTGCTCCGTCGTGTAGTCGGGCCGGATTTTGGTGAAAGGCGAATAACCGCGCTCGATGGCCTGCGCCCAAACGAGGACGACCTCGCCCGAATCTTTTGCGGGGAGAAATTCGTGCGTGCCCGCGGTGAGTTCGCGAGGGCCGGTGAAGGCGGTGCCATCGAGCGTGCCGTCGGCCATGCCGGCAGGCGTGACGACCGTGTAGCACTGCGGCACGGCGATCGCAAAACGCAGCGGCCCGTGCGTCACCGTCCCCTCCTCGCGCAGCACTTGGCCGAGCGTGCGGAGACGCCAGGCGATGGGCACGTAGTTTGCCCGCATGAAGGCGCGCGCGGCCAGCGGCATGCGCCGGGTGCTCACGAGCGGGGCGCGCTTTTCGACGAGCCGCCCGGCCACATCGTCGGGCAGCAAGCCGCTGCGCAGCCGCTTGTTCGTGAACTCCTCCATGACGTAGCGCGACACGCGGTTGCGGTAGATCATCTCGCCCTTCGCATCCATCACCCAGTCGCTTTCGTCCGTGAGCTTCAGCGTGTCGGCGATGATCCCGATGCGGTCCTGGGTTTCATCGGTGAAGGGCGAGTGCGCGCGCACAATCCACGCGACGCAGCCCGCGGCGAAAAGTGCGGGCGCGACGACTGCGGGAAGGCGCAGCCGCCGGGCTGCGAAGTCGCCCAGCCACAGCAGCGCAGGCGCGGCGGTGATGGCCATCGAGGGATAAAACGGCAGGTCGTCCTCCGCTGTCAGCACCGGCCAGAACGAGAGCAGCGTGCTGTCGTAAAACGCCGCGGCGAAAAACGTGAACGCGATCCGGCTGCGCATCTCCAGCGAGTACGGCAGCCGCGCGATGACCGCGCCGCCGCCCGCCATCGGCAGCAGCCAGAGCAGCCAGTGGAGGAAGGATTTTGCCACCCCGCCGAGGCTGTGCGAGCCGGGCAGAATATTGTGCGTGATCACGCAGTCGCGCATCTGCGGGCCGGCTCCGTGCAGGATGAAAAACAGCACGGTGAGCACCGGGATCACCGGAAGGCCGGCGACCGCCGCGCCAGCGCCCAGGCCGATCCGCGGCCAGTCGGCCCGCTGGCCGGCCGCACGGCGGAAGACGAGCAGCGCGGCGCAAGCGAAGGCCAGCGCGGCGAGGAAAAGGCTCGTCTTCATCGAGACGCAAAAGCTCAGGCCGAGCAGCAGCCCCGTGCCGAAAAGCCGCGCCGTGCGGAGCCGTCCCGTGACCAGCACGGTGAGCGTGACCAGCCAGAGGAGCGCCCACAATTCGTCCGGGCGAAACTCGATGGAGTCGAAAAAAAACGGCGGCCACAGCGCCGCGAGCACCGCCGTCCACAGCCCGATGCGCGGCGTGAAAAAGGTGCGCGCGATTTTCCACACGCACCAGATGGTCGCCGCGAAGATCGGAATCATCGCCGCGCGCATCGGCAGCAGGATGTCGGCGCGCACGCCGAGCGCGCGGAACAGCGGCGCGCAGAGCGCCTGAAAGACCGGCGTGTGGTTGTCGAAGACATCGCGGTAGGGCAGCAGCCCACGCGACCAGGCCCACACGACGTGGAGATGCTGCGGTTCGTCCGAATCGACGCGGAAGTGCCATGCGTAAAGGATCCGCAGCCCGAGCACCGCGAGGAGAAAAAAGCCCGCCAGCCAGCGGTCGGGCAGCGGCGTGGTGAGGGGAGTCGGGGAATCCATCGGGCGAGTCACAGTCGGTTCAACTGCGACCCTCAGCGCCGCGCGCAGGCGGAAAAACCGGCGGTGAAAACGGACATTCGCCTGCAATGCGCGCCCCCCGCCGCGATGACAAGGAATAAAGCAACCCGACCCTGGCTTAGTTTGATTTTCAAAAGCGCGTGTCCTCCCGAGCGGAGCGCAGGCGGAAAGGCGGGCGCAGCGCAGCGGAGAGCAGAGTCCGCGAGACGCCGGTGGGTTTCGTGGTCAGCGGCAAACCCCGGAGATTCATGCCCATCCGGTGCTGCATCGGATCACCCAAGCCCCTCGACTGCGCTCCGTCCCGCCTGCGCCCGCTGAGGCCACTGTTCAGGATAACAGCCTTTTTTAGACCGCTTGATGAAAGCCTCGCGATGACACGTATGCTTTTGAAAATCCCCAGACCGAGTGGTAGCCCTGTTGCTCTTAGCGTTAAAAATTCTCCGGCACGGAAGTAACGCAATGCATGGGTCAATGGATCTCCAGACGGATGAAGGCGTGGAAGGGATCGACATTGCTCAGCGGCACTTTGGCGACGCGGCTTTCCACCGCGCCGTTGGTCGAGATCAGCTCGTCGATCACGCCGGTGTTCGACCAGACAGCAAGATCATTGCTCCACTGCGCGCCGATGGATAGGTCCGTGGCGTTGAGGCTGCGCGTGTAAGCCAGGCTGAGGAAGCCGCCGCCGAGCGCGAGAGTCGGCCGCTCGGCGGGAAGGTTGGTGACGGTCGGATTCAGTCCGAGGGCGCGTTCGAGCAGGTTGCTCAGCGTGTCGGCGTCCGGGTCCATGTTGTCCGCGGCGGTGCCCGCGTTGACGATGGTGCCGAAGTATTGCTGCCGCCATAGCTCGTCCGGGCGGGTGGGTGAAATACTGAGATTGGTGAAGGTGGCCGTCGCCACCTGGCCGGCGGTGCGGGAGGTGACGGCCAGACCGGCCAGCGGCGAGGCGATCAACGGCGTCGTCTGCGCACCGAGCGCGATCCAGTCACTTTCCGCCGGAGGGCCGACGACGGTGGTGTAAAAGGCGGTGAAGGAATTACCGGCCCGAGTTATTTTCAGCCAGAAAGGCAGCGACACCGGGATAGTGCTCGCGACCTGGGTGGCCGTCGCGCCCGCGGCATCGCGGCGGAGGAAGCGCAGCCCGGCGGGGTTTTCATATAGGAGACCGACGAAGGGCGAATCCGCCGCGGCGGTGTTGCGGAACATCAGGCCGCCGCGCGCATTTGCCGGAACGGCGGTGACCCGCGCGACGACGCTTTGATTCCCGCTTTGCGCCGAGGAGACGAACTGAAACTGATCGCTGGCACCGCCAATCTCCGAGCCCCCGCCGACCACCGTGAAGATGCCGCCCGAGGAGGAATATCCGGCATATCCATCGCTGCCGGGAGTGCCGACATCGGCGGAGGCCCACGGCGCGGGAAGGCTCGTCGCGAGGGCCGCGACCTGCGGGTTGGCCAGCGGGTAGTTAAAGATTTTCAGCTCATCAATAGCCCCCGCAAAGAAAGCGCCGCCCGCGAGCGAGCCGCCGAGCCGGATCGCGCCGGGTGCCCGGCGCGAGGCGGTGGGACCGCTGTCGGCGGCCTGCTGCGCGCCATCGACGTAGAGCTTCATCGCGCCCGCTTGAGTGCGTGTGGCGACAACATGATGCCACGTTCCATCATTGATCGCGGATGTGGAGAGGATCGTCTTATCGGGATTGCCGATGCCGAAACCGACTTTATTCCCGACGAGCGCGATGCCCCAATCCTCGGTCGCGCCGGAAAGCTCGCAATCCACGATGGCTTTGCCCTGCCACCATTGACCCGTGCCGCCCGTGGCAGTGGTCTTTACCCAAAAAGCCACGCTGAAATCCGCGGTCACCGCGGCGGGGATCGTAGCAAAGCTACTCGTGCCATTGAACTGCATGGCGCTCGTTCCTACCCGGCCAGGGACATAGGTAACTCCGAGCGGGTAGCCATGATTGGCGTGCCTGCTGTTATCCAGCAGATCGCCCTCCATCGAGTAACTAGCCACAAGCGTGCTACCCACATTCGCCAGCCGGGAAATCTCCACTGGAGTGAGCAGCCCCTTGTAAAGCCGCACCTCATCGAGGCTCCCATTCAAGAAGCCGGTGACACCGCCAATGCTGCCGAGGTGAAAATTCACCGGCCCCGTGCGGGCGCTCGTGGGACCGGTGCCCGAGGCTTGGAGGATGCCATCCACATATAGCTTCATCGCCCCGCTACCCGTATCTAGCGTAGCCGCCAGGTGGTGCCAGCTTCCATTGTTCACGGCGTTATTCGAGGTGATGGTAAAGTCCGTAGCTCCCACCCCAAAGGCCGCCTTGTTACCCACCAGCGCCAGACCGAAATCCTTGGCCACTCCAGGCACTTCCGCATCGACGAGACCTTGCCCATTATACCACTGGCCGACGCCGCCGGTGGCCGTCGTCTTGAGCCAGCAGGCGATGCTGAAATTCGTATCCACCGACGCTGGAATCCGGATGAAGCCGCTGGTGCCGTCAAAATTCCCCGCCTCCCCATCGACCCGGCCCGCGCCGTAAGTAACACCCCCGGAAACCGTGCCATGCAATCCGCGTCCGCTGAAGTCGCGTCCGTTCCCATCCAGCTTGTATTCGGCGGCCAATTGGAACGCCGGTTCGCCGGGCGTCACGTCATCAAAGACCCAATCCTGATTCGTTGCGCCCGCCACATCGTAAAACTGCGAGATATTCGTCAGGTTGCCGGTCGCATTCACCCCACCCTCCACATCCACGACTAGGTTCTGGCTATTGTTGTTGAACATCTTCGAGTAAAGGCCGCCGTCGGGAATGATGCGCCATTGCTGGTTGGTGCCACCCGTGTCATTCCACGCGATGATGTTCCCGCCGGCAGCCGTGGAATAGCTGGCCACCTCCAGCGCTTTGCCGCCGGCGACGTTAAGCAGCTTCCAAAAACCTCCTCCCACGTAGAAGGCCGTCCATTTCTGAAGATCGGAACTGGAAGGCGCGTTCTGCCGCACGTTCGCACCGGCCGTGGCGTCCGCCGCCTCGATCAGCTTTTGGCTTAGCTTGGAACGAATCTGATAAGTGTGCCCGTTCTTCACGGGACACGGCTTCAGCGGATCGCTGTCCGTCCACCATTCGTCGTAGTTGGAAATCCCGTCGCCGTCCGCGTCGTCCGCCCCGTTCTGTCCGGCGGACCCGATCTTATAACGCTCCCATTCATCGGACATCCCGTCGCCATCACCATCCTGCAGCCCCATGTCGAAACGCATCGCCTGGATAAGCCGGGGCAGCCGGATACGCGCTTCAGGAGTGTCCTCATTCCCATAGTTAAAGCCGTAGGGATAATAGTGAACGCCTGACTTATAGATTTCGCCGCCAGGGCCATCGAAGAACTTCACATAACGCCTCAGCGCCGCCCCTTGCCAAACGTTGCCGCCGCCCCATTGATTGTCCCATTGCCCGATCGTCCCGCTCCCCAGATAGTGCGCGATCTCGTGCAGCGCCACCTGCGTGCTGATCGAGCCTCCAAAGCCCAGCGTCCCGTTATAGTCCGACTGCGCCGTCGGGATTCCCGAATGATAGATGACGTTAATATCGACCTCGATATTGGTGTTGGCGTTATACACCGCCACCGCCTCATTCATCACGGCGGTGATCTGGCCGCGCTTGCCCTCGTCTTCCAGATAGCTGATGTGGTAGGTCAGCGCATGTCCCGTGGCGCCTGCGGCCAGCCACACGGCGGCGGCGGCTTGGCCAAGGCGGGAAGTCGCGGATGGGAGCAGTTTCAGAGACAAGGGGCGGGTGGTTGAAAAAGCAGCGCGAGTGCGGGTAGGAGCGCACTGTTTGGGAACATTGGCTCGCCGAGCGATCAGCAAGCTTGAGTGCAAGGTCTGCCCGAAACTCTGAGCGGCAAGCGCAAGTGCCTATTCAAAATCATCATGGTTTAGGATTGTGGAAATGCGCGTGGCGCATTTCCCCGAAGCCATGTTTTCGCGATTACCTTGCCGAGACCATGCGACCCGACCCTCAACCAGCCGCAAAATAGAAGCCGTGTTACATCT
The DNA here is from genome assembly GCA_043758435.1 of Chthoniobacter sp. GTDB lineage: Bacteria > Verrucomicrobiota > Verrucomicrobiia > Chthoniobacterales > Chthoniobacteraceae > Chthoniobacter. The sequence goes on from JAYVNN010000575.1 coordinate 6,171, forward strand.
TCATCCGGCGATCAATCAGGTCCGCGAGCAGGCCGATGAAAAGCGTCTGCACGCCCGTCATCGCGAGCAGCACCGAGAGCATCCCGAGATGCCCCGCGGCATGCGCGTCGAGCAGGCCGAAGTAATCCACGGCCCCTTTCCCCACGCCGAGCGCGATGAGCACGAGCGCGGGCGGGACGAAGACAGCGAGCGGATTGAAGCAGGCGCAGATGCGGATGATGAGGATCGTGAAATTGGTGAAATCGCGCAGCGGCTTGATGGACGATTTGCCGACGCGGCGGTGGTAGTTGATGGGGATGAATTTCACTTTGTAGTGATTGGTCAGCATCGCCAGCGTGATAGTGGTCGTGAAAGAAAAGCCGTCCGGGTAGAGCGAGAGAAAGCGCAGGGCCGTGTCCTTGCGGAAGACGCGGAAGCCGGAGTTGAGGTCGGGGATTTTGCGGTGGCTGAGGTATTCGGCGAGGCGGGTGATGAGCCATTTCGCCGGCCGCCGCAGCAGCGGCACCTGCACGACCGCACCGGTGCGCGCGCCCACGACCATTGCGTAATTTGCCGCGTCCGCGAGGAGCGTGGGGATGTCTTCCAGCGGATACGTGCCGTCGGCGTCGGCGATCAAAATGAATTCGTGCTGCGCCTGCTGGAGCCCGTCTTTCAACCCCGAGCCGTAGCCCGTATTCGTCTCGTGCTCGATGAGCGTGACGGGCAGCCCGCGGGCGATTTCGCCGGTGCGATCGGTGGAGCCGTCATTGATGACGATGATCTCCAACGCCTTCAGCCCGGTGGCGTGCTGGCGGATGGCCGCGACGGTCGCGGCGATGGATTCCTCCTCGTTGAACGCGGGAATGAGGACGGTAACGGTGAGGTCGGAAAGATTCATGCAGACCGGCAAAAAAGCGCGCGGGGTGGCGATGAAAGGCGAAGGCGGAATCCGGCGGAAGCCTAATCTGCGCGCGGTGGATTCGATAACGAATCGTTCACCAAAGACGATGCCATCCTGTCATCGCCGCGGGGCGAAGAAGCTGCCGTCCATGAAAATCTCCAATACTCATTTCCGCACACTCCTCGCCTTTCTCCTCGCCGCCACACCGCTCCTCGCCAATGAGGACGAGGGGCGGATCGTCACCCTCTCGCCCGCCTCCATCACCATCGGCAAGAAGCATCCGAACACTTACAAGATCACCACCGCCACGACCTGCACCATCAACGGGCGGCCGGTCGCACTCGCCGCGCTCAAGCCGGGCATGAAGGCCGACGTGATCTCCGAGGCGGATGTGGCGAAAAACATTACCGTGAAAGACGACCCGCTCAAAGGCGGCTCGCTCGACTCGAAAGCCAAGAAGGGCAAGTAAGCGCGGCGTTGCTGCTCGTCACGCCCGCGCCGCCGCCGGATGCTCCGCACCATGCGCGTCCTCCTCGCCGAAGATCAGAAAAAACTCGCCGGCTTTGTCCGCAAGGCACTCACCGAGGCGGGCTTCACCGTGGATGTGGTCCACGATGGCGACGAGGCGCTCGCGCTGGCGACCACGCGGCCCTACGACGGGCTGGTGCTCGACATCATGCTGCCGGGGCGCGACGGGCTGAGCCTCCTGCGCCTGCTGCGGGAGAAGCACATCGCCACGCCCGCGCTTTTCCTCACCGCGCGCGGCGAAATCTCCGAGCGCATCGAGGGCCTGGAACTCGGCGCGGATGACTATGTGGCCAAGCCCTTCGACATGGCCGAGCTGGTCGCCCGCGTGAAGGCGCTCGTGCGCCGCAGCCCCAGCCAGCACGCCGGTCTGCTCCGCGTGGGCGACCTCACGCTCGACCTCATGCGCCGGCACGTCACCCGCGGCACGCGCCGCCTCGAGCTGACGCCGCGCGAATACGGGCTGCTCGAGTTTCTCGCCCGCACGCCGGGCCGCGTGGTCTCACGCACGCAGATCATCGAGAAAGTGTGGGAGTATCATTTCGATCCGGGCACGAATGTGGTGGACGTGCATGTGGCCCGGCTGCGCCGCAAACTCTGCGA
>JAYVNN010000576.1:0-8175 GCA_043758435.1 Chthoniobacter sp.
CTCGTTTCTCACGGCTGCGAGGGTTTCAACCGCGCTGATTAGCTGGCGGAAATCCGTGCGACGGGCCGGCCCGCGGGCACGCTGGTCATCCAGGAAACGGGCGGGACTCGGCGCACCATCGCGGAGGGCCGGGAGTGGATCGCGGGCGCGTTGCGGCAGCTCGCGGATACGCCGCGCGCGGACTTCGCGGTGAGCGATCTCACGGTCGGGACGATCTGCGGCGGATCGGATGCGACGAGCGGCATCACGGCGAATCCCGCGGTCGGGCGCGCGTTCGATTTGCTCGTGGAAAACGGGGCGCGCGTGATTTTCGAGGAGACGGGCGAACTGATCGGTTGCGAGCAGATCATGGCGGCGCGTGCGGCGCGGCCGGGGCTCGCGCTGGAGCTGATCGCATGCGTGGAAAAGGCGGCGCGCTATTACACGGTGATGGGCCACGGGAGCTTCGCGCCGGGCAATGCGGAGGGCGGGCTGACGACCCTGGAGGAGAAGTCGATGGGCGCCTACAGCAAGAGCGGCAGCTCGCCGATCAGCGGGATTTTGAAGCCCGGCGACGTGCCGCCGAGCGCGGGACTTTACCTCCTCGATGTGGTGCCGGACGGCGAGGTGCGCTGGGGCTTTCCGAACATCAGTGACATCCAGGAAATCGGCGAACTCATCGCGTGCGGCGCGCACGTCACGCTCTTCACCACGGGCCGCGGATCGGTCGTGGGCTCGGCGATTTCGCCGGTCATCAAAGTGTGCGCGAACCCGGAAACCTACCGCCGGCTGAGCGAGGACATGGACGTGAATGCCGGACGGATTCTGGAAGGCGCGGCGACGATCGAGGAAGTCGGGCGCGAGATCTACGGGCGCGTGCTCGACATCGCTGCGGGCGGGCGGACGGCGAGCGAAGTGCTCGGGCATCGCGAGTTTTCTCTCGTCTATAAAAGCTTCGAGCCGCTCGGGCCGGCGTGTTTGCCTGGATGAGCGCACTGTTTTCGGAGATGTTCACGTCGGGAAAAAAATCCTGTCATCCTGAGCGAAGCGGAGGCTTTGCGCAGCGCAGTCGAAGGAACTCCATCTTTTCGCGGGCGGAGGCGGTGCGGAGCACATCCCACCCGCCGCCTGCGCCCGAAGAAATAGTTAGAGATCCTTCGACTGCGTTCCCGCCCGCCTGCGCCCGCCGGGAACTCCGCTCAGGATGACAGGTTTTTTCACACCGCCCCGCCAACCCTCTCCACCATGTTTTCCCTCGCCAATAAATCCGCCCTCGTCACCGGTGCCGGCTCCGGCATCGGCGCGTCCATTGCTGAAACCTTTGCCCGTGCAGGCGCGCGGGTCTTTGTCACGGATCGCGATGAAACCAGCGGTCGCGCCACGGTCGGGCGGATCGTCGCGGTGGGCGGGCTCGGCGAGTTTTTCCGGCTCGATATTTCCGACGAGGCGCAATGCGCGGAGGTCGCGCACGCGGTGCTCGCGGCGGCGGGGCATCTGGATGTGCTGGTCAACAACGCGGGCATCGGCCACGTCGGCACGATGGCGAACACGACCGCCGCGGACCTCGACCGCCTGCACGCGGTCAACACGCGCGGCACGTTCAATGTCATCAAGGCGTTTTTTCCCTCGATGCTCGCGCGGCGCAGCGGCTCCATCGTGAACATCGCGTCCATCGGCGGCGTGCTCGGCGTGCGCGACCGGCTCGCCTACACGATGACCAAGCACGCCATCGTGGGCCTCACCCGCGCCATGGCGCTCGACCACGCGCGCGACGGCATCCGCATCAATGCCATCTGCCCCGGCCGCGTCGAGACGCCGTGGGTCGCCGAGCGGCTGAAGGAATCGCCCGATCCCGAAAAAGCCTACGCGGAAATGTGCGCCTCGCAGCCGATGGGCCGCATGGGCCGGCCCGAGGAAATCGCCGCCGCCGCGCTCTACCTCGCGAGCGACGAAGCGAGCTTCATGACCGGCGCGACGCTGACGCCGGACGGCGGCTGGAGCGCAGGTTAAAGTTATTCCTCGTTCCCGATGGGTACGACGACGCGCAGCTTGCGCGAGGAGATGCGGAAGGTCACAGGGAGGCGCATGACGGCTTCGCCATCGACTTCCACGGGCACGTCCTCCGCACTGCGGACGGTCGCTTTTTTCGTCTGAAAATATTCCACGTCGGACAGGCGGGTGTGTTTGCCCATGAAGATGTTCGTGAGGTAGCGGGCGATGTCGAGGTAGCCGAGGTTTTTGAAAATGAGCACGTCGAGCTTGCCGTCGTCGATCCGCGCGTCCTTGAAAAAGGCCACGGGGCCGCCGTAGTAGCGGCCATTGCCGATGAGCACGAACGAGCCTTCGCGCTCCGTGCCGTCGGCCTCGACGAGGAGGCGCGGCGGTTTGCGCGCGGCGATCTGCGCGGCGGAGATGACGTAGCTGAGCGGGCCGAAGTTCTTTTTGAAATTCCAGCTCGTCTCCTGCACCACCTGCGCGTCGAGCCCCACGCCGGCGAGCTGGACAAAGTAGCGCGTGTTCGCGCGCACGAGATCGATCTTGCGCGTGCGCCCGGCGCGGATGACCGCCCACGCTTCCTCGAGATCGTTCGGCAGTCCGAGTTCGGCGGCGAAGACGTTCATCGTGCCCACAGGGAGGATGCCGAGCGCCACGTCGGAGCCGGCGATGCCGTTGACGACTTCGTTCACCGTGCCGTCGCCGCCCGCGGCCACGATGGTGGTGAAACCTTCCGCCACCGCGCGTTCCGCCGCGGCCCGCGCATCGCCGGGCGCGGAGGTCGTGCGGAGGGTGCAGCGGGGAAATTTCTCGATCTGTTTCCACGTTTTTTTCGCCCGCTCGCTGCGGGCGGCGGGATTCAAAATGACAAGAATTTCCGGCATGTTTGCGAGGGCGTTTCGACCTTTTCTTTCGAGGCTCGGCGGCTACGGTGTGCGCCGTGAAAAAACTTTCCAAGGCTATTCTGCTCGCCCTCGCGGCGTTGCTTGTCCTGGTCGTTTTCGGGCTGTTTTGCGTGAACCTCTATATCCAGTCGCCGCGCGCGCAGGAGCAGATCCAGGAGCAGCTCAGCCGGGCGCTGCGCATGCCGCTGAAGATCACCAACACCACGCTCTCGCCGTGGAGCGGCCTGCGCATCACGGGCATCACCATCCCGAATGGCGACACCACTTTTCTCGAGGCCGGCTCCTTTTCCGCCGACTACCGCATGCTGCCGCTGCTCGGGGGAAAACTTTCGATTTCCGAGATGACCATCGACCGCCCGAAGGTCGTGTGGAGGCAGGACGCCGAGGGCAAATGGAAGCTGCCCGCGCTCGAAAAAAAAGCCGTGACCGTGGACGAAAACCCCGCGCCTGGGCCGGAGAAAAAGGAGAAGAAAAGCGACGGCGGTTTCACGGTCGTCCTCGGGCGCTTCGTGGTGAAAAGCGGCGCGGTCGATCTCGTGGACAAGGACGGGAAACACACCGCGATTTTCACCGACGTGAACATGACCTACACCGCGCTCACCGAGGCGAATGTCGAGGGCACCGCGGTCATCGGGCGCGCGGTCTGGGCCGATACGCTGGTGCTGGAAAATGTGCACACGCCTTTCAAATACGCCGCCGGCGAACTGACCCTGCCTGAACTCACGGCCACGCTCGCGGGCGGCCCCGTGCGCGGCAGCTACCGCGCGCAGCCGGACGCGCCGAAATCGCCGTTCGAAACCGCGTTCACCTTCGAGCAGGTGAACCTCGACCGGCTCGCCGTGCAGCTCGGTCTCAAGCCAGGGCAGGCGGGCGGCACCGCGAGCGGCAAACTCGAACTGCGCGGCGACATGCGGCGCGCGGAACGCGCGGAGGGCAGTGGGAATTTTCAGCTCCGCGACGGCCAGTTCAAACAGCTCGAACTTTTCCAAACCATCGGCCAGGTGCTGAATATCAAAGAGCTGTCCGACCTGCGGCTCAAGGACGCGCACGGTGACTTCCGCGTGGGCGGGGAGAAGGTGATTTTCGACCAGCTCACGCTCGCCGCCGCCAATCTCCAGCTCGGCGCAAAAGGCACCTTGCGTTTCGATCAAAGGGTCGCCTTCGACGCGCAGCTCGGCGTCGAGGACCGGATCGTGAAACAGCTTCCCGACCTCGTGCGCGAGAGCTTTGGCACGGCGGACAACGGGCTGCGGACGATTGATTTCAACATCAGCGGCACGACGGAAAAAATCCGCACCAACCTCATGGACCGGCTCATCGGCGGCCAGAATCTCAGCCAGCAGTTTGGCAAGTTCGTGGGTGGAATTTTCCAGGAGAACAAGGAGGACGAGAAAAAGAAAAAGGAGGAGGAGGCGCGGAAAAAAGAGGAGAGCCGGGCGGAGAAAAAGGCCGAGTCGAAGCGGAAGAAAGAGTTGGAAAAAGCAGGTGCGGGGAAGATTCCCGCGACGCCCGCCGCCCCGGCTCCCGCGTCCGCCGCGCCGACCACGGCGATTACGCCGATTCAGCCGATCAAGCCGTGAGGGTCATCGCTGGCACCGCGGGCGGCACCCCGCTGCACACTCCGCGCACCGACCTGCGCCCGACGATGGATCGCGTCAAAGGCGCTATCTTTTCCAGCCTCGGCGACTTCACCACCGGCGCGCGCGTACTCGATCTTTTCGCGGGCAGCGGCGCGCTCGGCATCGAGGCGCTGAGCCGCGGCGCGGCGAGCGTGACCTTCGTGGAAAGCGAGCGCCGCGCCGTCGCATCCATCGCGAAAAACCTCGAAACGACGCGCCTCGCCGGCCCCGCCGCGACCGTGCTGGAGATGGACGTTTTCCGCTTCATCGACCGCTTCGCCGCGACCGCCAGCTTCGAGATCATCCTCGCCGACCCGCCCTACGCCAAGACCGAGGGCGAGCGCGATTTTGCCCCCGAACTCCTCAGCGCGCCGATGTTGCAAAACGCGCTCACGCCCGGCGGCATCTTCGTCCTCGAGCATCTCCCCGGCGCGAAACTCAAGCTCGGCACCGCGTGGGAATGCTTCCGCCAAAAACGCTACGGCGCGACCGAGGTGGCCTTTCTGCGCAAGCCCACAAACGCGTGACCCCTCCGCCTTCCGCCCTTCCGCCGGACGCGCGCCGTTCGCTTTTCATCTACAATCTTTTCTTCCCGATTGTCTTCCTCGCCCTGCTCCCCGGCTTTCTTCTCCGCATGCTGCGGCGCGGCGGCTACCGCGAAAAATTCCGCCAGCGGTTCGGCCGCTACACCGCCGCGGAGCGCGCGCGGTTCGCGCAGGGCGAGTGGATCTGGCTGCACTCGATCAGTGTCGGCGAGACGCTGCTCGCGCTGAAAATCGCGCGCGAAATCCGGCGGTTCGCGCCGGGAAAATCCATCGCGCTTTCCGTCACCACCTCCACCGGTTTCGCCGTCGCCCAGCCGCACGCGGACGACTGGCTGGAAGTCATCTACAATCCGCTCGACGCCCCGTGGATCGTCCGCCGCGCCCTCGACGCCGTGCGTCCGGTGCGCCTCATTTTCATCGAAGCCATCTGGCCCAATCTCCTCGCCACCGCCAAGCGCCGCGGCCTACCCGTCACCTTTCTCCCGCGCCTCTCGCCGCGCTCTGAAGCGCGCTTCCGCCGCTTCCGTTTTTTCACCGCGCCCATCTTCCGCCTGCTCGACACCCTCGCCGCCGCCGAGCCCGAGGACCCCGTGCGCTGGCAGTCCCTCGGCGTCGAGCCCGCGCGCCTCCGCGTCACCGGCAACGCGAAATTCGACGCGACCGCCTCCGACGGTGCGCGCACCGCGGAATTCCGCGCTTTGCTGCAATCCCTCGGCATCCCGGACGACGCCCCCGTGCTGCTCGGCGGCAGCACCTTTCCCGGCGAAGAGCGCATCCTCGCCGAGACCTTCCTCACGCTCCGCGAAAAATTCCCCGCGCTTTTTCTTATCATCGCGCCCCGCCACGTCGAACGCGCCGCCGCTATCCTCGCGGAACTGCACGCGCTCGGACTGGCCGTAGCCCAACGCTCAACGCTCAACGCCCAACGCCCAACGCCCAACCCGCCGCACAGCGATGCGCTGCTCCTCGACACCACCGGCGAACTCCGCGACTGGTACGCGCTCGCCACCGTCGTCTTCATCGGCAAAAGCCTCACCGCCACCGGCGGCCAGAACCCCGTGGAACCCGTGCTCGCCGGCCGCCCCGTCGTCTTCGGCCCGCACATGGAAAACTTCGCCGCCATCACCGCCCGCTGGCTCTCCGCCGACGCCGCCGTGCAAGTCCGCGACGCCGCCGAACTCCGCACCCTGCTCGCCACCCTCCTCGCCGACCCGGCCCGCCGCGCCACCCTCGCGCAACGCGCCCTCGCCCTCGCCGCCGAGCACACCGGCGCGACCACCCGCACGGCTGAAACGCTCCTTTTTTCCCGCTGAAATCCGCGCCCGCGAGCGCCCAAGAAACTCCTTGCGCCTCCGGCGACTCCCCGCCACCTTCACATCCTCTTTTCCAAGAAAAGACCCTATCGTCCAGTGGTTAGGACACTCCCCTTTCACGGGAGTAACACGGGTTCGAATCCCGTTAGGGTCACTTATATTCATAAGTGACTTAAAAATAGTTATTTACGAGCATGTTTCGCCACTCATTTTTGACGATGCATAATATATTCGCATAACGTATTCACCGAAATTCACCGTCGTTCTGGGATGTTTGACGATGTCGGAAAGCGACTTCACGGCGTATGGAAAACCCCGTACAAGCGCAGCCGAAAATCAGCCGTTGCCCTTACGCGGCGGCAAAAGCAGCGCCACGAATTTCAACCAACTGCCTTGCGAAATCGAATATGTTGGCACCCTGATGCAATCAATTCGTGAGCACCGCGCCCGGTTTATTTGCAGCCTCTCCTGCCTATCCATGTCTGGTTGCGGGACGATCAGCTTCTACACCCAAGCGATCGGTGGTCAGGCAGAGATTTTGCAAAACGCTTAGCCGGTAAATTCGGTGATGAGAGATGAGCGCGTGCCTTCCAGCGTGAAGCGGAAGCTGGCGCTGGTGTAGCAAGCGCGGCGGTTTTCCATCGAGCAACTGGGGTTGCCAGGAGCCGGGCGGTATGAACGCTACACCGACCTGCACCGCCGCTACGTGTCCTGGGTCGTATATGCGGCGCCGGAGTTTTCCGTGGAGGCGAAAACATGGTGGTATCCTAGCCTCGGCCACTTGAAGTATCGCGGTTATTTTGCACGGTCGGATGCCGAACACGAAGCCGAACGGCTTCGGAGGCAAGGACTCGAAGAGCATGTCGGCGAGGTGGATGACTATTCAACGCTGGGATGGTTCCGTGATCCAGTCCTCAACACGTGCCTGTTTCGAACTGACCGGGAACTTGCCGAGCTGATCTTCCATGAACTCACCCATGTGAAGCTTTTCCTGCCCGGCGACACGGACTTCAATGAGGCATTTGCCACGGCTAACGCGCAGGAAGGCGTGCGCCGATGGCTGAGGTCGAAGGGCGATTTCCGAGCTCTCGCCCGGTATGAAGCCAGCATTTCAAAGGATCGAGAAATCATCCGGCTTCTGCTGGATACGCGGCAGAAACTGGAGTGCCTATATGCGGACCGTGGCCGCGGCCCCGACGCGATGCGCAGGGACAAAGCAGCCCTTTTCAAAACAATGGTCAGGGATTATGCGCAGCGAAGCGATGATCCGCGCTATCATCGCGCCTTCGCCAAGCCTTGGAACAACTCGAGGCTCAATTCCGTCGCGACCTACTTCGACCTCGTGCCCGGTTTTGAACGCTTGCTAAGAATGGAGCATGCCGACCTTAAATTGTTCTACGCAGCGGTCGAAAAAATGGGTCGACTCTCGAAGGAGGAACGTCGCAGGCAACTCCGCCACGATTGACTTTCCCTTTCCCACGGGTCCTACCGCGGCGGCATCATCGGGCTCATTGATAATGCGCGCGTGCCGCTCGCTAAGATGTTCCGGCGTCATCCGAAATTCTCACAGGCGAACCGTCACTTAACCATCGGTGAGGACGCCGAGCATCTGGACTTTGGACACGAATCACAGGCCACCACTATGAAGGCTTGGTGGAATGCTTCGTGCAGGCGCAGGCATCACATTTCCGAACCGCAGGTTAAGGATCGAGCATCGAATCCCAAGCTCCCTGACTCGCCGTACGCTGCTACACATGCACGCGGTGGAAGCCTGAGACGGGCGGTCAAGATGTGGCGAGCGAATTTAGCCGCCGGCAGG
>JAYVNN010000577.1:0-2601 GCA_043758435.1 Chthoniobacter sp.
CACCGTCATTTGGTATCCCTCCTTAACCAATGCTTCAAACATCGCCAGGGTATGAATCGGATCATCATTGCCGATGAGCACACGCGACGCAGCACCTGACGCAGCCATCTAGGATCGGTTTGACAGTTCCGAGCCGGGCCGGAAAAACCTTGTCTGAAGCTGGGAATGTTAGCTCGTCAGGCACAAGCAAAAGCAATCGAATCAACGAGATTCGCGGACTACCGTTCCATTTCAGCGTCACGCAAAGCTTTGACGCACTCATGCGTCGCCTGCATGGACGTCAGCTGTGTCTCAAGAATCTGCCGGATGTCATCAGGAAGATCCCGCAAGAGCACCCTTTTGTAAGTGGCCAGCATACTTTCCGTGCCCCTTTCACACTCGGCCAAAACCTCATAGGACGACCCGCTGGCCGCCGCCGCGTCCAGATTGATCCATCCGCGGTGGAGCATCGCGCCCGTCGGTTCTGACTCCGACACGACGGCAGCCTCGGTTCGGCAGCGGGACACGGCCTGCAATTCATTGGCAAACAGGGCACCTTGGCTGGCGAATTGCGAGAGCAGGATTTTCACCTCATCGGCTTGTAGGTGTTTCGAGGCAGCCTGAAAACCATCGTGTGCGTTGCGACAGATTACCACCAGTTCACCCAAGCTGGCCCGCACCATTGAATTTTGATCCATGATGCCCCTTAATCGCGCAGCATCTGGCCCACGCGCGTATGGATCCTGTCTCTCGCACCCACGCTCCCCGAAAGTGGGGCTTTCGGGAACATCCGTCCACTGGGCCGTTCCGTAGCGCAGAAACTTTTGGAGCGCCGGTGGTCGCTTCAGTGATCGCGGGGTGTTCCTTTCGATGCACTTTCCGCCTCATCGTCGGTGTCTGCCGCCTTCGCGCTTTCGTCGATTTGCGCGATGAGCTTGTCCGGGCGGGTCGCTTCCTTGAGCACCGCCACTGAGAGATCGCCGCTGATATCGATCTCAAGCTTGGCGGCGATCTTCTCCAGCAGTTCCAGCATCTTCGTATTCTCCTGCTCGGCGAGGAGATTGATCTGCAAATCGAGGTGGCTGCGCCGCTCGTCCATGTATGCCTGCCGGTTCTCCGAGATCATGATAAAGGTGGAGAGAAAGATGGCTTCGAGCGAGACGACTAGCGTCAGAAAGCTGAACGGATACGGATCTACATGCGTCCAGCCCGGCGTGATATTCCACACCACCCATCCCCCAAACCAGACGACGTGCAGCCACACGAAAGCCATCGAACCGCAAAAGCGGGTGATCTTCCCAGCCACGCGGTCTGTCCGCGACAACTGATTCTTTACCTCCTGTTCGAGAGCCGCGATGGCTTTGACATTCTGGTCGGTCAACTCCTCGACGCTGAGTGGCTTTCTGGCAGGAATTCCATTCCCACCAATGTTCGGCGGGGCCACGGGCGTTGCGTCGGAGGGGTTCATCTGCCCGGAAAATCGCGAGCCGGGCATGCCGCGGACGCCAGAACCTGCCGGCAAACCCGTCAGGCGCGGCACCCTCCGCGTCTTCCATTCCAAGATCCATGCGGATTTGGATTTCCTCGTCGCTCGCCCTCACGCATGCGCCTTGACCAGCGTGATGAAGTGATCGATCGCCGACTCCAGTTCGCGGGGGCGTTCGCTGACCAGCAGCGCCCGGGGCAGATCGTAGGCTCCCAGCGCGCTCCGTGGCCGCCACGTCATCAGCGTCACCATCGTCGGCGCATCTACATTCACCGCGAGGACAAACGAACCCTCAGGCAAAAACGCGCGCAGGCGCGTCTCCACCAATTCCACCTGCGCGTCGAGGGCTTCGGTGACTTTGTTTATAAGTATCATTCGTCCGTCAAACCGTGCGTCGGGTAACCGGTAGTTGGTCAAGAGCCAACCTTGAGACCGGAGCGGGTATTCCCCAAAGCCTAACTTTGGAACGAGAGGGGAAATGTTAGGAGGTTACTTCCGCTTCGCTTTCGCGGACTTGGGCAGAAGCGCGTCGGGCGTCACCTGCTTGACGAAATCACCCACGCTCTTGAGGCCGCTGGCGACGCTGTCCTTGACTGTATCCATGATGCCGTCGGCCTTCTTCACCGTCTTGCGGGCCACCGCCTTGACTTTCGGTGCGGTCTTTTTCACGGCGGCCTTGCCCTGACTTACGGTCTTTTTGGCGGCGACTTTACTTTTGGCCACGGTGCGCTGCGCGGCGGCGGTGGCTTTTTTCACGGCGGGTTGCGCTTTGGCGACGATTTTCTGGCGGGTGGTTTTTGGCATAGGAGGTAATGGTTATTCACCAGCACTTCGAGGCTCCCAGCGGCCTTGGACGTAAGCCGCCCGCAACTTTGTTCATCCCCGCAGTTTGCCGCACCCGTCCCCATCACCCGCACCGCAGAGCCGCGTCCCCGCGACTCACTTCGCCGCGCTGGAACTGGCGCGAGGCATGGCGCGCAATCCGCGCCTCGGCACGCTGTTCCTCATGCTGGATGATCCGCCCACGCGCCTGTAGGTGCAGGCGATGCTCGACCAGCTCACGCGGGTCTGAGCGCTGGGAAAGAAGCGGGCGCAGGAGCGCCATGTGGTCGCGCAGGAGCGCTCGGCTCTGCGGG
>JAYVNN010000578.1:0-2599 GCA_043758435.1 Chthoniobacter sp.
CTACTACTCGCGCGCGCGCAATTTGCACCGCGCGGCACAACACGTCGTCGCACACCACGGCGGCGCGCTGCCGGATGACCTCGCCGCCATCGCCGCGCTTCCCGGCGTCGGGCGCTACACCGCAGGGGCCATCGCCATCTTCGCCTTTGACCGCGCCACGCCGATCATCGACGCCAACATCGCGCGCGTGCTCGCACGGCTGCTGGATTTGCGCGAGCCCATCGACACCGCACGCGGCTCGGCAATCCTCTGGGAAACCGCCGAAGCGCTGCTGCCCGCGCGCGGCGGACGGCTGCACAATTCCGCGCTCATGGAACTCGGCGCGCTCGTCTGCACGCCGCGCGCGCCGCAGTGCCCGCAGTGCCCCGTGCGCGCGCATTGCCGCGCGGAAAATCCCGCGGCGCTCCCGATTAAAAAGCCGCGCCGCAAGACCGTCGCCCTCGCCGAAGACTGCGCGTGGATCGTGCGCGACGGCCACCTTTTGCTCGCGCAGCAGACCGGCCCGCGCTGGCGCGGCCTGTGGAAACTGCCCGCGCTCACGCCGCCCGCGCGCGCGGCGAAACTCCTGCTCGCGCTCGACTATCCGTTCACGCACCACCGCGTCACGCTCAGCGTTTTCGCCGCGTCTGCACCGGAAAAAATCGCGCCCGATCACCGCTGGGTCGCGCTCGGTGAAATCGAAAACCTCGCCCTCGCCGCGCCGCACAAGCGCGCGATTCTGCGGCTGGCGGCGACGGTGCCTCGCGACTGCCGGGGAAGCTGACAGTTTCCCCTACAGCGCGAGGCGCACTGATTTGAGCAGCCGCTCCGCATCCTCCGCCGCGTGTGGACTCGCAGCGTCAAAGATCGCCTGCACTTGGTAGTAAGCCTGACCATCCGCGATGAGGATGCCCTCGACCCGCATCGTCTTGCGTCCGCGCTCGGCGGTGATGGAAAGCCGCCGCGCGGGCTTGCCCGAGACAGTCGTTGCCACCGCGGTGTCGCGCAGATTCCGCACGCCTTCGAGATGCGCGATGCCATCCACCGCACCCTTCGCCGCGCCGTCGAAATTCAGCTCGACGCCGTTTTTGTAAACCGTCCGCAGCACATCGATTTCGAGTTCCGCGGTGCGGCACACCTGCATCTCGCTGCTCTCGATGAATTCCTGCGCGAGCCCGAGATCGAGCGGTGTCTTTTGAAACCCACCCGGCGCCTCAAACGCCAATCCCGCCATCTGCCGCGCGCCCCATTCCCGCGTGCCCGGCGGCGTCTTTCCGCAGGACGAAAAAGCGAGGGCAAGGGCGAGGAAAAGTCTGGCGAAACGTGGCATGGCGCGGCGCGTTTATGCGCCGCCCATCCCGCGAAAGCAAAGCCGCAGGCTGACCCGCGGCCCGCTTCGCGAAAAAAAACCCGTTGACGCCGCCCGGCCCCTCGCGCACTCTCCGCCACATCAGTTCGCGCCCTCGGTTGGTCTGACCTCTCGGCAGACCGCTCCCTCGCAAGCCAGCAGCCAAGCGCGTTTCCGTATCATACCCACACACCAATCCTGATCCATGGCGGGTCACAGCCAGCGGTTTCACCACCGTCAGTCCAAAGGTTTCCTCGACCTGCAACGAGGCCCATTTTCGCCCAGCCCAACCATGTGCTGATTCTGTCCGGTATCCTGACAGCAGCCACCCCATTTGCCACCGCCCGCGGCCATCCAAAGGCCTCACCCCGATCCCAATTTTTTCCCCAAACCCACCTCACTTTCTATGACCAAACCCGCAGACCTACCATTGCTCGCCGAGCAGGCCACCGAACCGAAAAAACCCGCGAAGAAACGCACGGTCAAAGCTGCCGAGTCCCCCGCTGCCGCCGCCCCAGAGGCGGAGGTCGCCAAGCCGGCTGCCAAAAAGCCTGCGGCGAAAAAAGCTCCCGCCAAAAGGAAAGCCGTCAAAGCCGCCGAGGAAGCCCAGCCCGAGCTGCCTGCCGCGCCGGAAGCGCCTGCCGCAGCCGTCCCGCCGCCCGCGCCCGCACCGGCGGCGAGCGCCGATGAGTGGAGCCCTTCGCGCGCCAAATCCGAGTCCGCGGCTCCCGCTCCCGTCCCCCCTTCCGCGCCTGCTCCGGCACCGGAAATTCCCGCCGCGCCCTCGGTGAAACAGCGCCCCGTTTACATCCCGCTCCACGTCGCGCGGCAGATGCAGGAGCAGGCCCGCGCCGATGGCCGCGCGGATGCCCCCGTCCCCGTTTCCATGCCCGCCGACCAGGCCCCGCGGATGGAGCGCACGGAACGCGGCGCGGTGCATGTGGAGTTGCCGCCGCGCGAGGAGGAAATCGCCGACGCCGAAGGGCTCGTGGAAGTTTCTGGCAAAGGCTTCGGTTTTCTGCGCGATGCCAAGCGCAGCTTCACGCAAAACCCGAGCGACGTTTTCGTCACGCCCGAGCTGTGCCGCAGCTACAACCTGCGCGACGGCCAGTGGGTCAAGGGCCAGACCCGGCGCGGCAACCGCGGCGCGCAGCTTTTCCGCATCACCGAGATCAATGGCGACGCGCCGGAAAAAGCGACGACGCTCCCCACTTTCGACGAACTCACCGTCATCAGCCCGCTCGAAAAAATCCGCCTCGAAACCGTGCCCGA
>JAYVNN010000579.1:0-2596 GCA_043758435.1 Chthoniobacter sp.
CGACTACATCGTGCCCGACGTGGTGCATGTCATGGTCGAGGGCCGCATCGTCCGCAGCGGCGGCAAGGAACTCGCGCTCGAACTCGAGGAGCGCGGCTATGATTTCATCAAAGACGAACTGACCGAGCCCGCGCTCGCATAACCCGGAGGCCACGACCATGAGCACTGCAACCGACAACCAGATCGACATCGACCGCACGCGCGGTGATTTCTCGTATCCCGAGAGCCATAAATTCGATGCCGGCACCGGCCTGACGAAGGACACCGTTGATTACATCTCGAAGGTCAAAGGCGAGGCCGAATGGATTCGCGAGTTCCGCCATCGCGCGCTGGAAATCTTCAAGTCGAAGCCGATGCCGACGCATTGGGCGTCGAAGGATTTGGAGAACATCGTCTTTGAAAACATCCGCTATTACCTGGCGAACGGGCAGAAGCCGACGCGCTCGTGGGACGAGGTGCCGGACGATGTAAAGCGCACTTTCGACCGGCTCGGCATCCCCGAGCAGGAGCGCAAATTCCTCGCGGGCGTCGAGGCGCAGTTCGACTCCGAGGCCGTGTATTCCAACATCAAGGCGGCGGTCGGCGAGCAGGGCGTGATCTTCTGCAACTCGACCGAAGGGCTGCGCGAGCACCCGGAGATTTTCCGCAAGTGGTTCGGTAAAGTCATCCCGACCGGCGACAACAAATTCAGCGCGCTCAATAGCGCCGTGTTCAGCGGCGGCTCATTCATCTACGTGCCGCCGGGGGTGAAGGTGAAGCACCCGCTGCAAGCCTACTTCCGCATCAACGCGGAGAACTTCGGCCAGTTTGAGCGCACGCTCGTCATCGCCGACGAGGGCAGCGAGGTGATGTACATGGAAGGCTGCACCGCGCCGAAATTTGAGACCGCGACGCTGCACTCCGCGGTCGTCGAACTCGTCGCCATGAAAGGCGCGAAGATCCAATACGTGACCGTACAGAACTGGTCCGCCAACGTCTTCAACCTCGTGACCAAACGCGCCATCGCCCACGAGGAGGCCGAGGTGAAATGGATCGACTGCAACATCGGCTCGCGCCTCACGATGAAGTATCCCGGTGTTGTCCTGAAAGGCCGCAAGGCCCGCGGCGAAGTCATCTCCATCGCGCTCGCCAGCGACGGCCAGCATCAGGACACCGGCGCGAAGATGATCCACGCCGCGGATGAAACGACCTCGAACATCGTCTCAAAATCCATCTCCGTGGGCACCGGCCGCTCGACCTACCGCGGCCTCGTGCATATCCCGAAACACCTCAAAGGCTGCAAGAATAATACCGAGTGCGACGCCCTGCTCATCAACTCGAAATCGCGCACTGACACCTACCCGGCGATCACCGTGCGCGGCACCGGCAACTCCAGCCAGCACGAGGCCAGCGTCTCGCAGATTTCCGCCGAGCAGATCTTCTACATGCAGCAGCGCGGCCTCACCGAAGCGCAGGCCATGAGCCTCTCGGTGAACGGCTTCGTCAACGACCTCGTCCGCCAGTTCCCAATGGAATACAGCGTCGAACTCAAGCGCCTGATTGATCTCGAAATGGAAGGCAGCGTCGGCTGAACCATGAGCACCGCAATTTTGGAATCTGAAGAAGTATTGAACACGACCACTGCGCCCATTCTCAGCGCTGGGCCGGCCTCCCCGGAGCAGGCCGGGGCTTGGGAAAAATTCACCGCGCTGCCGATGCCGGTGCGCACGAACGAGGAGTGGCGCTTTGCCAATGTCAAAGACCTCGACCTCAGCGCCTACACGCAGGCGCAGCCGGTTGATGACGCGACGCGCGACGAATTGCTCGCCCGCTCGACCGGCCTCGCGGCCATCGCCGGACGCATGGTTTTCGCCAACGACGAACTGCTCGCGCAGAAAACGCTGGCCGATTCGCTCCGCCAACGCGGCGTCATCTGGCTGCCGCTTGAACAAGCTGCCACCGAGCATCCCGAGCTGTTTCGCAAACATTTCATGCGCGAAGAGGCGATCCTCGGCGGAAAGAAATTCGCCGCGCTCCACGCCTCGCAGGTGCGCGCCGGCACTTTCCTCTACGTCCCGCGCGGCGTCGAAATCGACCTGCCAATCGAGGCCTTCCACTGGCTGCACGGCGCGAACGCTTCGGTCTTTCCGCACACCCTCATCATCGCCGAGGACATGGCGAAGGTGACGCTCATCGACTACTACGAAAGCGCCGATGCGAACGCGCCCGGCCTCGCCTGCGCGGTCAACGATCTTTGGCTCGGTGCGGGTGCAAACGTGACCTATGTCTGCGTGCAAAACTGGAGCCGCAAGGCGCACACCTTCCAGATGAATTCCACCGTCGTCGGCCGCGACGCCCAGTCGAAATCCCTTTTCGCCCAGCTCGGCGGACGCCACGTGCGCAGCGAGAGCGTGAGCCATCTCCGCGGCCAAGGCGGGCGCAGCGACATGCTCGCCGTGACCGTCGCCGACGCCGCGCAGGAAGTGGACGCCCGCACTTTCCAAATCCACGAAGTGCCGAACACCCAGAGCGACCTGCTCTACAAAAACTCCCTCGACGACACCGCGCGCACCATCTTCGCCGGCCTCATCCGCGTCGATCCCGGCGCGCACCGCAC
>JAYVNN010000580.1:0-2594 GCA_043758435.1 Chthoniobacter sp.
TCCGGTGAACGGAACCGAGTTGGCCGCAGAATAGCACCGAACCTGAATTTTTTCCGAGAGCCCCTTCCTCTTGAGCCACGCCTCGATCTCGCGGCGAACCACCACGGCTCGCACAAGACCGAGGTCGGCATTGGATCCAAATGCCAGCACGCCGACGATCCTCTACGGCTACGGCGGCTTCAATATCTCGCTCACGCCCGCATTTTCCGTCTCGCGCGCTGTGTGGCTGGAGATGGGCGGCGTCTATGCCGTGGCGACGCTGCGCGGCGGCGGCGAATACGGCGCCGAGTGGCACCAGGCCGGCACGAAGCTGCAAAAGCAAAACGTCTTCGACGACTTCATCGCCGCCGCTGAGTGGCTCATCGCAAACAAATACACACGCAGCGAGAAGCTCGCGATCCAAGGTGGCAGCAACGGCGGCCTGCTCGTCGGTGCGGCGATCACGCAGCGGCCCGAACTTTTCGGCGCGGCCATCCCCGCCGTCGGCGTGATGGACATGCTGCGCTTCCACAAGTTCACGATCGGCTGGGCGTGGAAGAGCGACTACGGCAGCAGCGAAAACGCGGAGGACTTCGCCGCGCTCGTGAAATACTCGCCGTATCACAATCTCAAGCCCGGCACGCGCTACCCCGCGACGCTGGTGATGACCGCCGACCACGACGACCGCGTCGTCCCCGCGCACAGCTTCAAGTTCGCCGCGCGCCTCCAGGAATCGCAGGCCACTGGAGCGCCGCCCGCGCTCATCCGCATCGAGACCAGCGCCGGCCACGGCGCCGGCACCGCGCTCACCAAGGTGATGGACGAGACCGCCGACGCTTGGGCATTCCTCACCACGGTGCTGGCAGTTCCGTAATGGTGTAACGGCGATCCAGTCGCGAAGTCTTTCCAACAAGCAGGGCGAGTACCGCTGGCGCATCGTCATCGGCTACCGCCTACTTTGCCGCTGGCGTCTGTTGCACCTGCAATAGCTGCCCGACTCCCTTGCTGTTCTCCACCAGCTTGACGGCGTTGGTTTCACTGAGCGTGAGGATGCAGGAATGATGGACGGTGAGGACGGCATCCTGCAATTTCTGATCGTCCTCCAACTTTTCGATGATCAGGCCCATAGCCTCGGCGCGCTCGACAGAAATATGCCGTGCGTGGGATTTAGTGAGCGCATGATCACTCAATTCGCGCACCACTTTTGCGGCCAGCGACTTTGCGTTGGGACAATCCTTGAACATATGCTTCACCAGCCGCTCGCGCGCGATTTCCTGCGACCACTTGATCGCCTTTTCGCACTCGCCGATGAGCGTCGGGGAATACTTGGCGATGATGGGCTGCCAGACAGGAATGCGCTGCGGGCTCTTGGCGATCTCGCGGCACGCGCGCCTGAACTCTTCGATGATGCCATGCGCCGGCACCCCGCCGATCTGCGGATCGATGGGGCCGAGGCTCGACTGCTTTCCCATGAGAATCCTCTCGCAACTGCAGGCGAGCATGGTGCCTCCAGAGAGGGCCACCTGCGGCACCACGGCCCGCAAGTCAGTGAACATCGCGCGCAGATAGTCGATCAGCGATTCCACTGCGGCAATCTCGCCACCCATCGTGTGCAAAAATAAGTCGAGTCCCTTGCTCCGGTCGAGGCCGTGAATCGCCGCCATGAATGACTCTTTATCGGCATCGTTGATGTCCAACCTGATGCCTTTGACGCCGGTCAACTGCGGCTTTTGCAGCCAGCCGGAATAATAGACGATCACATTGCGCCCGGTGAGGGCCGCGAGTTTCGCGAGGCTGCGCTTCCTCACGGTGTCGTGCGCCAAGCCCTTCGGATGAATCTCCGCCAGCAGTTCGTTCCAGCTCGCCATGTCCGCAGCGCCTACTCTGAGGATGAAGAAAAGCGAATCAGATATTCTTCCTGCGGCTCCGCCTGCTCTTGGTCGGAGAATTGCAGAAAGTAGGAACGCTGCTGGTAGGATGCGAGCCCAAGCTTCGAGAATGTCTTGAGAATTGATTTTTGAGGACTCTTTTTCCTGCGAGCCCGGGAGGGGTGCTTGGTGCTCATGCGAAAACGGATAGCCGGGAACATGCCGCTGGAAAGCCCAAACTACGCCCGGAGCGTAGAAATAATGCCGGCGGATTATTATCGCCGCTTCGCGTTGCGTCGACATGCCTGCTCGCCGTTCTGGTCGCGCGGGGTGCCGCAAAACGTAATCCTCAGCACCGGATGCAAATCATTTTCCCCGCAAAATCCCTTTGCACCACTTGTCCACTGTGGCATACAGCGCGCCCATTTTTTGCCCGGAAGGAACGCCCCCGCGCCGCGCCGACGCAACGAATCTGAAATCTGATCCACTCAACTCTCAACATTCAACTCTCAACAATTCCATGACATCCAAACCCGCTAAAAAATCCACCGCCCCCGCGAAGGGCAAATCCGTGAAATACGTTTACACTTGGGGCGCTGGCAAAGCGGACGGCGATGGCTCGATGAAGCCGCTGCTCGGCGGCAAGGGAGCGAACCTCGCGGAGATGACGCGCATCGGCCTGCCGGTGCCTCCCGGATTCACGATCACGACGGACGTTTGCACGTACTACTATGCGAACAAGCGCAC
>JAYVNN010000581.1:0-2580 GCA_043758435.1 Chthoniobacter sp.
GAGTGACGGTGATGAAGCCTTTTTTCACGCGCGGCGGGCCGTGAATCGAGGCGGCGATTCGCTGCCGTGCTACCTGTAGCTTGTGCGCGCGATGGCTGAAGATGCTGGAGAACGTGCCGTTCGCCGGCGTCTTGTATTTCGCGAGAAAGCCGGGCCCAGTCGCGAGGGTCGGGTCCCGGGCATCCACGTCGCCTGCGCTGCCGATCGAAGGCATGCCAAAGCTCGACCATGTCGAGCCGACCGGCGCGCCGGTCGCGGCGTCGAGCGCATCGCCGGAGAAGACGATGATTTCTCTGCTCAACTCGGAGGCTGCTCGTGCGGGCCCGCGGGCGCGGGCGATGGAGCACGCTCCATCGCGAGTGCGGTGAGGATGCGAGGGAGGTTCATGAGGTTGATGACGGTTCGCCTTGCTTCCACGCGCCGATTTCACGCTATCCAACGAAAGAATTTGCGTTGCGGTGAAATCCCCGCCGCGAAACCGCGTGTAAGCCCTGCGAACCCGGACTCCATCGCACCATGAAAACACTCGGCCTGCTCACGCTCACCGCCCTCGCCGCTCTTCTCGCCTTCGCACCGCCCTCGCGTGCGGAAACGGTGGCGACAAAATGGGCCGTGCTCACACCGGAAAACTTCCTGTATGGCTCAGCCGCGGATTCCTCAGGTGATATCCTCGCCGTTGGCAACTCTGGGCCCGACACATTGTTCACGGCGAAGTATGCCGGTGAGTCCCACGCGCTGTTGTGGCGCAACGATGACGCCACCACCACCGGCCAGATTGCGAGGGTCGTGGTGAATGCGGGGGGATATCTTTTCGTGATTGCCTCTGCGCTCAATACGCCGGGCACTTCGGATATTTACACCGCCAAGTATCGCGGAACGGACGGAGTGAAGCTGTGGGAGGCACGCTTCCACACGCCCGGCGGAACGCAGGGCATCGGCAGGGCCATCGGCCTGGATGGGGACGGTAACGTGATCGTTGCCGGGCAGATCACCAACAGCACCGGCCACACCGAGGGGTGCGCCTTGAAATACCGCGCCACAGACGGCGGCCTGCTTTGGGAGCGCCGGGTCGCCGGCGCCGGCGGCTCCGCCGCAGGCGATGACGCCTTGTTGGCCATGGCGATCGACGGCGGTGGCAATGTGGCGGTCGCTGGTTATGTAGATTTCGGAAATAGCGCTTTTACATACGGCATTTTCTACGTCGCCAGGCTCCGCGGATCGGATGGTGCCGTGCTGTGGGAAAAACAATATTCCGGGCTCAGCCAGCCGGGCCAAAATGGTTCCGTCGCAGACGGCGTGGGCGTCGATGTCTTTGGCAATGTCACCGCCACGGGAGTGCTCGAGACCGATTCGCTTAACGATGCGCGCTACACCGCGAAATATGCAGTCGGCGATGGTTCGCTGATGTGGGAGAATCGGGAGAATCTTGGCGGTGTGATTCCGAACTTCAATGGGCAAGCCTTTAAGTTGGATAGTGGAGGCAATGTTTTCGTGGCCACAGCATGGGTAACGATGAACTCCGATACGTTCCACCCCTACGTCGTGAAGTATGCCCCCAATGGCACCAAGCTGTGGGAGTTGAGCAATGGGGCAAGCCTTGCGGAAAGCGACCTTATCATGACGCTCGATGGCGCTGGGAATCCCATTGTCGCCGGAACTCACCACCCTGGCAGCATCCGTGACAACCTCATCCTGACAAAATACAGGACGAGCGATGGAGCAGTTTTGTGGGAAACCTCCCCGGATAGCAATGGGGCTTCGTATGCAGAAGGCCTGGCTGTTGACGCACTCGACAATGTTTACGTGAGCGGATTCGCCTACTATCAGCCAGGGACCGGTTATGGATTCCTCCGCAAATTCGGCCCGCCCGATGCCGCGCCGACGATCACCACCACGGCGGCGATGGATGTTTCTTACACGAGCGCGACGCTGCACGCGACGGTGAACCCGAACGGCCTCACGACGGAGGTCGAATTCTCGCTGTTTGAAAACGCGGTGGGCACCACGCTCATCCCGGCCGGGCGCAGCGCGGTGGGCGCGAGCTTCGTGAAAAGCGGCCTTGCGCCGCATACGACGTATTACGTCTTCAGCAAGGGGATGAATCTCGCGGGCATCACGCAGGCTCCATTTGCGCCGAGCGTCTTTTTCACCACCCTCAATCATCCGCCGTCAGCGGGCGCGGACACGGCGATGAGCGCGGGTGAGGCAGTGGACATCGCGGTGCTCGCGAATGACACCGATCTCGACAGCGACGCGCTCTCGATCACGTCGGCAGGGCCGGCGCAGCATGGCAGCGTGTCCTTCCTCGGCGGCACGGTCACTTACACGCCGGACGCGAGCTACACCGGCACCGAGTTTTTCAACTACACGATCAGCGACGGCTTCGGCGGGACGGGGACTGGCACCGTGTCGGTGAGCAGCGGCACACCGATCCTCGTGCTGCTCCACACCGGCGCGAGCAGCGGTGGCGATGCGGTCCCCGGCGAACCGGCGACGCCGGTCGCGACGACGTTCACGAGCTTCGGTGTGCCGTTCGTGAATGACTTCGGCACGGTCGCGTTCAGCATGAAAATGCGGACG
>JAYVNN010000582.1:0-8054 GCA_043758435.1 Chthoniobacter sp.
GCCGCTCAGTTCGATCCGCAAATCCGTCCCCGGCCAGCACGAAGTAGCCGCCTCGATCACCCCCAGCGCCCCGCACGGAAACCGCAGCGCCGCCGCCACCGTGTCCTCCGCCTCCACGCCCGCATGCGCCAGCGTGCCAAAAAACCCACTCACCTCCGCCGGCAACCCGACCAGCCATTGCAGCAGATCGACCGCGTGGATGCCCTGGTTCATCAGCGCCCCGCCGCCGTCCATCGCCCACGTCCCCTTCCACGCCGACGACTCATAATAGCTCTGCTCGCGCCACCATTTGACGTACGCGCTGCACATCGTCAGCCGCCCAAAGCGCCCCGCCTCCACCGCCGCCTTCAGCAACCCCGCCCCACGCCCGAGCCGCATTTGGAAAACGCCCGCGAGCACTCCCCCGCCCCGCTCCGCCGCCGCGAGGATGCGATCCGCCGCCGCGAGACTGATCTCCATCGGCTTCTCGCACAGCACCGCCTTGCCCGCTTCGAGAAACGGCACCGCCACCTCCGCATGCACCCCGCTCGGCGTGGCAATGCACACCGCCCGCACCTCGGGATCGGCCACGAGTTCCGCCAAACTCCCCGCCGCCCGGCAGCCTTGCGCTTTCGCAAAAGCCGCGCACTTTTCCTCCGCCCGCGTCCATACCGCGACCAGCCGCGCCTCCGGCGTCTGCGCAATCGCCTGCGCATGCACCTCGGCGATCATCCCCGTCCCGACGATGGCGAAACCGACCGGGCTATTCATGGGTTTGAGTTTTCATGGAGTGGGAGTCGGAGAGGAAAGGTCGCGAGTGCCGAAACCGTCAAGCGCCGACTCTGTGTCGGAAATCAAGGGGCGAAACAGCATGTGGACACGTTGACCTTGCGAAAGCATCCCCGGCTGATACACACCCCCCGAACACCAATGCCCATGCAACGCGCTGACACTCTCGAAGCCATTCAACGTGCGTTTGATCCCGCTCCGCTGGAGACACCCGCAGAGCTCGATGAGTTTTACGTGGACGAGCTGAATGTCACACGCGGTGCCGACAAGATTCAGCGTCTCGCACTTGGACTGAGTCGCGCCACTGCGGACAAACACTACAAAGCCTTTGTCATGGGTCACGCCGGAGTCGGCATCTCTACGGAACTCGCGCGCCTATCCATCGACTCCATGGTGAAGCCCCGCTTCCGCACCCTGCGTTTTTCCGCCAACCGCGACATCGACCCGGTCAACTTCAAGCCCTTCGACGTCGTCCTCATCATCGCCCTGCGCCTCGCCGAGGAAACCGCGAAACCCATCGCGGATGGCGGCACCGGATCGCAATTACCGGAGAATCTGACCCGTGCCTTGCTGGATTGGTTTTCGGTGGAAAAAAGCACCACCAAGACCAGCACCGACTTCACGCACAGCGCGGGTGCCGGAATCGCCCTAGGTGCCGCTACCTTGGTTACTCAGTTCCTCAGACTGTCAGCATCGCTGAAGACCGAAGCCAAACGCGCCGCTGGCCGCTCCAAGGAAGTCACCGAGTACCGCCTGCAAAACATCAATCAGCTAACAGACCTGGCCAACGCAATCATCGCCGATTGCAACGCCCGTCTTCAGGCCTCCACCGGCTTCGAATGGCTCGTCATCGGTGACGACTTCGACAAGCCCGGCATCCCTCCCGAGCGCATCAACGACCTCTTCATCACTTACGGCAACCTCCTCACCGAGCTGCGCTGCCACCTTATTCTCGATCTCCCCATCCTCCTCGGACACTCCTCTCGCTCGAACTTCCTCCCGCCCATCTTCGAGGGCCCTCATAATTTTCCTGACACCCCGGTTTACACTGCCAGCCACGAGCCACACGCAACCGGTCGTGCCGCCCTTTGCAGGATCGTCGAGCGTCGGATGGATCTCGCCCTCGCCGAAGACGGCCAGATCGACCGTCTCATCGTCGCCTCCGGTGGCAATCTGCGCGAACTCTTCGGCCTCATCATCGAGTCCGCTACCAACGCCGAACTTCGTCGAGGCGGAAAACGCCGCATCACCGCTGCCGATGTCGAGCCAGCTATCCAAGCCCTGCGCAAGGAATACCGCGACCATCTCGGCGAAAACCAATACGATGTGGAAAAGGTAAAGCTCGACGACAAACTCGCCAAGCTCGCTGCCATTTACACCGGCGATCCGCGCGCCTCCTTCTCCGATCCCACGCTCTATGCCCTGCTCCACGCCCGAGCCGTTCAGGAATTCAACGGCGCAGGCTGGTATGGCGTTCACCCTCTGGTCGTTGATCTTTTGAGCGAAGTGCCCGGCCTTCCTTCCCTCGATACGTCTGTGCGCGACGCGGGACGCCTCCTCGGCGGTACCGTCTAAAACGATGGCTGCCGCCGAAGCTGGCACCATCGCCGATACCGTCTCCCGACTCGTCTTATGGTGTCGGCGCGCGGAGCACGGCTTCATCCGCGCCATCTTCCACGATGGCCGTGCGCGTGACTCGGCCATTCGACAGCTCGAAGAGAGACTTGTCCCTCACGGCGTTGCCTTTTACCGGCTCGATCTCCCTGCTGCGGCCAGCGCCGATGCTCTCGCCCTGCGACTCGCCGACGAACTTGCCCGTCTAGGCCCAGGTGTTGTGTCCCTAACCGGCTTCGAGCGTTCGCTGCCCACGAGCGGTCCCGCGTTGGAAGCCGCACTTCTCGCACTGAATTCGCGCCGTGAAAACTTTGCCTTACCAGGCCAGCACACCATTTGGTGGTTTCCCCTCCATATCGCCCAAGCCCTCATCCGCGAGCATCGTGATCTCAATTCGTGGTTTCTCCGCCGCGTTGAACTGACAGAGACCCTCTCAAGCCCGGCTGAAATGGAACTTGCTTCACTTCACCACGAAGCGATTCGACTTAGTAATGCAGCCGCCTATGCCGAAGCCGAGCCACTGCTGCGGAAAATCGTTGCCAGTCAGGAGGTGAGTTATGGCCTCGACCATCCCCAATTAGCATCAGCCCTGAATAGCTTGGGGTCTTTGTTACATGCAACCAATCGGCTCGCCGAAGCCGAGGATTTGTTCCGCCGAGCGTTACGTCTTCAAGAGGAAAATTTTGGTTCTTCGCACGAAATTACCGCATTCGGGCTGAATAACCTCGCGGCCTTACTGAAAGATACGAGCCGCTTCGCTGAAGCCGAGCCACTACTTCGGCGAGCCTTGGCTATCAATGAGAATAGTCTTGGTCCGCACCACCCGTTGGTGGCATCTGCGCTCAACAATCTCTCGGAATTGTTGCACGAAACGGGTCGTGTAGCGGAAGCAGAACCCCTCTTGCGCAGGGCATTGGGCATCCAAGAAGCTGCTCTCGGCCCCAATCACCCGGACGTAGCCATCGCCGCAGTTAATCTTGGTGGACTGCTAATCAATGCCAAACAATTTGATGAAGCGGAGCGACTTTTTCGCCGAGCATTAGCCATTCTCGAAGACAGCTATGGTTCCGATCATCCAATTGTCGCGACTTGCATTAATTCCTTAGCAAACCTGCTCCAAGCAACAGGTCGCTACTCCGAAGCCGAGCAATTGATGCGGCGTGCATTGGCGATAGATGAAGCCCGCCTTGGCTCATCCCATCCTGACGTTGCAAATCGCCTACATAATCTCAGCCTATTCATCTTAGAAACCGGTCGCACGATCGAAGCGAAGTCATTGCTACGCCGGAGTCTTTGCATCCTTGCAGATTCCTCCGCTTCCGCAGGGCACTTAGTTAGAGGGCTGAAAATTGCATCCCATAGCTACCGCGAGCTTCTCCACCACACGGGTACAACGAAGATCGAAGCGGAGCGGCAGCTAGTGCAACTACTGATGGAGCACGGCCTTTCGAGGAAAAAGTCCAAGCAGCTCGCTCGGACCTGACGCAGCACTCGGCTTTCCGCCTACCGCTCCGCGATGGGCACGACTTTTTTGCCGACCGGCGCGCCGGTGTATTCGCTGAGCGGGCGGAAGAGGCGGTTGTCGGCGAGCTGTTCGAGGATGTGCGCCGTCCAGCCGCTCATGCGCGAGATGGCGAAGATGGGCGTGAACAAATCCGTCGGAATCCCAAGCGAGTAATAGACTGTGGCCGAGTAGAAATCGACGTTCGCATTGAGCCCTTTGCGCTCTTTCATGATCGCCGCGATACGCTCGCTCATCTGGATCCATTTCGCGTCGCCCAGCTCTTCGCTGAGCTTGATCGCCATCGCTTTCAAATGCGGCGCGCGCGGGTCGAGCACTTTGTAAACGCGGTGGCCGATGCCCATGATTTTCTTTTTCTGCGCGAGCGCGTCCTCGATCCAGTGGTCCACGTTTTCCAGCGAGCCGATCTCCTGCAGCATGTGGATCACGCCCTCGTTTGCCCCGCCGTGCAGCGGCCCTTTGAGCGCGCCGATGGCGGCGCTGACCGCGGAATACATGTCGCTCAAAGTAGAGGCGACGACGCGGCCCGTGAAGGTGCTCGCATTGAAGCCGTGCTCGGCGTGGAGCACGTAGGCGACATCGAGCGTCTGCACGGCTTCGGTGCCGGGTTCCTTGCCGGTCATCAGCCAGAGGAAATGCGCGGCCTCGCTCAGGTCCTTGCGAATCGGCGGCAGCGGCTGGCCGGTGCGGGCGCGATGAAAATAGGCGGCGATGACGCCGATCTGCGCGACCAGTTTGATGGCGATCTGGTAGTGCTCCGGCAGTTCGAGACCGGGGCGCGTGGTGGGATAGCAGCCGAGCATGGAGACGGCGGTGCGCATGATGTCGATGGGCGCGGCGGCCTTCGGCGCGGAGTTGATGAAGTCGAGGACGCCCTGCGGCAGCTCGCGCTCGGCGCGCAAAGCGGTGGTCAGCGCGTCGAGTTCGCGCTGGGTGGGGAGGCGGTTGTGCCAGAGCAGGTGGACGGTTTCCTCGTAGCTGACTTTGCCGGCGAGTTCATTGATGTCGTAGCCGCAGTAGATGAGCTGGCCGATGTCGCCGCGCACGTCTCCGATGCGCGTTTCAGCGGCGATGATGCCTTCGAGTCCTCGGGAAATTACGGCCATGAGATTGGGGATTTGGTTTTAAGGAAGTGAACGGAAAAAGAGTCCGGGAAGATGCACGCCGCGCCGCGTGGGCCGCAAGTGCGAAGCGCGGACAAAATGCAGGCGGGCGGCGGAGATTGCGCTTTTGCAAACGCGGACAAATCAATATGGAACGCGCCCTATGCCACGTCCCGACGGTCGCGCGAGCGATCAAATCCGCCCGATTTCCTTCACGCCGAATTTTGCCCCGCACTCGACGGGCTCGGTGCTCGTGGCGTCGGGCGATACGCGGGTGATTTGCAGCGCGATGATCGAGGAGTCGGTGCCGGGCTGGATGAAGGCGCAGAAGGTGCCCGGCGGCTGGCTCACGGCGGAGTATTCCATGCTGCCGTATTCCACGCTCGACCGGAAGCCGCGCGACTCGGCGAAAGGCCGGCTCGACGGACGCAGCGTGGAGATTCAGCGGCTCATCGGGCGCTCGCTGCGGGCGGTGGTCGATCTCGATTTGCTCGGGCCGCGGACGCTGTGCGTCGATTGCGACGTGCTGCAGGCGGACGGCGGGACGCGGACGGCCTCGATCACAGGCGCGTGTGTGGCGGTGGCGCTGGCCGTGCGGAAGCTGCAGGCCGCGGGCTTGCTGAAAAAATCGCCGATCAAGAAATTCGTGGCGGCCGTGAGCGTGGGCGTGGTCGGCGGAGAGGCGGTGCTCGATTTGAACTACGTCGAGGACAAGGACGCGGCGGTGGACATGAATGTGGTGATGACGGACGACGGGCAATTCGTGGAGGTGCAGGGCGCGGGCGAGGAGAGCACGTTTTCGCACGAGCAACTCCTCGCGATGCTGGCGCTGGGGAAGAAAGGGGTTGCCGATTTGCTCTCCGCTCAGCAACAAGTGCTGGCCTGACGCCTGCTTGCGCAGCGGCCTTACATTTTCACCATGAAGAAAGCTCTCATCACCGGCATCACCGGCCAGGACGGTTCGTATCTCGCGGATCTGCTGCTCGCGAAGGGCTACGAAGTCCACGGCATCATCCGCCGCGCGAGCACGTTCAATACGTCGCGCATCGACCACCTTTACACCGACCCGCATGTGAACGGCGTGCGGCTGCACCTGCACTACGGCGACCTCTCGGACTCGCTGAATCTGACGCGGCTCATCGACCGCACGGGGCCGGATGAAATTTACCACCTCGGCGCGCAGAGCCATGTGCGGGTGAGTTTCGACATCCCGGAGTACACGGGCGACATCGTGGGCCTCGGCACGATCCGCCTGCTCGAGGCGCTCCGCGAGACGAAGGTGCCGGCGCGTTTCTATCAGGCGAGTTCGAGCGAAATGTTTGGCAAAGTGCAGGCGGTGCCGCAGACGGAGACGACGCCTTTCTGGCCGCGCTCGCCCTACGCGGTGGCGAAAGTTTACGGCTACTGGGCGACGGTGAACTACCGCGAGAGCTACGGCATGCACACGAGCAACGGCATCCTTTTCAACCACGAAAGCCCGCGCCGCGGGGAGACGTTCGTCACGCGCAAAATCACGCGCGCCGTCGCCGCGATCAAGATGGGCCAACAGAAGGAGCTGTATCTCGGCAACATGGACGCGAAGCGCGACTGGGGTTACGCGCCGGAGTACGTGGAGGGCATGTGGCGCATGCTCCAGCAGCCCGAGGGCGATGACTACGTGCTCGCCACCAATGAGACGCACAGCGTGCGTGAGTTCGTCGAAGTGGCCTTTGCCCACGCCGGGCTCGACTGGCAGGAGCATGTGAAATACGACGCCCGCTACGAGCGCCCCGCTGAGGTGGACCTGCTCATCGGCGATCCGGCAAAGGCGAAAGCCAAGCTCGGCTGGGAGCCGCAGACGCGCTTCGACGGCCTCGTGAAAATCATGGTCGATGCCGACCTCGCGGCGCTGCGGTAGCGCGTGCGCCCCGCCCCGCAGTCAGGCCATGGCGGTATCAACCTTGCGGACAACGATGCGTTTCACATAGACTGAGAAAAGTTCATGGCATTTCAGAGTGACGCATCATTCGCAGAGTTCCTCCGCACCACCGCACGTTCAGCGGTCGTCGCGGAGTCAGCCCCTGCGGTGAACTTCCTGCTCGAAGAAAGGCTGCCCGCCCCACGCGAGCAAACTTTCCTCGACGAGAAGCCCGGTTCTGCTCCTTCGGGCTGGGACATCTCTCCTTGGTTGCAGACTTTTGGAAATCATTACAACGAACGAGTTGCCCTGCCGCTTCGTCGGGCAGGTGGCATTTCGACCTTTGCCTCCGAAAACAGGGACAATCATCTGGCCATTGAATCCCATCAGGATGTCGTGCGACTTGAATCGCTGCCGGCTCTGCATAGACGCTTCCCCGGCGGATTCGATTTTCCTGCCGATCTCGTCGCGGAGCTTCGCAATCTCATCCATTCACGCGAGCCCGGACAAGCTGGCACGTTCAGCGATGACCAACGCAGCCGCCTCACTGAATGGCTCGACGGTATCAACGAACGACGCGACGCTCGCCCGGCCTTTGTCGCGCCGTTCGACGAAGTGGAGTCACTCCTCGCTGCTCCCGATTGGGCTATGCAACTCCGCAACGTCCTCGGTCTTTCCCATTTTGCCGGTTCGACCGCCAAACCGCTTCCGGTCGTCCTTTGCCGCTACAACCTCTCCCGCGTTGAACGGGCTGCCCGCAAAGCGAAAGTCAAACCATGGGCCGCGATTCCCACCGTGCTTGAGGCTGGCAACGGCAACGGCCCCGGTGCCGCGTTCTTCCCGTTTCCAAAGGCCGCCGCCAGTTCCTCTTTCGGCTTTGGCGTCACGGTCGATCTCTCGCCGGATGGCGGCTTGGATTTCAAATCCGAACCTCTCCACTTCCGTCTCGACTACACCTTGGACGACTTCGTCGCGGTCGGCGAAATCACCGACGAGGTCAGCGACGCGCAACTCGCCACCTATCGCCAGCGGCACTTCAGTTTGTTGGAGCGGGAATTGCAGTATCGTTCCGACGTGCCCTAGCCATGAACGAAGCACTCCAGCGCTGGCGCGAGGATTTTGCGCGTGAACCCGACCCGGCCTTTGACCG
>JAYVNN010000583.1:0-8046 GCA_043758435.1 Chthoniobacter sp.
ATGCGCAGCGCCTCGGTGGCGGTGGCGATCATGGCCGCGTGATCGCCGTCCACGCGCGCTTTTTGCAGCCGCTCGTCGAGCCGCGCGAGCGTCCGCGTGGTCGGCGCAAACCCGCGGCCCCAATCCCACCGGTCCGACGCCAGCCACCACAGCGCGACCGCGGCGAGCAGCCCGCCGAAAAGACGAAACGCGGGCGCGACCCACGCCTGCTCCAGGCCGCGTCGCTGCGGATTCATGGCGCTGCCGAAAAGAAACAGCGCCGGCCACACCGCGCCCGCGCGATGCCCCGACACATCCACCAGGCCATGCAGCGCAAACGCCACCGCGCAGACAGCCGCCGCCACGCGCAGGTTTTGCTCGAAGGGCAGGCAGCGTTTTAGTCCGAGAAAAAAACCTCCGAGCAGCAGCGCGACCGCTGGCCAGCCCATCTCCACCGCCAGCCACAGCCAGTCGCTTTCTGGGTGCAGCGCGCGGTTCTGCGTCACCGATTCCCGCCGTGCCATCGCGAAGACCGGCGCGAAATTTCCCAGCCCCTGTCCGAGCCACGGCGCGGTCTTCGACAGCGCGAGCGCATCGCGCTGCAGGCTCGGCCGCAGGCCCGTCCACGACTCCGCGAAATCGCCGGGGCGCGCCTGAAAACGGGCGAGCGTTTTTCCCCCGAAAAGGAAAAATCCGGCCAGCAAAATGGCCATCGTCGCGAGGCCGAGCGCCGAGCTTTTCCGCCAGCCGAAGACGCGCGCCGACGCGAGGATCGCGGTCGCGCTCCCGCAAAAAAACAGCGCGATGCCCGCGCGCGAATAATTGACGACCAAGGCCGCGCCGACCACCGCGAGCGCCGCCAGCAGAAGCGCGGTCGGCCGGCGCGAGCGCGCGGAATTTCCGAGCGCCGCCGCGGCCAGGATCACGCCCGCCAGCGCGAGCACGCTGGCGGTCTGGTTGCGGTTCGGGAAAAAGCCAAAATCCCGGCTGGCATTGAGCGTGGGCGGCCAGAACGGCACGCGGTGCCCGCTCGCCCAAGCCGCGAGCGCCCCCGCCGCCAGCACCGCCACGCCCGCGCCGTAAATCAGCACCGCGCTCCGCGTGTCCTTTTCCCCCGGCAGACGCGCGAAAAGATAGTACGCCCAGCCCAGCGCCGCGAGAAAGAGGAGCGCTGCCTCGGCGCTCAGCCACGGCTGCGGAGAAAGCGTGGCCGGCAGCACCACGCCGTCATTTTCCACCAGCGCCTGCCGCCACTCCGGCGCGGCGAACCATGCCGCCGGGAGAAACGCCGTCAGCGCCAGCGCCCCGAGCGCCAGAAAAATCGCATTCCAGATTTTCCCCAGCGATTCCCGCGGCGGCGCACAGACCAGGAAAGCCGCCGTGCCCGCCAGCAGCGCCGCCCGCGCCCCCAGACTCGTGCCGCCGCCCAGCGCCGGGGCCGCGAGGGCGAGGCCCGCGATGGCCCACGACAGCCGGGCGCGCTTAGCCGGCATGGGGCGTGGTTCGGATGGAGGTCATGGAAAAAGTGGGCGGGCGCGCCGCGCCGACACGAAACTGCGCGGGGAAAACAGTGCCAAGATAAAAAAACTCTGGACAGTCCGGCAACCCACTGTCATGTCCGCCACCATGAAATCCATTTTCAGCGCAATTTCCCTCCGCACGGCCATGCTCTCCGCGTTCGCGCTGGCTGCCGCCCCGCTTTTCAGCCAGGCCAGCCTGCTGAGCAGCGGCGTGGATTTGGGTTATTCCAGTCAAACGCTCACCGAGCGCTGGGCCGTCTTCGCGCTCGACAGCGGCCCCGGTGCCAATGTGATGAGTTCCGGTGCAAACATTTTTGGCGATGTGGCTTTTGCCGGCACGGGCAACAGCAATTTGAGCGGCTACGGTTCCATCCGCGGCGATGTGGTTTCCAGTTCCAGCGGCTCGATGGCACGCTCCTCGACCTTCGCGATCAGCGGGAGCATCCTGAACAATCAGAATTCCGATCTGGCGCAGGGCGTGGCCGATGCCCACACCGCGTCCAATGCCGCCTTTGCGCTCACCGCGACATCCGGCTATCCGACCACGATCAATCAGAACACCAACCTCACGCTGAGCGGCGCGGCCAACCAGACCGTCGTTCTCCAACTGACCGATTTTGTCCTCAGCGACACCGCGGCGCTGACTTTGCAAGGCACGGCCACGACGACCTACGTCATCAATGTGACCAACAAATTCTCGCTGAGCGGCAGCAGCATCGTGCAGTTGAGCGGTGGCCTGACTTACGACAACGTACTTTTCAACGTCGTCGGAGCCGGGACTGCGGCCACGCTGAGCGGCAGTTCGGTGCTCAATGGCCTCCTGCTCGCCACCGATCGCACGGCAAAATTGAGCGGCCCGGCAACGGTTTACGGCGAGGTCATTGCGGACAAGGTTTCGCTGGCTGGCGTGAGTTCCGTGCAGCGCCCGATCAGCCCGTAGGAAAAACCGGCCGGGTAGGGATGGTGCGGGTGGCGAAAACTACCGGCACGGGCGATAGATCATCTGCATGAAAACAGGACTATTTCTAATCGCTGCCGCCGCCATCTTTTGCGGCAAGGTCGGTGCGACGGTCATTCACCCCGGCCTCAGCAATCCGGGTTTCGAGTTGGGCGACCTCACGGATTGGACGACTTCGCTGACGACGGGCACCGTGGCGGTGGTGGATTCAGCTTTAAGTCTGGATGGCGTCGGCTACGACGGCTTTGACACTTGGTTCCCGCGGGAAGGTGGAAAGTTTGCGCTGATTCGCGGCGGCACGCCGGGCGTTTATCAAAAGCTCTCCACCACCTTTGCGGCTGCCGCCGGGGATCGCGTGGTTTTCAACGTGTTTTTCGACACAAATGAAACCGGGGTGAAGCTCCCGCTCTACAACGACGACGGTTATGCCAAGCTCGTGAACACGACGACACTGGTGGAAACAACGCTCTTCGCGTCGAGCGTCTCCACCCTGCCGTTCCGGGGTAATTCGGGATGGACGAGCGTTGATTTCATCATCCCCGCGGCGGGCAATTACCGTTTGGAATTCGGCGTCAGAAACGTGACCGACAGCACCTTCATCCCGCAACTCGGCGTGGATTTTATGGCGATCCCGCTGAAGGCCAGCATTACCAGCGTGGCTGCTGGCGCGGCGCATCTCCATTTTGTCGCCGACACCGGGCGGAGCTACACCATCCAGTACAAGAACGCCCTCACCGACGCCATCTGGCTCCACCTCGCCGACATCGCCGCGCCCGCCGCGCCGCTGGATGTTGATTACAACGACACGTCGGTCGCCGCCATTTCCCGGCGGTTCTATCGCGTGGTCACGCCGCTGACTCCGTAGCAGCGGTCGTGTTTTCCAACCCCGCACGCCGCGGTGCGCGGTGGCGGAAACCCACGACGGCGAGCGGCGGCAGGCGGAGGAGAAGCGAGTGGGATTTTCCCTGCCAAGCGATGCCTTCGGCGTGCTGGCCGCCGAGATTTCCCACGTTGCTCCCGCCATAGGTCGCGGCGTCGGTGTTGATGATCTCCTCCCACCAGCCCTCGCCGTTCACGCCGACTCGATACGCCTCGCGGATCATCGGCGTGGCGTTGATGACGAAAGCGATGGTGTCGCCCGTGCGCGATTTGCGCATGAAGGCGATGACCGAGTTGTCGCTGTCGCGGAAATCAATCCACTCGAACCCGGCGTAGCTGTCGTCCTGGTCGAAAAGCGCAGGCTCGTTCTGATAGACCCAGTTCAGGTGCTGGACGAGGCGCTTCAGGCCCTCGTGCTCGGGGCGCTCGCAGAGATGCCAGTCGAGCGAGCGGTCGTGGTTCCACTCGCGCCACTGGCCGAATTCGCCGCCCATGAAGAGCAGCTTTTTCCCCGGATGCGCGTACATCCACGCGTAAAACATGCGGAGGTTGGCAAATTTCTGCCACACGTCGCCGGGCATTTTGTCGAGCAGTGCGCCCTTGCCATGCACGACCTCATCGTGGCTGAGCACGAGGACGAAGTGCTCGTGAAACGCGTAGATCAGCGAGAAGGTGATGTCGCCCTGATGAAAGCGGCGGTAGAGCGGATCCTTCTGCATGTAGGTCAGGAAATCGTGCATCCAGCCCATGTTCCATTTCAGCCCAAAGCCGAGCCCGCCGAGATACGTCGGGCGCGAGACGCCCGGCCACGCGGTGCTTTCCTCGGCGATGGTCACGATGCCGGGAAAGCGTTCGTAGCAGACTTCGTTGAAGCGTTTCAGGAAATAAATCGCGTCGAGATTTTCGCGCCCGCCGTACTGGTTCGGAATCCACTCGCCGGCTTTGCGTGAGTAATCGAGGTAGAGCATCGAGGCTACGGCATCCACGCGCAGGCCGTCGATATGATATTCATCCAACCAGAACAGAGCATTGGCGATGAGGAAGTTGCGCACTTCGTTACGGCCAAAGTTGAAAATCAAAGTCCCCCAGTCCATATGCTCCCCGAGCCGCGGATCAGCGTGCTCGTAGAGATCGGTGCCGTCGAATTCCGCCAAGCCGTGCGCGTCTTTCGGAAAATGGCCGGGCACCCAGTCGAGGATCACGCCGAGGCCCGCCTGATGGCAGCGATCCACGAAATAGCGGAACTCATCCGGGTTTCCAAAACGCGAGGTCGGCGCGAAATAGCCCGTGACCTGATAGCCCCACGAGCCCTCGAACGGATGCTCCGCGACGGGCATGAGTTCGAGATGCGTGTAGCCCATTTCGAGGACGTAGGGCAGCAGCGTGTCCGCGAGTTCGCGGTAGCTGAGAAAGCGGTTGCCCTCGTCCGCTTTGCGCTGCCACGAGCCGAGATGCACCTCGTAGATGCTCATTGGTTCGCGATGCCATTCCTTCGTGCGCCGCGCTTTCAGCCAGTCAGCATCGCCCCACGCGTAGCGTTTCAGGTCGAAGACGAGCGATGAGGTCGCCGTCCCGTGCTGCCCGAAAAAAGCGAACGGATCGCTTTTCAAAACGATCGCGCCATGCGCTCCCTTGACCTCGAATTTGTAGTGCGCACCCTCGCCCACGCAGGGGAGAAAAATCTCCCACACCCCGCAGCCGAGCAACTTCCGCATCGGGTTGCGCCGCCCGTCCCAGGAGTTGAATTCGCCGACCACGCTGACCCGCTGCGCATTCGGCGCCCAGACGTGGAACGCGGTGCCGCGCACGCCGCCGACCTCGGTGAGATGCGCGCCGAGCTTGTCGTAAAGCTGCCAGTGCTGGCCCTCGGCGAAAAGATGCAGGTCGAGCTGGCCGAGCAGAATACCGGTGGCATACGGATCGTGCTCCGTCCACGTCTGGCCGTAGTGGCCCGTGAAATCGAGCACGTAGGCGAAACGCTCATCCGCGCCTTCGAGCACCGCCTCGAAAAATCCGTCCGCGTGAATTTGCAGCGCCGGAAAAACCGTCCCCGGTGCCGCGACGCGGCGCACCGCCACGGCGCGGGCGTCTGGGCGGAAGACCCGCACCACCAGTTGATCGCCGGCCTGGTGCATGCCGAGCACGGCAAACGGATCGCCGTGATCCCCGCCGACAATCGCGTGGACTGCGCCGTCTTCAATCGTGGGTGCGGAGGCGATGATTTTCATGGTGTAGCGGGGGTCGGCGCAGTGTGGTTTTCCGCGAGCAGCGGCGCGAGGAAATTGCGATAGACCGCCGGCCACGCGTACTGGTGCCGCACCTGGTTGCGCGCCTGCCACGAGTCGAGCGTGCCGAGGCGCGCGGCGATTTTCAGCGCGATGTGCGCGGGCTCCGCGTCGAGGTTGAAGTGCATCACGCCATGCGCGAGCAGCCGGTCCAGCGGCTCGATGGCCGCGCAGAAAATCGGCAGACGGTGCAGCGCCGCCTCGAGCAACGGCAGCCCGAAGCCCTCCTGCCGGCTCGGGAAAAAAAGCGCATCCGCCAGCGCGAAAAGACTCGCGAGATCGCGCTCATCCACCGGCGTTTCGTCGTGCAAAAACAGCGCGCTGTTTTCCAGCCCCAACTCCGCGCGCAGCGCCAGCAGCTCCGCCGCATAGTCGCGCGAAACGGCTTGGTGCGCGTCCGGCGGACCCGTCACGAGATACGCGCAGGAGCGGCCCGCCGCCGTCAGCGCCGCCGTCACGCGCAGACCCAGCTCCACATTTTTCCGCCGCAGCAGCCGCGTCGGGTGCAGCAGCACGATCTCGCGCTCCAGCAGATGATACTGCCGCGCCAGCGCCGCCACCGGATCCGTGAGTCCGAGCAGGCGCGAAGGATCCAGCCCATTGGAAATCACCCGGCACGGCGCACCCGTGAGTTTTTGCCACTGCCGACGCCGCAAATCCGACACCGCCACGAAGCCATAGCGCGGATGCGCCCGGCTCAGCAGCGGCCACGGAGCCTCCGTGCGCGCGGCTACATCGTAGTCGGGATTGCACGCCGCGATGTCGTGCAGCCACGCCACGAACCGAACCGCCGTCAGCCGCTCCGCCACCCGCCACAGCGCCGCCGTGAGCGCGAGGTGAAAGGGCATCGTCGTGACGTTGTGCAGGAAGACCACGTCTTGATCCGCGAGCCAGCCCTCCAGCGCGCGGGCCAGTTCCGCCGCATCCTGCGCGTCCGGCAGCAGCTCCACCCGGATGCGCGGATCGCGACTCGCCCCTTGGTCGCAAATCACCGTCACCTCATGCCCGTGCTCCGCAAAAAGCCGCGCATGCTCCGCCATCACAATCTCCACCCCGCCGATGACCGGCGAGTAGGTGTAATGCACGAGCGCGATTTTCAAGCGCCCCGGTTTGGCCCGCCCACTGCTCCCACCGCAAGCATGAAATACCTCTTCCTCCTCGCCACCGTCGCTGTGGTCTATTTCGTTCTCGCGCGAAACACGCCGGTCAATTCCGTGAAGGAAGCCGTCACCGCCAGCGAAGCCGCCCCGCTCACCACCGGCCCGCGCGAACCCGCTGCACCCGCCGCCACCAGCTCCCTCAAAGCCCCCCTCGACCGCACCCACGCCGTCCTCGAACAGGTCAAGACGCGCAACGGGGCGGGGGAGTTTTAACCGAAGCCCGGAAAAAAGCGCGCGCTGTAGGGGAAGCTGCCAGCTTCCCCACAGCCGCGCGTTTTTTTCGCTTCCCCAATCGCCAGCGCTCGCTAGTGTTCGCGCGAACATGAACGCGCTCACTTCCCGCCAGCAGCAGGTTCTCGACTTCATCGCCGACTCGCAGAGCGCGACCGGCCTTCTCCCGACCAGCCGCGAGATTCAGCAGCACTTCGGCTTCGCCAGCCAGACCGCCGCCGTCAATCACCTTCGCGCGCTGGAAAAAAAAGGCGTCATCCAGCGCTCGGCGGGAAAAGCCCGCGCCGTCGCCCTCACCGCCCATCTCGAGCGCGAGCGGATCATCGACGTGCCCATCTACGGCCAGATCGCCGCCGGTTTCGCCGAGACCGTCGAGCAGGAAAACGACGGCATGGTTTCCATCGACGCCGCCAGTGCGGGCGTGAGGAAAGGCCAGCGCGTCTTCGCGCTGAAAGTGCGTGGCGACTCCATGACCGGAGCGGGCATCAATGACGGCGACCTCGTCATCCTCGAGCACCGCGAGCCGCAGCCCGGTGCCGTCGTCGCTGCGCTCATCGACGGCGAGACCACGCTCAAACGCTATCTCCACCATCGCGGCCAGCCGTACCTGAAAGCCGAGAACCCGCGCTTCCCCGACCTCATCCCCGTGCGCGAACTGGTCATCCAAGGCGTCATGGCCGCCCTCATCCGCAAATTCCGAAACTGACCGCCCGCCATGTTCGGCCTCGTCATCGAATTCTCCCTCGTCGTCGCGCTCTTCGTCTGGCTCCACCGCCGCCAGCTCCGCGACCGCGACCGCGCCCCGCGCGTGCGCCCCGCGCAGCTCCATCTCGATTTCGACGAGGAAAATCCGACGGACTAAAGCGCGCCGTGACTGTAGGGGAAGCTGCCAGCTTCCCCACAGTCGCGCCGCGCTCCCGCAGAAAATTTTCCCGCAAATTTTCCTTCATCGCCGCGCCCGCCTCGCGCATCTTCCGCGCCCACTATGCGCGCGATTTTAGCTCTCGAAGACGGACGTTTTTTTCTCGGCGAAT
>JAYVNN010000584.1:0-2554 GCA_043758435.1 Chthoniobacter sp.
ATGACCGATGAATCCACCCATTCGCCGAGCGACGCCGTCACGCCAACCGCGGCGAGGAGGATGTAAACGAGCGGCTGATGGAACTGCTGGAGAAACTTCAGCCACGCGGGCGTGCCGCGCCGGGCGGTGACGCGATTCGGGCCGAATTCCTTCTGCCGCCGCGCCACTTCATCGGCGGCAAGACCAGTGGCTGGGTCGCTCTCGAGCCGCGCGGCGGCTGCTTCGGCGGGGAGTTCATGCCAGGCGATGCCGGTGAGATTTTGCATCAGATCATTCACTCCGCCGGCGGCCAGACCACAAGCACCGGACGACGGCTTTGTTGCAGCACGCCGAGCGAGACGGAGCCGAGCACCTTCGCGGTGAAGCCGGGCCGCGTGTGGCTGCCGATGCAGATCGCATCCGCGTTGAAGCGCTCCGCCACCGCGCAAATGGCGCGGGCGATCTCCGGGTCATCGATGACCTCGACTTCGGTTTTGATTCCGCGCACCGCCGCTTCCTCCGGCACAAGCGCGCGCAGCCGCGCCTCGGATTGCGCGACGGGATCGAAGTGTTCCCTCCCGATGGGAGACTCCTGCCCGGAGCCGGCAGCCGTCGGATTCGGCAGATGGAAAGGGACGGCGACATGCACGAGGCGCACGGTGCCGCCCCGGCTGCAAACGCCGTAACCGTAAGGCGCGGCGAAGCCGTGGCACTCGTTCAGATCCACGGCCACCAGCACCCGCTGGCACTCGTGGATGCGCGGCACCGCCATCCGCTCGGCAGCGGGCGCGGGCACGCAGGACACGCTCATCGGCGCGGAGTGCAGGATGCCGCGCGAAACCGAAGCACGCCCCAGGCGGCTGAGGCCGTGGCGCTGGTGGGTGCCGACGACGATGAGATCGGCCTGCGCTTCCGCCGCCATCGCCACCAGTTGCGAATCGCTCCGGCCCCAGCCGCCCTGCACGAGGACACGCACGTTTTCCTCCCCGAGCACCGCGACGACTTTCGCTTTCACATCCCGCTCCAGGATGTGCTGAACGACGAGCGGGTTGCCGACCAATCCCATCGCCCCATGCACGCCGAGCCGCGCGGCCTCCTCCGGCGTCCAGTCCGCATAACCCGCGGTCACCTCGCACGGGCCGAGCTGCCGCAGCTCCGCGACCCAGCGCAGCGCGGCGTCGGAGCTGGCGGTGAAATCCGCGCCCACGAAAACCTTCAGCGCCCGCTCCCCGCGCGCCCAGGCCACGAAAGGCCCCGCCGCGCGCACGACCAGCGTCGGCACCGGCGACGTTTCGGCGACGTTTCGGCGATGCGCTCCGCGACACTGCCGAGCACCCAGCGCCCCAGCGCTCCCGTCCCCGACGCCGCCACGACCACCAGCCGCGCATTCGCTTTTCCGGCGAAGCTCGCCACGCCATCATCCGGCGCACCGCGCAGCAGCTTCTCCTCGAAGGTCAGCCCCAGTTTGCGCAGCCGCTCCGCTTCCGCCGCGAGGCGCGGGCGGTCTTCATTCATCAGGCGCGGACGGAGGTGGTCCGGGAATTCACCGCGCTCGTCCACGCTGTGCGCGAGGATGAGCGGCTCGTGGAAGCGTTGCGCCAGCGCGGCGGCGGCGCGCACCGCTTCCGTGGCATTCTCGGAAAAATCGGTGCCGCAGACGATGGGTTGTTGCTCAGTGTTTTTCATGGCGAGTCCCGGTTGGTTTGATCCTAAAAACGAAGTTGAGAGATTATGGTTGAGAGTTGAGAGGATGAAAATCAGCGGCTTGCGGAGAAAGGAGCATTCACCTGCCGGGTGAGGCCCGCTTGCGTCGCAAGCAACTGGCACTCAACACTCAACTTTCAACTCTCAACGCTGTTTTTAGGTTCATTGGAAAATTCATGCGGCAGGCGGGCGTACGACTGGCACCGGACGGGGGCTTTGCTTCGCGACCACCGATCCCTTGGACGGGCCTGTCCGCCGCGGGCGCAGCAGGGACGCCACGATGGCGATGGCCAGGATGAGCACCACCACACCGAGCGCCACCAGCGTGTCAATCTTGTAGGCCGTGTGCGCCAGCAGCATCTTCACGCCGACGAACGACAACACCACGCCCAGGCCGATCTTCAGGTAGTGGAACTTGTCCATGACGCCGGCGAGCGCGAAGTAGAGCGAGCGCAGGCCCATAATGGCGAACACGTTCGAGGTATAAACGATGAACGGGTCGGTGGTCACCGCGAAGATGGCCGGGATCGAGTCCACCGCAAAGATGAGGTCGGAAATCTCGACCAGCAGCAGCACGACAACGAGCGGCGTGGCCATGAGCAGGCCGCGTTCTCTTACGAAAAACTTGTCGCCCCGATAGTCCGCTGTCACGGGCATAAACTTCTTGAACCACTTCACGACCGGATTGCGCTCGGGATGAATCTCTTCTTCCCGCTTCACGATCATCTTGATGCCGGTAAGGATCAGGAAGCCGCCGAAGACGTAGATGATCCAGGTGAACTTGGTGATGAGCGCCGCGCCCAGCACGATCAGGATGGCCCGCATCACCAGCGCACCGAGGATGCCCCAGAACAGCACCTTGTGCTGATAG
>JAYVNN010000585.1:0-2554 GCA_043758435.1 Chthoniobacter sp.
GTTTCATTCTCAAACCGGCACTGGATGCGCGTCCGTCCATCCTCCGTCTGGTAGAGGACGATCTCGGATTTTGGCAAAGATTCTTCACTCATCAGAAAGCCTCCTCGGGAAAAATGCGCGGTGAAAGTTAACCCGTTCAGAACTCGATCACTACATCCTTGCCGAACTTCAACCCGGCGACTTCCGCTGCAAGACGGATGATAGTTTTCTTAAGCACGTTGTTGAGGTTCGTCGCGACGAGCCAGCCGCCGGGCAGTTTTTCGCGCATCTCGCGGAGGTCTTCGCGATCAGGGTAGAGTTCCTCCGGCGTCCGCGCGATGTAGCGGCGCTTGCGGCCTTGGGTGTCAGGGTGCTCGGAACAGCGTTCGAGAAATTTAGCGTCGGACTTGGCGAGTTCACGCAGGATGATGACCATCGCGTCCTTTGCATTCTGATAAGTGTGCGCCTTACCGAGAAGAACGAGCCTGCCGCTGCGAGTAGATTCGTTGCTGATGCGAATAGGTGCCGGGTTTGGAGGCGCTGCGGTACCCACTCGATTCGCGTTGCCACGTTGCGCTTCGACGATCAGTGGCTTCCCCAAGCTGGCGAGAAATTCCGCGACATCATCGGCATC
Source organism: Chthoniobacter sp. (assembly GCA_043758435.1). Classification (GTDB taxonomy): domain Bacteria; phylum Verrucomicrobiota; class Verrucomicrobiia; order Chthoniobacterales; family Chthoniobacteraceae; genus Chthoniobacter. The sequence goes on from JAYVNN010000585.1 coordinate 614, forward strand.
CGGTCGAACGCCCGCCTTTGACTCCACGGCGTTCGTCAACATTTCCACGAGAAGTTCATCACCCTTTTCCACCAACTCGCGCCAAGCCTCCGGGATTGCGGCCTGCGCCTGCGAACGCCGGTTGCGGCTGCGGTATTCCTTTCGCGCAGCTTCGAGTGCTTCGCCGGATTCGACCCTCGCGCAATCGAGATAGCGGTGGAGCGCTGCCGCCGCCTCGGCGGGAGGGCGTTCGTAAAGGTCGAGTTTGTAAACCCGTCGGTCCTCGTAGCTGCCCTGTTCCGCAGGGAGGTAGAAGCTCCACGTCCTGCCGTCGGTCAGCACGACAAAAGGAACGCCCGAGTGAAAAGCGTATTCGAGCGCCTGGCGCACGGCATCCTCGGCTTTGCCGGGCTGTTTGACTTCGGTGAACACCGCTGGTTTCGCCGGCGGATGGCAAAGCGCAAAATCTGCACGGCCTTCACCAGTCTGATACTCAGGCCAGACAACGCCGGTGTCCCAAGTGTCCCAGCCGAGCTCCTGAAACACGCGCAGGACGATACCTTGCGAAATCGCCTGCTCATTCGGAAACTTGTTTTGGCGCAAGCGAGCAGTGATGTCGGCGAGGGTAATTTCGAGGGCCATGGATTTTAGATCGCGGATCAGCGGCGGAGATAACAGCGCGAACAATCGCAATAGCAGTCCGCAAAGCCGAGCATCGCAGAGTGAAAACAGGTCGGAACGTTTTGCTCAAGCCCAGAAGCCCTTGGCGCGCAATTGGAGGTGGAGGCGGGCATCGGCAAGAACGTGAATTTCAGCTCGCCTGCCGCTACTTTCCACCGGCCATCGCGAGGACTTCGCCGAGTTTCACCGGCACCCCGCCGCGCCGCGTGCTCTCATCGGCGGCTTCCATGAAGGCGTACATCTCCAGCGTCTCCGCGTGAGTCACGGGCGGGTGGCCGGTTTGGAGGAACTTCACGATCTGCGCGACGAGCGGGACGTAGTCGGGTGCCCCGCCCTTTTGCTGCGCGAAACCGGTGCTGCCGAAGACGGTGACTTGGTTTGGCAGCGGCGGCGTGCGCACGCCGATGAGCGTGCCGGTCCGGCCGCCGCTCCATCTGCCGGTCACGACATCGGTGTCGGCGGTCTTTGTTCGGGTCACACTTTCGCAGCCCTCGCCGAGCACGGCGTAGAGCGCCTCGGTGGGATGGATGCCGTAAAAGTAGAGGTCGGGATGGTGTGCATCGAGATGCGCGGGGCCGAAGGAAATCGCGCCGCGGATTTCGCCGACATCCGTGCGCAGCATCTCCGTGAAAGTGGGATGCCAGCGGTAGGCGCTGCCGGTCCACAGCGGGACGCGCGCCTCCTCCGCCATGTGCAGGATTTCCCGCACATGGCGCAGCGTGCCGCCGAGCGGCTGGTATCGCAGCCGATGATGCCGAGGCGGAGGCCGGTGCCGGGAGTGGTCATGTCGGGGATGTTTGGCGGTGAAACGGGACGCAATTTCCGCCAGCATTGCAAACGCGGCGACCACGGCTGGCACCCATGTCGGGTGCGAGGCGGACGATGCCATCCGCAGCGACCTGCACCGGGATCGCCGTGTGTCTAGCTCGCGGGCTGCACTTCGGCGCGGAAAATCTCGAGCGCTTTGCGGATCAGCGGATCGCGTTTGAATTCCTCCATCGGATCGAGTTTCGCGGCGGGCGGCGGCTGCGCGACGGGCGTGACCACGATGCCTTCGCGGAGTTCCAGCGAGACATTCACTTTCCGCGCGAGGATCGTGCTCGCGGCGCTCACGAGGAAGTCCTGGTGGCCCGCGAGGAAGTCTTTTGAAAATGCCTGGTCCGGCGGGAAGCCGATTTGCACCAGCGGTCCCTCGATGCGGATCAGCGCGCCGGCTTCCAGCCATGCGCTGATCAGTTTGCGATCCCGGCGGACGGATTCCACGAGGGCTTTCCAAAATGC
>JAYVNN010000586.1:0-8036 GCA_043758435.1 Chthoniobacter sp.
CAGCCCGCCCGGCTGCTCGCCGATGAGCACCTCCATGTCGTAAAACTGCCCCGCCTTCAGCCGCAGCGCATCGCCGCGCGCGAAGCCATTCGGGATGCCCGTGTAGCCGTAGTCATAATTGCGCGCCGTCTTCCACTCCTCGTCCTGCTGATACCAGCAGCGGTCGAGCACGACCTTGCCGTTGAAGCGCACGACCAGCACATCGTCCCCGCCGCCTACGAAATGAAACGTCCCGTCCTTCGGCGGCGCGACGCGCGCCTTGTAATGCACCAGCCACCGGCTCGGCTTCACCTTGCCCTCGAGGTCAAACGCCTTCGGGCCTTCGTCCGCCGGCATGTTTGGGGTGAAAATCTGGGGCGTGTAGAGCTTTTGCGGCGCGCGGAAGTAATCCGCGAGCAAACTCTCCCGCCAGTGCTCGTGGACGAACTTGCGGAAGATCGTGTGGTACTCGTCCGGCGAAACATTCGTCGCCTTCCCCGAGCGCGTTTGCTTGAGGTCGTAAAACGTCCCGACAAAGCCGTTCGCGGTCTGCTCTTTCTCGCCGAAAAACGTCTTCGTGCCGCCGGGCCGCGTGCCCGGCAATCCTGAGCCCGGCTTGCCTGCCGGCCCGCTGGGGAATCCGCCAGGAATGGTCGTCGGGACCGCGGGCAGCGCGAGTTTGCCCGCGTTGAAAGCGGTTGGCGCAGGCGCAGTCGTAACGATGGCGGCCAGCGCCGCGGAATTCGGCACGGGCACCGGATTTTCCATCGGCATCGGCTCGTCCGGCACTTTCACCGGCTCATTCGGCGGCTGCGGTGTCGCGTCTTCTTTCACGAGCGGACTGCCGTCGGTTTTGAAGTCAGGCAAATCCACCGGTCTCGGGCAAAGCACCACACCGCCCACGATGACGATGAGCGCCGTGTGAAGCAGCGCGGAGAACGTGAGGAAACGCGCCTCCGCGAGACGCATTTGGAGGCGGATGAGGAACGGCTTTTTCTGTTCGGAGGTGTGCATGCCGCCCCCTTTAGCACCGGTCATGCCCGCGCCCTTCACCGCGCCTTTCCTCAGAGGAAAAAAGCCCACCACTGCCCGCCAAGCCTGCGCCCATGCCGCTTCCCGCCGGACAGCTTCCATCCACGCGCAGCGGTGCAATGGTCAAAAGTTGTCCGAACGAAAAAGCGCGTCATCCTGAGCGGAGCGCCAGCGGGCGCAGGTGGGTGGCGCGGAGTCGAGAGCCGAGTCCGCGAGACGCCGGTGGGCTTGGTGGCAAGCGGCAAACCTCGGCAGTCCGATAACGCCTCGCGCTGGAACGAACCGCCGAGCTTCCTCGACTGCGTTCCGTCCCGCCTGCGCCCGCACGAAACTTCGCTCGCGATGACATGCTCTATTTTCAAACGGAACCGCCAGCCAAAGTAGCTTGGGCTTTAACCCAAAGAGTGCGACGGACTCTGGGTTGAATCCCCAGCCATCCAACCCGCGTCCCTTCCGCTTCGTGCCCCGTCCCTCCCTCATTCTCCTCGCCCTCGCCGCCACGCTCGCCCGCGCCGCGGAGCCGACGCCGGAACAGCGCACTTTTTTCGAGACGAAAATCCGCCCCGTCCTCGTCACCGAATGCTACGACTGCCACGCGGGTGAAAAGCACAAGGGCGGCCTCCGCCTCGACAGCCGCGACGCCCTCCGCCGCGGCGGCGACACCGGCGCGGCGGTCGTACCCGGCAATGTCGCCGACAGCCTGCTCATCACCTCGATCCGCCACGAGGATCCCGATTTCAAAATGCCGAAGAAAGCGCCGAAGCTCGATGACGCGATCATCGCGGACTTCACGGCCTGGGTGAAAATGGGCGCACCCGACCCGCGCGACAAAGCCGAGCCCGTGGCCGCGGGCGGCGCCAAGTCCTGGCCCGAAATGCTAGCGGCGCGGCGCGGCTGGTGGAGCCTGCAACCCGTGGTGAGACCTGCCACGCCCGCCGTGAAAAACGCCGCGTGGCCGCGCACCGACACGGACATTTTTCTCCTCGCGAAAATGGAAGCGCGCGGCCTCGCTCCCGCGCCGGATGCGGACGCGCGGACGATCATCCGGCGCATGACTTTCGCCATCACGGGACTGCCGCCGACGGCGGATGAAGCCAGCACTTTCGCCCGCGAATACGAAGCTGCGACACCGGAAAAACGCAGCGAAAAAATCGGCGCGCTCGCCGACCGGCTGCTCGCATCGCCGCGCTTCGGCGAGCATTGGGCGCGGCATTGGATGGACCTCGTGCGCTACGCCGAATCGCACGGCAGCGAGGGCGATCCCGAGATTCCGCAGGCCTGGCGGTATCGCGACTATCTCATCCGCGCGTTCAATGCCGACGTGCCGTGCGACCAGCTCATCCGCGAGCACCTCGCGGGCGACCTGCTCGCGCAGCCGCGCTGGAATCGCGCGGAGCAATTCAACGAATCCAAGCTCGGCCTCGCGTGCCTCCGGCTCGGCGAGCACGGCTTCCAGCCCATCGACACTTTCGACGAACAGATCAAAACCGTGGACAACCAGATCGACGTCATCGCCAAGGCGTTTCAAGGGCTGACCATCTCCTGCGCGCGCTGCCACGATCACAAATTCGACGCCATCTCGCAGCGCGATTACTACGCGCTCTTCGGCGTCCTCGCGAGCAGCCGCCCGGCGCAGGTCACGCTCGACGCCCCGGAACTCCTCGCCCGCCGCGACGGCGAACTCTCCGCGCTCAAAGGCTCCATCCGCGACTCCCTCGCGAGCGCCTGGCAACCCGAGGCCGCGCGGCTCGCGGAGCGGCTGACCAGCGGCGCTGTACCCGCCGCTTTGCTCGACGACGCGCGCAAAGATTCCGCGAATCCGCTCCACGCCTGGGCACGGCTCGGCAAGCTCGACGGCGAGGCTTTTGCCAAGGAATGGGCGGCGGTCGCACGCGAGTGGCGGGAGAAGCTGGACGCCGCACTCGCTTTCAACCGCGAACATTTCCGCGCGGGCTGGGATTTCGTAAACGGTGACGACGCGAAGTGGAGCAGTCTCGGCGCGGGGTTGTACGAAAGGGCGGCGCGCGGCGGCGAGTTCAGCATCGAGCCGGAAGGCGACCGCGTGCTCGACGGCTTGCGCCCCGCGGGCGTGATGACCGACCGCCTTTCGCGCCGCCACAACGGCCACTTCACCTCCCCGCGCTTCAAGCTCGAATCCGACAGCATCAGCGTCCGCGCGACCGGCGGCGGCGGCGCGTGGGTGCGCGTGATTTGCGACAACTATCCGCTCCCGCAAAACCCGACCTTCCCGCGCGCCGAGTTGAAAAGCAGCGCGCCCGGCTGGGTGCGGCTCGACACCGCCTTTCGCAAAGGCCACTGGGCCTACCTCGAATTCGTCACCAACGACGATCTCACACGACGCGAAGGCGGCGCGAAAGACGGGCGCTCGTGGTTCGCCGCCGAGCGCGTGGTCTTCGGCGAAAAGGACGCGCCGCGCGAGGAGCCATCCGCCGCGGATGCTGTGCTGGCGGGCGCTGCGCCGCGATCCGCAGCAGAGCTGGCGGCGCGCTACGGGACGGTGCTGGCGGATGCCGTCAAGGCTTGGCGGATGGACGCGGTCTCCGAACCGCAGCGCGCGCTGCTCGATTTTTTCATCCGCCGCGAACTGCTGCCATCCACGCTCGCCGCCCTCCCGAGTCTCGCCGGAAATATCGCCGATTACCGCCGCCTCGAAAGCGACGTGCCCCTGCCCCGCCGCGCGCCCGGCGTGATCGAAGGCACTGCGTGGGACGCGCCGCTGCTGCCACGCGGCGAGCACACCAAGCCGGGCGCACCCGTCCCGCGCGGCTATCTCGAAGTGCTCGGCACGCCTGCTTTTTCCACGGCGCAAAGCGGGCGCAGCGAACTCGCCGCGCAGATCGCCAGCGCCGCGAACCCGCTGACCGCGCGGGTCATGGCGAACCGCATCTGGCTGCACCTCTTTGGCCGCGGGCTCGTACCGACGCCGGATAATTTCGGACGCATGGGCGAGAAGCCGACACATCCCGAACTGCTCGATTTTCTCGCGACGCGCTTGGTCGAAGACGGCTGGTCTTGCAAAAAAATGATCCGCTACCTCGTGACCTCGCGCGCCTTTTTGGCAAGCAGCGAAGCGCCGTCCGGGCTGGCGGAGCGCGATGCGACCAACGAACTGCTCGCCCACGCGCGCGTGCGGCGGCTCGATGCGGAGGCGATTCGCGACAGCATGCTCGCGATCTCCGGGCGACTCGACTCGGCCATGTTTGGCGCTTCGCTGGAAGGCAACAGCGCACCGCGCCGCAGCGTCTATCTCCGCGTGCAGCGTGGCAGCCCGAACCTCTTCCTCGAAGTCTTCGACGCACCGAAACCGTACACCACGCTCGGCCGCCGCGACTCGACGAACGTCCCCGCGCAATCGCTCGCGCTGCTCAATGATCCCTTCGTCATCGACCTCGCGAAGCAGTGGGCCGCCGCGCTCATTCGCTACAATCCCGACGCCTCGCCCGAGATGCGTGTGCAGACCATGTTCACCGCCGCACTGGGCCGCGAAGCCAGTGCCGATGAGCTTTCGCGCTCGGTCGCTTATCTCGTGGCGCTGGGGAAAATGCACGGCGTCGAGCCAGCGCGGCTCGCGATGAGCGAGCGGGTGTGGCAGGATTTCGCGCAGTCGGTTTTCAATCTCAAGGAGTTCATCTATGTCCGCTGACCGTCCCCTTTTCACCCGGCGCGAAATGCTCCGCCGCACCTCGCTCGGCTTCGGTTCGCTCGCGCTGAGCGGGCTGCTTTCGGGCAAAGTGTGGGGCGCGGCGGCGGGCCCGCATTTCAAGCCGCGCGTGAAGCACGTCATCCTCTGCTACATGAGCGGTGGCGTGTCGCATGTGGACTCCTTTGACCCCAAGCCGGAGCTGAAACGCCGCCACGGCCAACCGATGCCCGTGCCGGTGAAGCCCACGGTTTTCAATGAGAACGGCAACATCATGGCCTCGCCGTGGGAGGCGCGTCCGCGGGGGAAGAGCGGGCTGATGATGACCGATCTTTTTCCCCACCTCGCGGAGGTGGCGGACGACCTCGCCATCGTGCGCTCGATGACTAGCCAAGCCAACGAACACGCGCAGGCGAACTACCGCTTTCACACCGGCTTCCCTTTCATGGGCCACCCCAGCGCGGGCGCGTGGATCAACTACGGCCTCGGCACGGAAAACGAAAACCTGCCCGGCTTCGTGGTGCTGCAAAGCGGCGGCGCGGTGCCGCCGCTGGGCGGGATCGGCGTGTATAGCAGCGGCTACCTGCCCGCGCAGCATCAGGCGTCGGTCATCCGCGTGGACGGCACACCACCGCTCTCCGACATCACCCCGCAGGAGAGCGACGCTTTGCAGCGCGAAAGGCTCGGCTTTATCCGCGATGTGGATGCCCGCTCGAAAGTCGCCGCGGAACCGGCGGTGGAGGCGGCGATTCGGAATTACGAGACCGCCTACCGCATGCAGGCCGCGGTGCCCGAGCTGTGCGATCTGCGCGGGGAAAGCGACGCGACGAAGCAGCTTTACGGTCTCGATTCACCGCAAAAAGAAACCGCCGCCTACGGCCGCCAGTGCCTCGTGGCGCGGCGGCTCATCGAGCGCGGGGTGCGCTTCGTCGAGCTGAGCTGCCTGAACCAAAACATCGGCCTCGGCAACGCGCCGAACCCGTGGGATCAGCACGGCAAAATCAAGGAAGGCCACGGCGCGATGGCGCAACAGGTTGATCAGCCCATCGCCGGACTGATCCGCGATTTGAAAGCGCGCGGGCTGTTCGAGGAGACGCTGATTATTTTCTCCGGCGAGTTTGGCCGCACCCCGTTTTCGCAAGGCAGCGACGGGCGCGATCACAATCCCTTTGGCTTCAGCCTGTGGCTCGCGGGCGGCGGCATCCGCGGCGGCACGGCCTACGGCTCCACGGACGAGCTGGGCTACATGGCGGTGGAAAACGTCACCACCATCTACGATCTCTACGCCACCGTGCTCCACCTCCTCGGGCTCGATCACGAGCGCCTGACCTACCGCTTCGGCGGGCGCGATTTCCGGCTGACGGATGTGAGCGGAAAGGTGCTGCGGGAAATCCTGGCGTGAGGCATTGGCCTCCCGACGTTCAAAAATTCAGCTCTTCGTTGCCGCGCCGCGTTGGCGTTGGAGTAGCGCCAGCCCGACCGCCCCCGCCAGCAGGAGCATCAGCGCGTTTGGCTCGGGAGCAGCCGAGGGCAAGGTGCCCTGCGAGTCCTGATAGGGTCCGTGGTCGACCTGCAAATCCAAGATGAACTTGTTCCCCAGCGCGACCCCGTTGCTCGGATACTTTTCATTCAGCAAGGTCAGGTTCAGGAAGGACTCGAAGCCTATGACCGCGCCCCCGCTCCATTGGGTAATCACCCGGCCCACGTTGCCATTGATGAGCGTGGCGCTGCTGGGACCGGTTTGCTCCAGCGGACTGTCCGTCGGCACCACCAGCGATCCCGCGTTGGCCGGACTAAAATCATACGCATACGTGCCGAGCAGGATCGAGCCGACACCCCCATGCGCCAGACTCCCGTAGCCGGGCGACGATGGGACCGGGCTGTTCGGAGTCCACGTCGCGCCGGCGGTGCCGTACTTGGCCACGAACCGCGTGGAGGTCGCGCCGGCCCCGTTGTAGGCCAGGCTGGTGTTCGCTCCGCTGAAAACTCCGCCGATTCCCACCACCACGTCGTTCACGCTCCAGTTGAACCCGCCGAAGTTGCTGAGGAGGAGCGACCCTGCGTCCAAAGTAAAAGCCGTGGCGTACATGTTTACGTTATAATTCGCCGCGCCGTTGTTGTAGTTCGCGCCGCCCGCCGATGTTCCCTCGAAAATCCATCCCCCATCGGTCGCCGGGTTTCCCGTGATGGTGGCGTGGCAAGGCGCATTCAGTGTGCCGACGAGTAAAAGCACACCGATCGTGGCGGAACGTAGCTGTTGGAGATGATTCATGTTTTTAGTTTTTGGGGGTGGAGATTGAAGGGAACCCAAAGAATCGGTTCCCGGCGCTTCACTGGGGGTATCTAAATGGTGCAATTGATTGGCCTCAGATTGCCAAACGCCGCTTTGAAGCATTTCACGACCTCGGAATTCTGGTTTCACCACCGACAGTTGCCAGACGCCGTCGGTGAGTTCGCGGCAAGAACTTCCCACTACTCCCAGGCATTCGTCCCATCCAACTCAAAAAGGTTGGGGAATTTTGGTCGGATCGCGTGGGCCTGCATTACCGCGCCCTGACCAAAGAGCACCCGGAGGGTTTGCTTTGGTGGGAGATCGGCCCTCACGGCACCTACGACCGGATCACGTAGTCAGGAGGCAGATTTTTTTCCCGCGCTAATCCCCGAAGCTGATGCCGACATGGCGGCAGGTCTGGACCATCTGGCTGTCGGGGGAGACGAGTTTGATGCGGTGGACGGCGTCGGCGATGGGGACGCTGAGGACTTCGTAGTTCAGGTAGCTGACCATGTGGCCGAATTTTCCCTCGGCGATGAGTTCGACGGCGCGGACGCCGAAGCGGGTGCCGAGGATGCGGTCGAGGGTGGTGGGGTCGCCGCCGCGCTGGAGGTGGCCGAGGACGCAGACGCGGGTTTCCTTGTCGGTGCGGGCGGTCACTTCGTCGGCGACGCACTGGCCGATGCCGCCGAAGCGGCTCTCGCCGCCATCGGCAACGGCGCGCATGCGCTTCTGCCCGTCCTTTTCCAGTGCGCCCTCGGCGACGACGATGAGGGTGCTGAGGCAGCCGTCAGCATCGCGTTTGCGGACGGCATTGGCGACGCGCTCGTGCTCAAATGGAATCTCGGGGATGAGGATGATGTCGGCCCCGCCGGCGAGGCCGCCGTAGAGGGCGATCCAGCCGGCGTGGCGCCCCATGACTTCGATGACCATGCAGCGTTTGTGGCTGCTCGCGGTGGTGTGGAGGCGGTCGAGAGCGTCGGCCACGCAGGCCACGGCGCTGTCGAAGCCGAAGGTCATGGCCGTGGCTTCGAGGTCGTTGTCGATGGTTTTCGGCACGCCGATGACGGGGATGCCTTCCTCGTGGAGCTG
>JAYVNN010000587.1:0-2552 GCA_043758435.1 Chthoniobacter sp.
CGTCGAAATGTTTCCCGCGCAGATTCGCCCGCGCCAGCCCGAGCTTCACCTCCAGCGCCTTTACCCCGCTCGGAAATTTCGTCAGGTATTTTTGAAAAGCGCCGATCGCCTTCTCGCTGTCCTGCCCGTTGAAATAGGCCGCGCCCGTGAGGTAAAGCAGCGGCGGAAGCTGCGGAGCCTTGTCGTCGATGATGAGCTTCGTCGCCGCCTCGAAACCGCCCGCCGCCTTGCCCCAGTCGCCCGCGTTAAACGCCACCATTGCCGCATTATAGACGGCCACAAACTGATCCGCGTCTGAAACCACACCCTGCGCCCGCACCTCGCGTGGCGAAGCCAGCCACAGTCCCGCCGCCAGCATTCCCGCCAGCCCGACGCGACCGAGCGCCGTGCGGATATGGGTATGATGGAAAGTGAAGGTCGAATTCCTAGGGGGCATCGGAAACGGGTTGTCCTACGTCTCTACGGTGAATCGAAAGCCTGACAATTCTTTTCCGCAATTCCCGCGATTTTTCCCATCTTCCGGTCGGGCGCTGATGGATGACGTCGCTCCGCGCGCCATGTGTCAGCAAGCGCCGAAGGCCAGAATTTCATTGTGGGCTGGCGCGCGGAGCGACGCCATCCATCGGCGCAAAATCGTTCAGCGCGCGAGCAGGCTGAGAATTGCTTTCTGCGCGTGAAGCCGGTTTTCCGCCTGGGAAAAAATGGTTTCGGCGTGGGCTTCGAGGACATCCTCGGTGATCTCTTTGCCGCGGTACGCAGGCAGGCAGTGCATGACGAGCGCGCCGGGCTTGGCGAGCGCCACGAGCGCAGCATCAATCTGGTAGCGGGCGAATTGCGCGGCGCGATACGCGGCCTCGTCTTCCTTGCCCATGCTCACCCACACATCCGTGTAGAGCACATCCGCGCCGGTCGCGGCGGCCTCGAGATTTTCGGTGACGATGAGCCGTCCGCCGCGCGCGTTTTCGTACACGGCCTGCGTGTCGCCATCCACGGGCGCGGGCTTTTTCACCACGGGAAAAGCGCGGGCGATGATCTCCGGCGCGGGCTGGAAAGCACGCGGCGCGGCGATGCGCAGCTCGAACTCCAGCTTCGACGCCGCCCACAGCCACGAGGCCGGCATATTGCACGCGCCGTCGCCGACGAAAGTGACGACCTTGCCCGCGTAGCCGCCGAGTTTTTCCACGATGGTCTGCAAGTCCGCGACGATCTGGCAGGGATGCTCGCCATCGGTCAGTGCATTGATCGTGGGGATGCCGGAAAATTCCGCGAACTGCTCGACATCGCTCTGCGCGAAAGTGCGGATGACCGCGCCGTGGATCATCCGCCCGAGCACGCGCGCGGTGTCCTTGATCGGCTCGCCGCGCCCGAGCTGGATCTCGCTGGCGTTGAGAAAAAGGACATCGCCGCCGAGTTCGCGGATGCCGACCTCGAAGGACACGCGCGTGCGCGTGGAGCTTTTGGAAAACATCAGCGCCCAGCACTGGTGGCGCAGCGGATGCGCGGCGTGGTGGCCGCGCGTGGACTTCATCTCGGCGGCGAGCGCGAGGATGGCGTGCAGTTCGGCGACGGTCGCCGACTCGATGGAGAGGAAGTTTTTCATGGCGGGAAAGTTCAGGCGGAAATTTGCGCGAGCACGCTGCGAAGAATCTCCACGGCCTCGTCGATCTCGGCTCGCGCGACATTGAGCGGCGGGAGCCAGCGGATGGCGTGGGTGCCGCTGGGGACGGTGAGCAGGCCGGCGGCGTGGAGGGCTTCGACGACGAAAAGCGCCGGCGCTTTGCCCGACGGAAGCGAGGGCACGCGCGCGGCGAAATCCGCGACCAATTCGAAAGCAAGCATCAGCCCGACGCCGCGCGCATCCGCGATGAGCGGCGAGCCGAGCGCGCGCAATTGCGCGAGCGCGTGTGCGCCGGTGGTGCGGGCATTTTCGAGCATCCCCTCCTCCTCGATCACCGCGAGCACTTCATTCGCGCCCGCACTGACGAGCGGCGTGCCGCCAAAGGTCGTGCCGTGCGAGCCGGGGCCGAGCAGATCGCAGAGCGCCGTGGTCGCGCCGGTCTTGAGCGTGAGCGTGCGGTCGCTGACCCAGATCGCGCCGAGGGGAAAACCGCCGGCGATGCCTTTCGCCCAGCTCACCGCATCAGGCATCACGTCGCTGCAAAGTGTCTTCCAGCCGCACCAGTCGCCGGTGCGCCCGAGGCCGCATTGCACTTCGTCAAACATGAGCAGCAGGCCGTGCCGGTCGCAGAGTTCGCGGGCCAGTTTCAAAAAGGCCGCGCTCGCCGGATGCACGCCGCGCTCGCCCTGGATCGGCTCCATGAGCACCGCGATCACGCCCGGCTCCTGCACTGCGGCGAGGAGCGCGGGGCCGTCGTTGAAGGGCACATGCTGGAAGCCTTCTACCGCGGGCTCGAAGCCCTTTTTCACTTTCTCCTGCCCGGTCGCTGCGATGCCCGCGAGCGTGCGTCCGTGGAAGGAGCCGTCCATCGTGATGATGCCGTGGCGGTTCGCGTCGGTGGCGATCATTTCTCCCGCGCGATGCCGCGGCGGAG
>JAYVNN010000588.1:0-8031 GCA_043758435.1 Chthoniobacter sp.
GAATCCCAGCCCCGCATCCAAGCCTACCGCCGCCTCGCCGAAGTCACCGCGCAGGAGCAGCTCGACGCCCTCCGCAAAACCTGGCGCGACCGCTTCGGCCCGCTCCCCGAAGCCGCGGAAAATCTCCTCGCCATGACCGAGATCAAACTCGCCGCCGCCACGCGCAAGATCAGCATCGTCGAGGCGCGCGACGGCAAACTCATGCTCACCCGCGGCGGCGATTACATTTTGATCGACGGCAAATTTCCCCGCCTCACCGCGCCCGAGCCCACGCCCCGCCTGCGCGAAATGCTGGCCATGCTGCGGAGCCTTTGAGGGCGGCGGCGCTCCATCACTTTCCGCTTCCCCTTTTCCCGCCCGCTTCCCAGCCTCCGCCGCGTGTCCAGCGCGCGCACCAATATCGTTCTCATCGGCTTCATGGGCAGCGGGAAGTCGTCCATCGGGCGTCGCATCGCGAGCGCGCTCGGCTTTCAGTTTGTCGATACCGACGCCGTGCTCGTGGAGCGCGAAGGACGAGAGATCGCCGAGATTTTTGCGCGCGAGGGCGAGGCGCGGTTTCGCGATTTGGAAAGCGCGGTGCTCGCCTCGCTCGAAGCGCGCAACCGCTGCGTCATTTCCACCGGCGGCGGCGTCGTCGTTCGGGAGAAAAATCGCGCGCTGCTCCGGGCGCTCGGTTTCGTCGTGTGGCTCACGGCAAGCGAGGACGTGATTTTCGACCGCGTCTCCCGCAACACGAAACGCCCGCTGCTCCAAACCGCCAACCCGCGCGAGACCATGGCACAGCTCCTCGCCGCCCGCCGGCCTTTGTATGAGGCCGCCGCACAGTTCACCGTCGAGACCAGCGCACTCCCCCACGCCGCCGCCGCGGATGCCGTGATCGCGGAGGCGCGGCGCGCATTTTCGTGGGACACTGCGGGGTGAAAACCGCGCTCCTCGAGCAGGCCGAAAGCCTCGGCTTCGCGCTCTGCCGCATCGCGCCCTGCACCGCGCCGCCGCACGCCGCGGAGTTCCGCGCGTGGCTTGATGAGGGACGCGCCGGCGAGATGGCGTGGCTCGCCCGCAACGCCGACCGCCGCACCGATCCGCAGCAGGTGCTGCCCGGCGCGCGGAGCGTGATCGTGCTGGCGATGAACTACTGGCCAGGCGAAAGCGAACGACACGCATCCTCCGATCTTCCGCCTTCCGCCTTCCGCCTTCCGCCTTTCCGCATCGCCCGCTACGCATGGGGCGACGACTACCACGATGTCATCGACGCGAAGCTCCGCGTGCTCGACGCCTGGCTCACCGCGCGCGGCGGGCGGCAGCGCTGCTACGTCGATACCGGGCCGATGCTCGAGCGCGACTTCGCCGCGCTCGCCGGCGCGGGCTGGCATGGCAAGTCCACGATGCTCATCCACCCCGAACTCGGCGCGTGGTTTTTCCTCGCCGAAATCCTGACCACGCTCGACCTCACGCCGGACGCACCGCTGCCCGACCGCTGCGGAAAATGCACCCGTTGCATCACCGCTTGCCCGACCGGCGCGATCACCGCGCCACATCAGCTCGATGCGCGCCGCTGCATTTCGTATCTCACCATCGAGTTGAAAGGCAGCATCCCCGAAGACCTGCGCCCGCTCATCGGCGACCGCATCTACGGCTGCGACGACTGCGCCGCGGCGTGCCCGTGGAACCGCTTCGCGCAAACCGCGACCGAGACCGCGTTCGCAGCGCGCGAGTTCGTCCACGGCTGGACATTGCGCGATTTTCTCACGCTCGATGACGACGCCTTTCGCACGCTTTTCAAAAAATCGCCGATCAAGCGCATCAAGCGCCGCGGCTTTCTCCGCAACGTCTGCACGACCCTCGGCAACACTGGCACCGCCGACGACCTCCCCGCGCTCGCCCGCGCCTCGCAGGATCCCGAGCCGCTCATTGCCGAGCACGCTACGTGGGCCATGGCCCAAATCCGCGAACGCCATGCGCTGTGAATACTTTTCCCTCGTCACTCCGCACCGCTCTCCCGACACTCCCGCGCCATGCCCGCCGAAGCCCGCGTCACCTCCATTTGGAAAAAACAAAAACTCGCCGTCGCGCTCATTCTCATCGCGGCCAGCATCCCGTTTTTTTATGACGGCGCAGTGGGCTATGAGGCGAAAAACGCGCGCTACCGGGAGTGGAAAAAATTCGCGGATGAGGAGCGCGAAACGGCTTGGCCGGAGTACGCCAAAGCGCACGGCTGGAAGCCCGAGGAATGGCCCGACTACGCCCGCGAGCACGGGCTCAGCGGGCACCTGCCGGAGATTCCTTTTCCGCGCGGCAAGATCATCGAGCAATACGTCTGCGCGAGCCTGGCCGTGATTTTCGGCGCGATCACGCTGGCCTACTGGGCCACGCAAAAAGGCCGCGTGGTCAAGACCGATGCCGACGGTGTGCAGACGCCCTCGGGCCGGCGCGTGCCCTTTTCCGCGATCACCGGCGTGGGCAAAAAAAAATGGGACGCGAAAGGGCTCGCGACCGTGCGCTACGAGATCGAAGGGCGGAAGGGTGAGTTCATTCTCGACGACTACAAATTCGACCGCGACCCGACCCACGCCATCCTCGCCGAGCTCGAGGAGCGCCTGACGCCGCGCGGCTGAGGCGTCGCGGCTCGACACGCGGAAACGCTGTCCCTAGCTTCGCCGCCCATGAGCACACCCGCCTCCCCCGCCCCGCCCGACTGGAACCGCATCGCCAATGACCCCGGCTTTGCCGCGCTCAAGGCCGCGAAACGGCGCTTCATCCTGCCGGCAACGATTTTCTTTTTCGTCTATTACATGACCCTGCCGATCCTCGTCGGCTTCTGCCCCGCGCTGATGAAAACGCCGGTCCTCGGCAAAGTGAACATCGCCTACCTTTTCGCGCTCTCGCAGTTCCTGATGACGTGGGTGCTCTGCGCGCTCTACGTCCGCGCCGCCCGTCGCTGGGACGTGATGAATGCTGAACTCCTCGCCCGCCTGGCCCCCCGCTAATCCTATGCTCGCCATCGCCATCACCCCGGCCCTCGGGATGTTCCTCGCCTTCGTCGCGCTCACGCTCGTCATCACCTATTTCAGCGCGCGCAAAGCCACCGGCTCCACCGCCTACTTCGCCGCCGGCCGCTCGATCAAAGGCTGGCAGAACGGCCTCGCCGTCGCCGGCGATTACATGAGCGCCGCGAGCTTTCTCGGTATCAGCGGCATCATCTGTCTGAAAGGCTACGACGGCTTCATGTACTCGGTCGGCTTTCTCGTCGCCTATCTTACCGTGCTTTTCCTCGTCGCCGAGCCGCTGCGCAACGCCGGCAAATACACCATGGCCGACCTGCTCGCCTACCGCCTCAAGCCGCGCCCCGTCCGCGCGCTCGCCTCGCTCAGCACGCTCACCGTTTCGACCTTCTACATGATCGCGCAAATGGTCGGCGCGGGCGGCATCATCAAGGTGCTCATCGGCGTGGACTTCGTGCCCGCGGTCATCGGCGTGGGCGTGCTCATGCTCGTCTATGTCGTCTTCGGCGGCATGCTGGCTACGACTTGGGTGCAGATTATCAAAGCCATCCTGCTCATGGGCGGCGCGATTGCACTGAGCATCATGGTGCTCGGGCGGCACGACTACAGCCTCGCCACGTTTTTCGACCACGTCTCCGCCGCCACCTACGCGGGCAGCAAGCCGCCCGTGAATCTCCTCGATCCCGGCCTCGCCTACGGCAAAACCGCGGCGAATCCGTGGGGCGCGGTGGACTTCATTTCCCTCGCCCTCGGCCTCGTCCTCGGCACCGCCGGCCTGCCCCACATCCTCGTCCGCTTTTACACCGTGCCCGATGCCAAAACCGCGCGCGTCTCCGTGGTCTGGGCCACCGCGATCATCGGCGTCTTCTACATCCTCACCACCTTCTTCGGCTTCGGCGCAGCAACCATCCTGAACCTCAGCCAGCTCCCACTCGACGCCGCCGGCAAACCCGACGGCAACATGGTCGCCCCCATCCTCGCCAAAGTCCTCGGCGGCGAAATGTTCTTCGCCTTCATCAGCGCCGTCGCCTTCGCCACCATCCTCGCTGTCGTCGCCGGCCTCACCATGAGCGCCAGCACTTCGTTCGCGCACGACTTTTTCACCAACGTCATCCACCACGGCAAAGAGCAAAAACCCGGCGAAGAAGTCCGCGTCGCGCGCATCACCGCCTTCGTCGTCGGAGCGGTGTCCATCTTCCTCGCCATCCAGCTTCGCTCGCTCAATGTCGCCTTCCTCGTCGGCCTCGCCTTCGCCGTCGCCGCGAGCGCGAATCTGCCCGTCATCATCTTCTCCGTGTTCTGGAAACGCTTCAACACCACCGGTGCCGTCGCCGGCCTCGCCGTCGGCCTGCTCAGCTCGATCATCCTCATCCTCATCAGCCCCAGCGTCATGGATCCCAGCGGCAAAGCCCTCATCACCCACGCCCCGCTGTTCCCGTTGAAAAACCCCGGCATCATCAGCATTCCCCTCGGCTTCCTCGCCGCCTATCTCGGCACCATCCTCACCGCGCGCGACCCCGAGGCCGAGGCCAAATTCGCCGAACTCAGCGTCCGCGCCCAGACCGGCCTCGGCGCGGAAAAAGCGACGGCGCACTGATTTGACCGACCCGCGCGCGGATGAGACGGATTGCGCCGCGCGATGATCCGCCATCTCTACTTCCACATCCCGTTTTGTCCGAAGCTCTGTCCGTACTGCAGCTTCTACGTGGAGACGGGCGCGAAGAATAAAACGACCGCGTTTCTCGATGCGCTGCTGCGCGAAGTGGAGAATGCGGGAAAGCGGTTCGCGCTGCGCCCGGAGACGATCTATTTCGGCGGCGGCACGCCGAGCGCGTTGACCGGGGAGCAGCTTGAATACTTGCTCGGCGGGCTGCGGGCGCGGCTGGATCTGAGTGCGCTGACGGAGTGGACCTTCGAGGTGAATCCCGCGACCGTGCGCGCGGAAAAGGCGCGGCTTTTGAAAGGCGCGGGCGTGACGCGGATCAGCCTCGGCGTGCAGTCGTGGGATGACGCGCTGCTGAAAACCCTCGGGCGCGTGCATGACGCGGCGCAGGCGGAGGAAACTTACTCGACTTTGCGCGCCGCCGGTTTCGACAACATCAACATCGACCTCATGTTTGCCGTCCCCGGCCAGTCGCTCGCGCAGTGGCAGACGACGCTGGAAAAAACCATCGCGCTTCGGCCCGAGCATGTCTCCTCCTACTGCCTGACCTACGAGGAAGACACCGCCTACTTCCGCCAGCTCCAGCTCGGCACCTTCCGCCAGGACGACGACCGCGACGCCGACCTTTTCGAGACGACCATGGACACGCTCCCCGCCGCCGGTTTTGCGCAGTACGAGATTTCCAACTACGCCCGCCCTGGCCGCGAATCCGTCCACAACTTCTCCTATTGGCGCGGCGCGGATTACCTCGGCTTCGGCCCCAGCGCCTTCTCCACCGTGGGCCTCCGCCGCTGGCAGGCGCTGCCCGACACCGCTGAGTACACCCGCCGTATCCTCGCCGGAGAAAGCGTAGAGTATTTCACCGAGGAGCTGTCGCCCGCGACACGCGAGGGCGAGATCGCGGCATTCTCCGTCCGCACTCGCGAAGGCATTGCCGTCGCAGACCTCGCGCGCTGGCCGGAGGCGATCCGGGAGTTCGAGACGCTCGGCT
This sequence comes from Chthoniobacter sp., assembly GCA_043758435.1. GTDB lineage: Bacteria > Verrucomicrobiota > Verrucomicrobiia > Chthoniobacterales > Chthoniobacteraceae > Chthoniobacter. Next base: position 5,657 of record JAYVNN010000588.1, read on the forward strand.
TTTTAGAAAAAAACGGCGACCGCGTGCTACTCACCCGTCGCGGCAAGATGATGGCGGACTCTGTGGCGGAAGCCTTTGTCTGACTCACCCCGCGACCAGCGCCCACACGCGCGGGCCGAAAATCAGCACGCCGATCACGAGCGCCGCAATCGCCGCGCAGAGCACCGCGCCGGCCGCCACGTCCTTGGCGCGGCCCGCGAGCGGGTGCGGGTCGGGGGAGACGAGATCGACCACGGCTTCGATGGCGGTGTTCACGCCCTCCGCCGTCCAGACGAGCCCGATGGCGGCGACCACTGCGCCCCATTCGCCTCGCGAAATACGGAACCAAAATCCCGCGGCCACGACCATCACCGTGGCGGCGGCATGAATGCGCGCATTGGCCTGCGTGCGGAGGAGGATGCCGATGCCCCGGCAGGCGTAGCCGATGCTCCGCGCCAAGCGCCCGCGGGAGTCAGAGGGCGCGGGCGGACGGTCGCTCATGACGCGACGGCTACTTGTTTTCGGGGAAAAACTTCGGCGCTTCGCCGGGCTTGGCCTCGCCCTCGGGCTTGGCCGCTTCCGGCTTCGCAGCTTCCGCCGGGTGCTCGGCAGCCTTGGCCTCGCCCTTCTCCTCCGCGTGATGCCCCCCCCCCGCATGCTCCTGCGGCAGTTCGGAGGCGGGGTGTTTTTCACAAGCCGTGGCGAAGACGGCGAGGGCGCAGACGGAGGCGATGGAAATCCATTTCATAAGAGCGCCGGAGGCTAGCCGCCGCGCTTCGCGAGGCGAGTGAAAAGTAGCTTGGACTTCAGTCCAAAGTCGGGCGGGCGTTTGAACTGAAGTCCAAGCTACTTTGCGCTCACGCGCCGCGGTAGCTGCACCGAGCGGTGGGCGTTTCGTGGATGACAATTTCAGCGAGGCCGGGGCAGAGCGGCGCGAGCTTTTGCCAGAACCACGCGGCCATGTTTTCGATGGTCGGGTTTTCGAGCCCGGCGATTTCGTTGAGGTAGGAATGATCAAGCTGCTCGACGATCGGTTTCATCGCGCGACCGATGACGGCGTGGTCGTAGAACCAGCCGGTCGCCGGATCAGTTTCGCCCTCGACGGAAATCTCCACTTTGAAACTGTGGCCGTGCATCTGCCGGCACTTGTGGCCCTCCGGCGCGAACGGCAGGGTCTGGGCGGCTTCGAAGGTGAAATCTTTAGTGAGGCGGACGTTCATGGAATTTTCGATTCTCGATTGCGGGATTCTCGATTTCTCGCAGGCGCGGGGCCAATCGAAAATCCTGAAATCGAGAATCGAAAATTCAGACGCCCTTCTTCTTCGGATCCCAGATGAACTTGTGCATCTGGAGTTGGAAACGGACGGGGAGTTTGTCCTCGAGAATCCAGGCGACGATGTCGCGCGGTTCGATGCGGCCGAAGATAGGCGAAAACAGGACGCAGCCGCAGCGGGTGGCGAGTTCGTGGGCGCGCACCTGCTCGCGCGACCATTCGTAATCCTCGCGGGAGCCGATGACGAATTTCACTTCATCACGTTTGGCGAGGTGCGCGATGTTTGACCACAGGTTGCGCGTGACTTCGCCGCTGCCTGGCGTTTTCAAATCCATGATGCGATGCACGCGCGCGTCGATGCGGGAAATGTCGTGCGCGCCGCTGGTCTCGATGAGCACGGTGCGCCCGGCGTCGCAGAGCGCGGCCATCAGCGGGTGGACGTTTTTTTGCAGGAGCGGCTCGCCGCCGGTGATCTCGACGAGCGGATAATCGAGCGCGAGCACCTCGGCGAGCACGTCGCTGACGGCGCGCTTTTTCCCCTCATAAAAAGCGTACTCGGTGTCGCAGTAGGTGCAGCGCAGGTCGCACGCGGTGAGGCGCACGAAGACACAGCGCCAGCCGGCCCACGAACTCTCGCCCTGGATGGACTCGTAGATTTCGTTGATCTTCAGCGTGGGAGTTTTGACGGCGGCGACGGGCATGGTTTGGACAGAATGAACAGAATTCACAGAATGGGAAAGCGGGCGGGGAAAGTGGCGACGTTTGCGCGAAATGCACGCCACATAATTCTGTGAATTCTGTTCATTCTGTCCAAACTCCGCGCTCCCATGCCCAACCGTATCGACCAAAAATTCGCCGACCTCCGCGCTGCGGGAAAAAAGGCGCTCATCGCCTACATCGCCGCGGGTGATCCGAATCTCGACGCCACCCGTGAACTGGCCTGGGCCTTTGAAAAAGCCGGGGTCGATATTCTCGAACTCGGCGTCCCATTTTCCGATCCGCTGGCGGATGGCGTGGTCAATCAACTCGCGGCCACGCGGGCGCTGGCGGCGGGGACAAATGTGCGCGGGGTGCTGGAGTGTGTGCGCGCGATCCGCGCGCAGTCGCAGCTCCCCATCGTGCT
>JAYVNN010000589.1:0-8031 GCA_043758435.1 Chthoniobacter sp.
GCCCTCGCCGACCGCATCACCGTCCTCCGCGACGGCGCGACCATCGGCACCTGGGCCACCGTGCAGACGAGCAAAAGCGAAGTCATCAAAAACATGGTCGGCCGCGAAATCGGCGAGCTTTTTCCGCGGCGCAGCGGGAGCCGGGGCGAACGTCCAACGTCCAACGCCCAACGCCCAACGCCCAACGCAGAGCAAGACGCCAACGCGTCTTCTGACTTGGGAGTTGGACGTTGGACGTTGGACGTTGGACGTTCGCCCGCCCTCCGCGTCCAGCACCTCACCGTCGCCGACCCTCGCACCGGCCGCGTCCGCCTCCACGACATCTCCTTCACCCTCGCCCCCGGCGAAGTCCTCGGCATCGGCGGCCTCATGGGCGCGGGGCGCACCGAACTGCTCATGCACCTCTTCGGCGCTTGGGGCGAAAGGCGCGGCGGCCAAGTCTGGCTCGGCGCGGACGAGTTGCCCGCGCTTTCCCCCGCCGAAATCCTCCCCCGCGGCCTTGCCCTCGTCTCCGAAGACCGCCGCCGCTACGGCCTGCACCTCCCCCAGCCCATCGCCTTCAATCTCTCCCTCAGCTCCCTCGCCCGCCTCACCCTCGCCGGCCTCCTCGATCCCGGCGCGGAATTCCACGCCAACGACCAGCAGTTCCGCGCCCTCCGCATCAAAGCCCCCGGCCTCGACGCCCCCGCCGGCAAACTCTCCGGCGGCAACCAGCAGAAAGTCGTCCTCGGCAAAGCGCTGATGACCCACCCCCGCGTCATCTTCCTCGACGAGCCCACCCGCGGCATCGACGTGGGCGCCAAGCTCGAGCTCTACGAAATCATCAACCAGCTCACCGACGAGGGAAAAGCCGTCGTCCTCGTGAGCAGCGAACTCCCCGAGTTGATGGGCATGAGCGACCGCATCCTTATGCTCCAGGAGGGCCGCATCGGCGGCGAATTTCCCCGCGCCGAAGCCACACCCGAACGCCTCCTCGCCGCCGCCTTGGGCGCAAAGTAGCGCGCTGGATTTTTGGTCGGCTTTTGGGCGCGCGGGAAAAAAACCTCCCCATCCCTGCCTCGGCCTGCTAAGCGACTGGCGATGCCTCTCACTTCTGCCCCTAGCCGACTGGCAAACCCCTTCCAGTCGTTTATCGCCCTATTAGGCCGCTTGCGCGCGTGTTTCTGAAAACTATGACTCTGGCCATCACCATCATCGGGATCATTCTCGGCATATTCGGCGCCTTGAGCGGATTCGCCGTAACGCGCGAGGCGATGATTCGTGGTTTTCGCCGCTGGCAGTCGCGTCGGAAGCATAGCTCGCAACCGAACGACTTTCGATATGCCCGCTTGGAACTCGGAACTCGCATCAGCGAAAACGGCACCCGATGGGAGACTTTTCGGACGGCCAAGATCGTATCCTTGCGCGACGGTCTCACAGCCATTGACATTGGCGTTGCAGCGCTCAACGCATCGACAGAGACTATGAGCGTTTCTCCCAACACGTTCAAAATCGTACCGCGCGGCAAATCGCCCACAGGCTACACACACCTCGAACTGACGCTCGACAAGGCGCTCGACAAGGGCGCGACCGCTGAATTCACCTTTTGCCTGAACTTCACAAAAGACTCTGCCGCGATCGTGGATGGCGACAAACGTATCTGGTCCTCGAACCGACCCGTGGATGAACTGCTTCTCCGAGTCATTTTCACCGACGGCTTCTGCGAGAGCGTCTGGTTTAAGGTTCTTGACCATTCCGACCGAATTCTCGAAGAAGGCCAACTCGGAATGGACCAGATCAGCCGCGAATTCCGCTTTCATGTGAGGGCACCGCAGCCGAACATTAATTACGGCCTCATATGGCACTACAAGAAAACAGACGATGCTTGACGAATAACTTCGATGCGCTGCAGCGAACCGCTCTGGGCTTCACGGCCCATAATTCCCACCACCTTCGCCCGCAGCCGCCTGGGCCCGCGCACGGGCCGCGCCGCACTCCGCTGTTGCTGAACCTTGGGGGTCGTTAGGCGGTTTCGCGTAATTCGCATGCGGCAGGTGGTGGAGGCGCAAGTCTTCTACCGGCGCTACCGGCGGCGGCTGGCCGGGAGTTGGTAACGGCCAAACTTGCCGGCTTTTTGGGCGGACTTGCCGGTCGGCTGCCCCGACTGGGCGGCTGGCGGGGCCAGCTTGCCGGTCGGCTGGGCTGACTGGCCGGTCGTTTGGGTGGACTCGGCGGCTGGACGGGCCGCCTTGCCGTCGGTACGGCCCCACTCTGCGGCTGGCGGGCGCGACTTGACGGCGGCACGGCGCAACTTGCCGGTCGGGTAGCCCGGCTTGCCCGGCCTTTGGGGCGGGCGGTTTTTATGGTTGCGTGCGGGGGCTCCCCGGCACCGTGACCAGCATCCCGGTGCAGGTGATGTTGGGCTAGGGTTCCACGCGCAGCGCGCGCGCCTTCGCGAGGTTCTCGCGGGCCAGCGCATCGCCGGGGTTCAGCGCGAGGGCTTTCTCCAGATGCTCGATGGCCGCCGCGCGCTGCCCGGTGGCGAGCAGGAGGTAGCCGAGATCGTTCTGCGCGTTGGCGTCGTTGGGGTCGAGTTCGACTGCGCGCGTCAGCTCGGCCAGTGCGCCGGGGACATCGTGGCGGCTGACGCCAATCTGCCCCAGCAGATAGTGTGGACGCGCCGCTCGCGGATCATCCGCGGCGGCCTGCCGGAGTTCCTTCGCCGCCTCGTCCAGCCGGCCGCTCACGGTCAGCGCCGCGCCGAGATCGGCCCGGCTTTCCGCATCCCGCGGATCGCGCGCGAGCATGGCCTGCGCAAAGGCGATGCTGTCCCGCAGCCCGTAACGGGCGACGTAATCAGCCTGCAAGAGCGGCAGATCGGCCGCCCGGCGCGGCAGGAGTTGGAGAAAGAGGTCGCCCATTTCATCCGCCGTCTCCGGCCCGTAATGGACCAGCTTCGGCGGCTGATGGGGATTGCGCGGGTTGCCCGCCGAGTTGTCGAAAGTGTAGCGCATTTTCAGCTTCGTCCCTTTGGGCAAAACGGGGGGCGTCGCGTAGTGATAGTCGCCCTGCCAGTTAAAGTCCCACTGCCGGATGAAGAGCAGCTCCTGCCGCGTCCCGTCCGGCAGTTCCGCCCAGCCGCGGACTTCTTTCCCCAGATAGTGCAGATGGGGAAACACGCCCACCACTTCCACATCCACCGGCAGCGTGTAGCCCGACTCGATGGCGTACTCCTTTTCCCCCGCCGGAATGGCCAGCCCCGGCACACGCAGCAGCGCGATGAAACACTCCCGCGCCGGCGGCTGCTCCGTGAAATACAGCGCCACGCTCGACTGCACCTGCTCCGGTTTGCCCGACGGGCGCAGGTGCTCCTGGATCACCAAATCCGCGTGCCCGCGCAAAATCCACGCCGTCCCCGCCGGCTCCGGCAGCACCCGCTTCCCCGGCTGCCACGTCAGCAGATGCCCCCCGGGCCGCCCCGCCCCGCGGCCCGCGTTCATCCCCGGAAACCCCGGCTCCGGCTCCCGCGCCGCCCGCGCCCGCGCATCGCCCGTCGTGTCGAGCAGCAGCGCCACATGATGCACCACCCGCGCATTGCCCGGCCGGATCTCGATCGCCCGCACGTAGCGGTCCGCCGGCACCACATCCGGCAGCACGAAATTGCGGTACACATCCCGCCCCTCCCCCGGCAGCGTGAACGCCGCCGGCATCGTCACCACCAGGTCCGGCTTCCCGAGCTGCCAGTCGTCATTCCACTCCGCCTTCACTTGCAAATCCGACGCCCGGCCCTCCGGCGCACCCGCCTTCCACCAGCGCTCCAGCAGCGCGATCTGCTTCTCCGTCAGCCGCCTTTCCCCCTCGAACTCCACCACCCCATGCTCCGGCAGCCACGGCGGCATCAGCCGGCTCCCCGTCACCTTCACGATGGTCTTCGCCCGCTTTTTCACCTCCCCGTAAGTCGCCAAACTGAACGGCCCGATCCCCCCTGGATGATGACACCCCACGCAGTTCGTAAAGACGATGGGCGCCACATCCCGGTTGAACGTCGGCCCCGTCTCCACCGCCTCGCCCCATGCCGCTCCCGCCACGAGCAGGGCGCAGATGAAAGGCGCGGATGAAAAAGCGACGGGCATGCGTGCAGGATTGGCTGGTTTTTCGCGACGGGCAAGCCGCGGGAAAAAACCACAGCCGTCGGCGCGGCGCGGTCATCCCGCCGGGGTTTTGCTTGAACCCGCGGCGCGCGCCCGGCTTTCTGCACGCGTGTCTCCCCGCACCAAAAACTCCCGCCGCCAGTGCCTCACCGGCTGGCGGCTGGGGGTGGTGCGACTGGCGCTGGCGGTGCTCTCACCGGTCGTTTTTCTCGGGCTGCTGGAATGCGGATTGCGCGTCGGCGGCTACGGGCACCCGACCGCTTTTTTCGTGAAAACGGCGGACGGCGCAGGCTGGGTGACGAATGCGCGCTTTGGCCGGCAGTTCTTTCCCGCGGGACTCGCCGGGCAGCCGTGGCCGGCGGTGCTCGCCGCGCGCAAGCCGCCGGGCACCGTCCGCATTTTCGTCCTCGGCGAATCCGCCGCGATGGGCACGCCCGACCCGTCGTTCGGCTTTGCGCGCATCCTCGAGGTGATGCTGCGGCAGCAGTTTCCCGCGCGAAAATTCGAGGTCGTGAACGCCGCGATGCGCGGGATCAATTCGCACGTCATCCTGCCCATCGCCCGCGACTGCGCCGCTCACGAGCCGGATCTTTTCATCGCCTACATGGGCCACAACGAAGCCGTGGGCCTCTACGCGCCCGAGCCCGGTACGCCCAATCTCGCCGCCCATTCCGCGCTGCTGCGGATGATCCAGCGCGCGAAAATGACGCGGCTCGCGCAGTTGCTGAAATCCGCCGCAGCGCACCTCGGGAATCCGCCGCCGGAGATCGCGCAGGACATGGCCTTTTACCGCCGGAAACGCCTGGCCGCCGATGATCCGCGGCGCGCGGCCGTGCGGGAAAATTTCCGCCAAAACCTGCGCGCCATCGGCCAGACCGCGCACGACTCCCGCGCACCGCTGATCCTCGCCACCGTGCCCGTGAATCTCCGCGACTGCCCGCCGCTCGCCTCCCTCCACCGCCCCGACCTCGCGCCCGCCGATGCGGTGCGCTGGGACGCCGCGTTTGCCGGCGCGCAGGCGCTGGAGCAGAGCGGCGCGCGCGACGCCGCGCTGGCCGCGTACGCCGAACTCCTGCGCACGGACGACCATTTCGCCGACCTCCATTTCTGCCTCGCGCGCGCACTCGCGGCGGGCGGGGATTGGGAAAAAGCGCGCGCCCATTTCGCACTCGCGCGGGACTGGGACGCCATGCAGTTCCGCGCCGACAGCCAGCTCAACCGCATCATCCGCGACACCGCCCGCGAGGCCTCCGGCGTCCACCTCGCCGACGCCGAGCAGGCGCTGACACCCAGCCCGCAGAGCGCGGAAGACGTGCCCGGCGCGCGGCTTTTTTACGAGCATGTGCATTTGCGCTTCGACGGCGACTACCTCGTGGCGCAGACGCTCCTCCCGCAGGTCATCCGCGCCCTCGCGCTCGGCGAACCCGCCGCCGCCGCACCCACGCGCGACGACTGCGCACGCGCCCTCGCCTTCACCGAGTTCGACGAAACGGACATGCTCTCCGCCATCGCCACCATGACCTCGCTCCCGCCTTTCCTCGATCAGCTCGGCCACGCCGCGCGCCAGGCCGCGGCCGAGCGCACCGTCCGCGAGCGGGTCGCCCGCTTCGACGGCGAAGCGGTGCCACGCGCGACCGCCCGCGCCCGCGCCGCCGTGGAGCGCCGGCCCGACGACTGGCAGTTGCGCTTCATCTGCGGGCGCATGCTTTTAGCAACCGGCGACGCCGCGAGCGCGGCGGAGCAGCTCGCGACGGCGGTGCGGCTGATGCCGACCTACGCCGTCACCCGCATGCTCCTGGCGGATTGCCTCGCACGACTGCACCGCCTGCCGGAAGCACGCGCGCAATGGCAGGAAATCCTCCGCCTCGATCCGGAAAACGCCGATGCCCGTGCCGCTCTCGAAAGCTTGCACGAGCCGTCCGCCGAAGCGGCCCCGCGCTGAGCCTCAGCGCCCGTCCGCTGCACCCACCGCGCCGCGCTTCGTCCCCGCCGCGAGACATTGCGGGCAGACGCAGTGCTTGAAGATGAAATCGTCCTCCGACTGCGTGGTGAAATACTCCTCGATCTCGTGCCAGCCGCCGCGCTCATCCTGCACGCTTTTACAGCCGATGCAGATCGGCAGCCGCCCGCTCAGCCGCTTCACTTTCGCCAGCGCCTCGGCCAGCTTGCGATTGAGCTGCCGCTCGTGATCCAGCAGCCCGCGGATGCGGCTCACCACCAGCGCCACGCCGACGAAAGTGGCGAGAAAAACCACCTCGCCCCACACCCCCAGCAGCGGCTGCGAATACGCGTGCCCGAGATAGACATTCGCCGCACCCCACAGCACCGCGCTGACCACGGCGAGCGCCACACCCGCCCGCCGACCCACCTGCCAGGCCGCATAGGCTATGGGCAGAAAATAGAGGGCGAAAAGATCGAGTTCATCCCCCGTCACGTAATCGCACCAGCCGATGAAAACGGTGATGGCAAAAAGGGCGGACAGACGCGGAAGCAGGGTTTTCATAGAACGTGTGGAGGCTGGCTAGGCGGACGGTGAGGGTTGATCGCAGGCCGGTAAAAATCCGACACGGTGGCGGCGGGAATGTTCAACCGCTGGAGCCCACAGGCCGCCCGCTTTGCGCTTGGCATCACCGGGGCGCGCAGTGCTAGACGTGAACGCGCCACCTTTTCCCCCGCATGACCTCCCGCCTTTCCCTCCGCGACTCCGCCCTCGGGCTGGCGCTGCTCGCCATCGTGGTTTTTTTCGCGGTGAAAGTGCCGGGATTCAACTTCCTCTCGGCGCGCAATCTTTCGCTGCTGATGATTGATTTTTCGATCACCGCCACGCTCGCCATCGGCATGCTGCTCGTCATCCTGCCGGGGCACATCGACCTCAGCGCGGGGAGCGGCGTGGGCTTGATCGGTGGCATCGCCGCAGTGCTCGTGACCGGCCACTCGTGGCCCGCGCCGCTGGCCCTGCTCGCGGGGCTGGCGGTGGCGCTGGGGCTGTGGTGGGCGATGGGTTCGCTGATCGTGCGGCAGCGCATCCCGGCGTTCATCATCACGCTCGGCGGGCTGCTGCTTTTCAAGGGGCTCTTCCTCCGCGTCATCAACAACCACACCGTCCCCGTCGTCCCCGGCGGGCAGGCGAATCTCTACTCCGCGCTGACCACTTTCTACCTCCCGCACTGGGCCGGCTACGCGGTCGCCGCGCTCGTCCTCGGTGCGCTCGCCGTCGGTCGGTGGAAAGGTCGCGCGCAGCGGGTGGCGCACGCGCTCCCGGTGGCCGAAGGCGAGATCACTTTCCTCCAGTTTTTCCTCACCGCGCAGGTCGTCATTTTGTTCGTCATCATCACGAACCAATTCCGCGGCGTGCCGCTCCCCGCCTTGATCCTCGGCACAGTGGCGCTGCTCGTCTGGGTGCTCACGCAGCACACCCCGTGGGGCCGCTACCTCTACGCCATCGGCGGCAATGAGGAGGCCGCCGTCATCTCCGGCATCCCCGTCGCGCGGGTCACGGTCGGCGCGTTCACGCTCATGGGCGCGATCGTCGCGCTGACCGGCTTTTTGCAAACCGCGTACGGCGGCGCGAGCACGACCACCGTCGGCGACCTCATGGAACTCGACGCCGTGGCCGCCTGCGTCATCGGCGGCGTCTCCCTGCGCGGCGGGCGCGGCACCGTCCTCGGCGTGCTTTTCGGCGCGCTCATCATGGCCAGCCTCATCAACGGCATGACCCTCCTTTCCGTCGAGCCTGAGCACAAGCTGATGGCGCGCGGACTGGTGCTCATCGTGGCGGTGTGGATGGACGTGCGGCTGGGGCGCACGGCGGCGGCTTAGCACCGTCCCGCGCAGCACCACGGTGGCGACGGAGAAGTAGATAATCAGCCCGGTCACATCCACCAGCGTGGCGACGAACGGC
>JAYVNN010000590.1:0-8016 GCA_043758435.1 Chthoniobacter sp.
TCGTGCTGCCCGCGACGCTCAGTTTCACCACGGTGAACAACGCCGGCACGATTTTTAACGAGGCGGGCAACAACAGCATCGCCGGGAATTTCACGTTCACCTCGGGCGGCGGAAATTCGCGGTTCGTCGTGAACGCGGGCACGCTCACGCTGAGCGGCAACTGCGCGCCCAATACCACGAATCGCAACCTCGCGATGGATGGCGTGGGCAACGGCACCTTCAGCGGCGTGCTCGCGAATGGCGCGGGCGCGAACACGGTCGGCATGGTGAAAGACGGCACCGGCACCTGGACGGTGAGCGGCGCGAATACCTTCACCGGCGCGACGGCGATCAACGCGGGCACGCTCGTCGTGAACGGCAGCATCGCGACCGGCGGCACGGTGACCGTGGCGAGCGGCGCGACGCTCGCGGGTACCGGCCCCATCGCCGCGGTCACCGTCGTGAACGGCAACGACGCGCCCGGCGTGACCGTGGGCACGCAGACCTTCACCGGCGCGCTGACTTATGGCGCGGCGAGCCGCCTGAAATGGGAACTCGCGGGCAACACCGTCGCGGGTTCCGGCACGAGTTTTGACAAAGTGACCGCCGCCGCCGTCACCGTCACCAGCGGCGCAAAGATCGATGTTCTCCTCGACTCCGCTGGCAGCGCCGTGGATTTCACGAATTCCTTCTGGCTCACCGCGCGAAGCTGGACCGTCCTCACCGGCACGAGCATCAACCCCGTCGCCTTCGCCGTCGGCACCGTCACGAATGACCTCGCCGGTCACATCGCGTCGAACTACGGCACCTTCGCCGTGACCCAGACCGCCACCGCCGTGAACCTGACGTGGACGCCCTTCGCGCCCATCGTCGTCTGGCGCAATCTCCAGTTCGGCGCGAATGCCGGCAACGCGGCCATCTCCGGCGACTTCGTGGACGTGGACAAGGACGGCCTCGTCAACCTCATGGAATACGCCACCGGCAAAAATCCCAACGCCTTCAACCCCGGCGGACTCCCGCAGCCGGTCATTGAAGGCACCTACCTCACCATGACCTACACGCGCGCGAAAAGTGCGACCGACATCACCCTCCGCGTCGTCTGGTCCACCGTCCTCACTGCCTGGAGCACCACCGGCGTCACCGAGAGCATCCTCACCGACGACGGCACCATCCAGACTGTGAAGGCCAAAGTCCTCATCGCCCCCGACGCGCAAAAATTCCTCCGCCTCGAATGCACCCGGCCCTAGCCCCGCCCCCACCGTGCGCAAGGAAAACACCTAACCCCGCGCTGCAACCTATGAAACCCATCCTCCTCGCAATCGCCGCCGTCATCACCGCACCGGTCTTATTTGCACAACAATCCGCGGCGCTGCCCCCGCTGGTTTCAACCAATGGCAGTGCCCAGGTGCGGGTTATTCCTGACCTTGCCGACCTTTACTTCGAGGTGGAAGTCCGCAACGCAGACCTAGGCATCGCGCGCAAGCAGGAGACAGAACGGGCGACGAAAATCCTGGCGGTGCTGCGGGCCGCTGGAGTCATAGAGGGCGAGTTACAATCGTCGCAGGTTCAGATCGCTCCAGACTATACCGACCGTCGCCAGGAAACAGAAAAGATCAGGTTCTACCGGGTGTCCCAAAGCATCTGCTGCACGCTGCATGACTTGAAGAAAGTGCCGGACGTTACCGCTGACGCCGTGGCTGCCGGAGCCACGGGCGTGCGCGAGGCGAGCCTCCGAACTTCCCAACTGCGGAAATACCGCGACGAAGCGCGGGCCAAAGCCATCCACGCCGCCAAGGAAAAAGCCCTGGCGCTCGCCACAGAACTCGGAGCCAAGGTGGGCAAGCCTTACACGATTGCGGAAGGCTCCGACTCCTACGGAGGGCGTCAGAACTTCGGTAACAGTAACAATGCCCAAGTGACCGTCGCCGACGGTGAGCAAGCGGGTGACGGCACCGCCGCGGCATTTGCCCCTGGCACGATAACCATCAGTGCCAGTGTCAGTGTCTCGTTTATCCTCGAATAAACGCGACCGTAAGGCGGTATGGGTCGTTGCTTCGCGCTTAGCGTGCAGGACTAATCCGCTTGAAAAGCGGTGCCTTTGTACACTCCGCGGGAGATGGTCGCTGCGCCGTCGCGGATGACGAAGTGGGTGCGCGTAGGTTTGCGTTCGTCGTAGAAAAGCGTGATGAAGCCGCCACCGCCGGGGACGTCGGTGTGGACGGTGCGGAGCGGATCACCGAGTTTCGCGAGGAGGGCGTCGCGGGTCATGGAGGCAAAGGCCTTGGCCTCGCCCTGGGTGGCTGAGGGGATGGCGTAGAAGGCGTCCTTAAGTTTCTTTTCCTGCGCGGCTTTGAGCGCCTCGTCGCGGCCTTGGGATTCGATGGTTTGCTGCTGCTGCCTTTGCTCCCCCGCGCTCTGCATTTCCACCTGCCGTTCGGCGAGGGTTTTGTAGCCGAGTTCCTTTTGCAATGGGGCCGGCAGGTTTTCCAAGGGCACGGTGGTGATCCCGCCCTCGTGCGAAATTTTGGCGGTCGCGGGGCCGACTTCGGTGATCTCCGCCTTGGTGTAGGTGGTGCCGTCGCGCGTTTTGATGGTGCGTTCGCCGGCTTGGGCCGAGGCCAGCGTGAGGACAGAAAAAAGGACGAGAATGAATTGTCGCATGAGGTTTGTCGGAATCGGCTCGCCCGCGGGAGTTGGCTTTGAATAATACAACGCCGGGATGTTTCCATCCCGGCGCTGTCGTGCGGAAGATTTTTAGGGCGCGTTTCCTTTAGAAGACGAAGCGGATGCCGACGCGACTCGTGATGGCGTCGCGACGGTCTTCGGCCCAGGTGTAACGGCCATCGCCGAAGATGCCGATGCGCGGAGTCGCGCGGAATTCAACGCCCGCTCCGGCGTGCTCGGTGCCCACGGTGTGGCCGTCCGAGCGCACGCCGCCGCCGCCGAAGACATACGGGGCGAAGCAGGTCTGCCCCAGCTCGACGGGGAACCGGACGATGAGGCTGGCGGTGCCGCTCCACACGCCGTGCACGCCGCCGTCATAGACATTGCCGTCCGCGCCGAGGCCGATGTAGCGCGTGAAGAAATAGTTGGCCCCGATGCCGCCGCCAAAGCCGTCGTCATAACGGTAGTCGCGCGCGCCATTGGTGAAGCTGCCAAAGACATCGAGCGAGAACTCGTGGTCGCGAAAGCAGAGTTCGGGTGGCGTAACGACGTTTTTGGTTTCCTTATGGCTGACCATAGAGTCTCCGCCAAAGGCGCTGGTTGCAGCGAGCGTGGTGATGAGAAGCGCTGAAGTGATGTTTTTCATGGTGGTTTTAGTTTGGTGTTTTTGGGGACCGGGGGTTTCGGGGTTTCCGTCCGGTCGATGGCGTATCGGCAGAGCGGCGCGGGCCGGATGTATGAAAAAAGTGCGCCCGCTCCGCGCTCTGGGACTGGGGACGCTGGCAGCTTCCCCTACAGCGCGCCGCGGAGGGCATCCACGCGGGCTTTGATTTCGGGGGGCATTTTCAGCAGGTCGGGCCAGCCGCGGGTGTGGCCTTCGGTGGGGAGTTTGCGGGTGGCGTCGAGGCCCATGTGGGAGCCGATGCAGGGGACGGTGGGCGCGTGGTCGAGGGCGTCGCAGGGGCTTTTGACGAAGGTGGAGTCGCGCAGCGGGTCGGTATTCGCGCAGAGGCGGAAGAGGACTTCGCTGGTGTTGTGCACGTCGCAGTCGGCGTCCACGACGATGATGTATTTCGAGAACATCATCTGCCCCATGCCCCACAGGCCGTGCATGATTTTGTAAGCCTGCCACGCGTACTGTTTGCGGATGGAGACGAAGACCATGTTGTGAAACACGCCCTCGGCGGGCAGGGCGAGATCCACGATCTCGGGGAAGTTCATTTGGAAGACCGGGAGGAAAATGGCGACGCTCGCCGTGCCCATGTAGAAGTCCTCCATCGGCGGAATGCCGACGACGGTGCAGGGATAGACGGCGTCGCGCCGGTGGGTGATCGCGGTGAGGTGAAAGACGGGGTAGTCATCCACAGGCGTGTAGAATCCGGTGTGGTCGCCGAAGGGGCCTTCGGGCCGCGTCTCGCCGGGCTGGACGGAGCCTTCGAGGACGATGTCCACATCGGCGGGGACTTCGAGATCTACGGTTTCGCACTTCACGAGGGGCACGCTTTTTTTGCGGATGAAACCGGCGAACATGATCTCGTCGAGCCCGTCAGGCAGCGGCGCGGTCGCGGCGAAAGTGTAGGCCGGATCGCCGCCGATGGTCACCGCCACGGGCATGCGCTCGCCCTTTTCGTAATACCGCCGCCCATGCCGCGCGCCGACCTTGTGTACCTGCCAGTGCATGCCGGTGCTGCGGTCGTCATAGACCTGCATGCGGTACATGCCGAGGTTGCGTTCGCCGGTGTCCGGATCGCGCGTGTGGACGCAGGGGAAGGTGATGAAGCGCCCGCCGTCCTGCGGCCAGCATTGGAGGATGGGGAGGTCGAGGAGGGTGGGGAGGGAGGATGGAAGAGGGGAAATGGCAGATGGAAAAGGGGCAATGGCAGATGGCAGATGGGCAATGGAAGATGTGCTGCGGTGGTCATTTTCCATCTGCCATTTTCCATCTTCCATTCTCCAGACCACTTCCTTGCACGGCCCAGTCCCGACATGCTTCGGCTTCGCATTCAGCAGATCGAGCCCCTGCATCGCGAGCGTCCACGCGTGGCGGAGAGAGGTGGGCGGCTTGGCTTTCAGGATGAGCTGCATCTGCGCGGCCAGCTCGTCCACGGACCCCAGGCCGAGCGCCATCGCCATGCGTTTGCGCGAGCCCATCGTATTCACTGCCAGCGGGAAAGGGGACACCGCGCCGTTGACGGTCGGCTTTTCAAAAAGCAGCGCCTTTCCGCCGCCGGGCGATTTCATTTCGCGGTCGGCCCATTCCGTGATCTCCAGCTCCGTGGCCACCGGCGCGGCGATGCGGCGCAGCTCTCCGGCGCGGTCGAGCACGGTGAGAAATGCGGAAAAGGATTCGTAGGCCATGCGCGGACGCTAGTGGCGCGGACTGGCCCTTGGCGAGCGGATGCGATGCGCGATAATGGTGCTCGCCAGCGCGGGGGAAATAGAACCCTTTCGCCCGCCACCGACGATTTTTTTGATGACATGACAAAACTCCGCACCCTCCTCGCGCTCGCCGCGCTCGTGCTCAGCTTTGCCGCGTCGGCGCAGGTGCCGCAGCTCATCAACTACCAAGGCCGCGTCGCCGTGGGCGCGGTGAATTTCGACGGCCCCGGCCAGTTCAAATTCGCGCTCGTCAATCCCGCGGGCACCACCACGTACTGGAGCAATGACGGCAGCAGCGTGGCAGGCTCGCAGCCGGCGGCGGCGGTCGCGCTCACGGTGACGAGGGGGCTCTACTCCCTGCTCCTCGGCGACACCGCGCTCGCGAACATGACGGCCATCCCCGTGAGCGTGTGGGCCAATGCCGACGTGCGCCTGCGCGTGTGGTTCAACGACGGCACCAACGGCTTCCAGCGGCTCACGCCCGACCAGCGGCTCGCGCCCAATGGCTACCTCGCCGACGGTGCGGTCACCGGCGCGAAGCTCGCGGCTGGCGCGGTCGATTTGGGCAGCGCCAAAGTGACCGGCATCCTGCCGGCGGCGAACGGCGGTGCGGCGGGCGCCAACTCCGCGCTGACCATGCTCTCGGGGCTGACGCACCCAGCGGTGACGGTCACCGCCGTCACGGCCAACCCCACGGGCGCGGCGGACACCACGGAACTCACGACCGCCACCGTCCACGGCTTCACCGCCGGCCAGCTCATCAATCTCGTCGGTTTCAACGGACCCAGCGGATCGGGCGACGCGAGCGGCAACTTCATGCTCAACAGCCACCCGCCGCAGACCACGGTCAGCGCGGTGGGGCTGACGACGAATACTTTCCGCATCGTCGAGGGCATCGTCACGACGGCGCAGAACGTGGGCGGGACAGGCGGGGCCACAGACATCGGTCTGGCGAATGCCGCGCTGCGCGACAGCCCCGCGCTGACCATCAGCGCCAGCGGCGACATCTACGGTTCGGAAAAAGGCGTGATTTACGTGAAGGTCGGGAACCGTTTTGTCAACGACCTCAGCACCGGCGCAGTCTTCGAGAGTACGGACAACGCCAGCCCGCCGAACATCCGGCGCGCGTGGCTCATGTCCACGCAAGGCAACTTCGATGTCGGCCCGGCCTTGCGCGTCCTGAATGAGGACACGCTCGGCAAAGGCGTGTTTGTCATGACCGCTACCTATCGCGAGATCGAGCTGTTCGGCCGGGGCGTGCTCGGGCTCCACGTCGGCGCGGCGGGCGCGGTCTCGCTTCCGCAACTGACGGGTAACGGTTTTTTGAAAACCAACGGCGGCACCGGCGCGCTGAGCGTGGACACGACCGTGTACCCAACCGCGCTGAACGTCACCGGCACGGCGGACAATCTGCTCGCCACCACCAACGGCGGCAGCGTCTCGCTCGCGAGCCGCGTCACCAGCCCGCAGCTCATCACCATCGCCGGCCCCGCGGTGCCGGTCACCTGGACCACGCCCGCAGGCTCCTTCACCCTCGCCCGGACGGATGCCGCGCAGACTTTCACCGGGGCGCAGACCTTTTCCGGCACAACGACGCTCGGCAGCGCGGGCACGCCGGTCAAAAACCTCCGCCACGGACGCACCACCGCGCTCGTCGGAGGCAGCCGGACTGTCGCCGACCCCGGCTGCACTTTGAACACGCGCTATTTTTTCACCGTGAACACCCTCGGCACCGTGTCCTTTCCCGGAACCTACTACGTGAGCGCGCGCGCCGTGGGCGTGAGCTTCACCGTCATCAGCAATCGCAACGACGACACCAGCATCATGGACTGGATGGCGGTCGAGCCCTGAGCGAAAAGACCCGCCGCCCGCCACGCCATGAAGCTCCGCACCGCCCTCTTTTTCCTCCTCCTCTGCGCTGCGCGAAACCTGCACGCCGGTGCGCGCACGAGCGCCAGCTACGCCGTGGCCGCCGACACCACCGACGCTGCCGGACGCCGCACCACCAGCGCCAGCTACACGCAGGATGCCAGCGCCGGCGCAGTCGCGGGCCTCGCCACCGGCACCGCGCCGGCGGCGGTCGCGCAGAGCGGTTACGCCGCGCAACTGACCGAGGCGGGTAGCATCACGCTCACCGCCGCACCCGCCGAGGTGGGCGAAGGCGCGACCACCCAGCTCGCCATGTGGCAGGTTCTCGATGACGCCAGCATCCTCGCCATCCCCGCGGCGAGCGTGGCGTGGAGCATCGCCGGTGGCCCGCTCACCGGCGTCAGCACGGGCGGCGTGGTCACCGCGGGCCCCGTCTGGCAGGACACCTCCGCCACGGTGCAGGGCGTCTGCCTCGGCCAGACCCTCACGCTCGGCCTCGTGGTGAAAAACGTGAGCCTCGACAACTTCGGCACCTACGCCGCCGACGGCATGGACGACGCGTGGCAAATGCAATACTTCGGCGCGAACAACCCCGCCGCCGCGCCGCACGCCGATGTCAGCGGCACCGGCCAGACGAACCTTTTCAAATACCTCGCCGGCCTGAACCCGCTCGACCCGAACTCGCGCTTCACGCTGAGCATCCGCAGCGTGCCCGGCCAGCCCGCGCAGAAGCAGCTCATCTTTGCCCCGCGCTTGACCGACCGCACCTACACCGTCACCTCCCGGCCCGCGCTCTCCACCGGCGGCTACGCGCCGCTCGCGAATCCCTCCGCGCCCAGCGACAGCGGCCCGCAGCGCACGATCACGGACCTCGGCGCGGGCAGCGCGGCCACGTTCTACCGCGTGGAAATCACGAAGCCGTAGGATCGCGCGGATTTCGGCGCTTTGGTTTGCGCGGCGGGTCTGCTACGCAGCGACGCGACGCCATGAACCTGCCGAAAATCGAACTCCACATCACCACCGACGGCGCTGCGCCGGAGAAGCGCGCGGTGCTGCCGGGTGAGTTCATCATCGGACGCGGCGCGGAGGCGGACATCCGGCTCGATGCGCCGCTGCTCTCGCGCA
>JAYVNN010000591.1:0-8010 GCA_043758435.1 Chthoniobacter sp.
CTGGATCGGCTACCTCCAGTGGCACTTCCGCACCCGCGGCCGCGTCACCCCGCCCGAGCCCATCATCAAAGCCTTCCACAACATCCAGTGCCGCGACGCTGTGCTCGCGTGGGAGCGCACCGAGCCTGTGCTCGGTGAGGACGGCCAGCCCGTCACGCGCTGGGATGGGCGCACCATGAAAAAGCATCCCGTCACCGGCGAAGACGTGCCCGATGAAACCGCGCGCGTCCCGCTCCTGAGCTACGTGAACCCGCGCCCCGCCGAGTGGCCCGACGCGGATTTCATCGTCGGCAATCCGCCGTTCGTCGGCACGCGGCGGATGCGCCTCATCCTCGGCGATGGCTACGTCGAGGCGCTGACGAAAGCGCACCCCGATGTGCCGGAGAACGCCGACTTCGTGATGTATTGGTGGCACCTCGCGGCGAGTGCTGTCGCGGAGGGAAATGCCACGCGCTTCGGCCTCATTACGACGAATAGCATCACGCAGGTTTTCAATCGCGCGACGCTGCGGCATCACCTCGATGCGAAGCAGCGCGTCAGTTTGCTGTTCGCGATTCCCGACCATCCGTGGGTGGAAGCCAGCGACGGAGCCGCCGTGCGCGTCGCAATGACCGTCGGTGTCGCGGGCGACCAATCCGGCATCGTTCATCACGTCGAGGACGAGATTCCCGGCGAGGAAGAATCGAAGCTCACGCTCCGCACTATCGGCACGGGCTCCATCTCCGAAGACCTCCGCATCGGCGCATCGCCTGCGCGCGCCGTGCCGCTGGAGGCAAACTCCGGCGTCTCATTCTGGGGCGTGAAATTCTACGGCGACGGCTTCATCGTCACCGCCGAGGAAGCCGCCGCACTCGCCACCGCGCAAGGCGGGCAAAGCCTCGCGCGTCCGTTCGTCAGCGGACGCGACTTCACCGCCGCGCCGCGCCATCTACTCGCGATAGACTGCGATGGCCTCGTCGAACGCGACCTCGCCACGCGCTATCCCGCGGCCTACCAGCATTTGCTCGATCGCGTGAAACCCGTGCGCGAGCACAACCCGCGCGCTTTCAAACGGGAGCGCTGGTGGATTTTCGGCGAGAACCAGCCGGGGATGCGCGCGTCAGTCGCCGGCCTCACGCGCTGCGTGATGACGACCGAAACCGCGAAGCACCGCGTCTTTCATCTCATGCCCGCGACGATGCTCGCCGAGGGCACCGTCGCCGTCATCGCGCTCGACGATGCGTTTTTCTTCGGCGTGCTTTCCAGCCGCATCCACATCGTCTGGTCGCTCGCCACCGGCGGCACGCTCGAAGACCGCCCGCGCTACAACAAGACACTCTGCTTCGAGACGTTCCCATTCCCCACCGCGACCGAAGCGCAGCAAACGCGCATCCGCGACCTCGCCGAGCGCCTCGACGCCCACCGCAAACGCCAGCAAGCCCAGCACCCGAAGCTGACCTTCACCGACATCTACAACGTCCTCGAAAAACTCCGCGCCGGCACCCCGCTCAACGCCAAAGAACAACTCACCCACGAACACGGCCTCGTCACCGTCCTCCGCCAACTCCACGACGACCTCGACACCGCCGTAGCCGAAGCCTACGCCCTCCCACCCACCGCCACCGACGAAGCCATCCTCACCCACCTCTGCGCCCTGAACGCCCAACGCGCCGCCGAAGAACGCACCGGCACGATCCGCTGGCTGCGCCCCGCTTTCCAAAACCCGACGGCCACCGCCACGCAGACCTCGCTCGCGACCGGCGAAACCGAAATTGCCGCTCCCGCCGAAAAATCCGCCGCCAAACTTGCGTGGCCGAAATCCTTCGCCGAACAAGCCCTCGCCGTCCGCACCGCTCTCACCACCTTCGCCGCCCCCGCCGACGCCGCGACGCTCGCCCCGACTTTCAAGAACGCCAAAGCTGACCGCATTTCCGACCTGCTGGAAACCCTCGCCAGCCTCGGCCAGGCCCGCGCGCTTGCTGGAGGAAAATACGTCGCCGCCTAATTCTCCGTCCACCATGACCCCCAATCGTCTTCTCCCGGTATCTTCGGGAGACTCAAATGATCACTTGGGAAGAGATTACAGACAGGTATCGGCGATTCTTTCTGACCTTCCCCGAGATTCTACCGACACTGTCGGGAGGATTCGTGGCAGACAAACGCCCGACGCTGTCGGGCGAATCTTCTCCGGGCGAACGGCTGCCAAATTTTTTCCAAACGGTGTCTGAAAAATTCCGCCGCTTTGCGGGCTTAGGTTCGCGCCACTGCCGCCCGCGCTCTGCCCGTGTGGTGATTGGAAAACGTGTCGATCTTCTCGCGCGACCATTTCAGCACCGTCCAGCAATACAGGTCGGCGAGGTCATCGGGATCGGCGGTGCTTTCCACGGCATACTCCATCATCGCCTCGATGCCGGGCGCGGTGCCGGTGCGCCGGGCCATCTCCTCGCTGGCGAGGGCGAAGATGGCGTTTCGGCTGCGGAGGATGTGCAGCGTCACGGCGATGCGATTGCGTTTCGGCTTCGGGGTCGTCTTTGGTTTCTTCACAGGCGCTCATCCTGCCGCCATGCCCGGCCAAAGCTGCTCCCTATACGGAGCATCTTTTCGCGGGATTTGTGCATAGGGGTTCGTGAAACAACCGCTGCGCGCTTTGCGTGACCGTGTGCGGCATGAGCGACAAATCCGTGCGCCGGCTGCAAAAGCGCGGGTTCTTCAAAAGCAGTAGCGCACTCCGAACCAAGCAAATCCCGCGTTCTGAAATCGAACGCTCTAAGACGGAGACCGTCCAGGCGGCTTTCGCGCCGCTTTCGAGTGGCAAAACTCGGGGGCCATCGAACGCTTCAAAGGACATCTTCTCGGCCATCGCGGTGCTGTATTCCGCCCGCAAATGGCCGTAGGTCTTGGCGACCAAAGTCCCACCGTCCGAATGTCCGAGCCAGTCGGAGATGACTTTGAAATTAATCCCGCTCTCGATCGCGTTGGAGGCGAAAAAATGACCAAGGAATGCACGGAAAACTGTTTCAATCCGGCCCGCCTGCAAGCCAGCTTCGTCGCGCCACGAGGGGAGGCGATGTCAGAAATTCGCTCGCTCACGTCGGTTGAGTCGTGAGCAGCGATCAAGCGCACGAGAAGATTTCGCAGGTTTGGAAAAAGTGGGATGACGCGCTCTTGATGATTCTTCGTGCCCAACTCGCCTCCGGTAATCAGTACGCTTCCGACTTCAAGGTTCACGTCCTCAAATCGCACTTCGCGGGCCTCGCCAACGCGCATCCCGCTGTAGGCAAGAAACTCCACCATCGCCGTCGCGTCGGAGGCAACGGGCAACTGAGCTTCACGAAGCGTTTTCACTAACGCCCGAAATTCGACGTGACTTGGGAGTTCGATGATCGACTTCGGCTGTTTGCGGCGCTTGAGCTTTTCTGCGGCATTCTCCGATACGATTCCCCGATCCACGGCATAGCGGAGAATGAGTTTCAGGGTCTCAAGCTTGATGTTGTGACTCCGCGCGGAAACCGTCGCTCCACGTTTTCGCTTCCAGGCGTCGATTTCAGCGAAGCCAATCGCCTTCACGGCGATCCCGTGAAAGAACGGCGTCAGCCCGACGAGCGCGACGCGCCCACGGCCGTAAGACTTCGGCTGGAGGCCGGACTTGATCGACGCGAGCCATCCGTCCGCAAGTTCCTCGAACCGGATATTCCGATTTTCCTCGCCCTCCAGCCGCTCAGCTTTCGTACGGAATTCACCCCACCGCCGCTGAGCACTGGCGAGGTCCGTGGTGTTGAGCGAACGTTTGATTTGCTTGCCGTTGACCTCGACGCGGACGTAGTAAACCTTCTCTCCGTTCCGGTAGAGGCACTCTGCGGCCTTCTTAAACTCCTGCGACTTTCCGAGCCTCTGATTTATGCGACGAAGCATAGGGGTATTTAATCGGGATATGTAGGAAAAATTACGATTTGAAAAATAGCTGCAAGTTGCTTGCCAACAGTAATATGGAGGGGTGGCAGAGTGGTCGATTGCGCCGGTCTTGAAAACCGGAGAGCCGCAAGGTTCCGTGGGTTCGAATCCCACCCCCTCCGCCAGCTTTTAATGGGAGCGGGAAGACGCCGGGCGCGTCGGGCGGAAAACTTTCTTTGGTGATGGGTGGCCGACGGCGTAGTGTCCGGCGAAAACAACCCCCCAAAACTATGACCCTGCGCTCCTCCTCCCGGCGTCTTCAGCGTGCCTTCACGCTGGTCGAACTCATCACCGTCATCGCGATCATCGCCATCCTCATGGGCCTGCTTTTGCCCGCGATCGCCATCATGGTTGACCGTGCGCACAAGGCCGATGCGACCCATTCGTGCATGGCTATCGTCAACGCCGTGCGGGCCTACCAGACCGAATATGGGAAATTTCCGCAGGCCCTTTCCACCACGCCCGCCACCCCGGCGGACGTGATCGTGGGCGACACCAGCACGGGCGGTGCGACCGCGGGCAACGAGCATCTTTTCGACGCGCTGCGCGCCATCCCGAACGGCACGAATGCCAGTCACGCGCTCAACCCGCGCAAGGTCGTTTTTTTTGAAGGGCGCTCCGCGAAGGATCCCGCCACGCCCAAAAACGGCTTTGGAACGAGCGGCGCTTTTTTCGATCCGTGGGGCGCACAGTATTGCGTGGCGCTGGACATGGACAACGACAACCAACTGACGACGCTGCCCTATTTGGATTTCAACGGCGCGATCAAAGGCCCGCGCACTGGGGCCGCCGCCTACTCCCTCGGAAAAGACGGCAAGCTCGGCCTCAATGGCAATCTCCGGGACAGCAGCGGCCCCTCGGACGACGTGGTCACCTGGCAGTAAAAGGGCGCGCGGCTCACGGCATCCGCAGGATCAGCCGCACGGCATCGAGCCGGAGATGAGAGGCGGCGAGGGCGGCCTGCAAATCCGCATTCTGCTGCGCGGTGGCGGCGATTTCCGCCGGGCGCACATGGTCGTTGATCTCGGCGAGATCGCGGAGGCGCTGGAGTTCGTGGGAAAACTGCGCGGTCATTTCGCCGGTCGCGCGCTCCACGAGGGCGGCGAGTTTTTCCGCGGCGATCTCGCGGGTCTTTTCGAGCATCGCGGGGAGCAGTTTCTTTTTCACCGCGCCGCGGTCGAGCAGGCGGAAGACGTCGCCTTTTTCCAAATGCGCGGCGGCCAACTCGGCGTCGGCGCTGAGGTCGGCGAGGGCGTGATCCACGACCACGCGGATCGGCGTCATCGGCAGAAAGCGATCGACGTGCAGCGCGGTGGGCGCGGCGCATTCGGCGATGAAGCAGGCTTCGAGGAGGATGGTCTCGCGCCCGCCGTCGCGCCAGACGGCGAAGGCGGAATTGCCCGCCTCGCTGCCGAGCAGGCCGTCGAGTGCGCCGCGGATGAGCGGGTGATCCCAGGTGAGAAAGCCGAGGTCTTCGCGGCTCAGCGCGCGGGTGCGGTCAAAGGTCATGGACTGGCCTTCGGGGGAGAGCGCGGGTAGCGCGTCGGTCGTGAGCGCGTCGGGGCGGAAGAGGTAGGTGCGCGGGGCGAGGTCTTCGATATGCACGCCGAGTTGCTCGAAAAGCCGGAGCGCGAACGGTTCCAGCGCGGCGTCGCTGTCGAGCGTGCGGATGCCGTCGATGATCGCGGCGGCTTTTTCTACGCGACACGAATTCAATTCGAGCAACCGGTCGTGCCCGCGTTCGAGTTTCTGCACCACACCCGCGCGGCACTCCTTCGTCGTTTTGAGAAAAGCGGTCAGCTTGCGCGCGTCTGGTTTTTCCAGCAACCGCGCCAGCTCCGCGCCAAGTGTGCGGACGATCTCCGCCGCGCCGTGCAGGTTGTGTTCAAAGGCGTCGAGACCCTCGTGATACCAACGCGCGAGCACTTCGCCCGCGGTGCCGGGGAGAAAGGGGACATGGATTTTGATCAGGTCGGTCTGCCCGATGCGGTCGAGCCGCCCGATGCGCTGCTCCACGAGTTCCGGGTTTTCCGGCAGATCGAAAAGCACGAGGTGATGCGCAAACTGGAAGTTCCGCCCTTCACTCCCGATCTCCGAGCAGACGAGGATGCGCGCCCCGTCCGCTTCGGAGAAGTAGGCCGCATTGCGATCCCGCTGGAGCAGCGTCAGCCCCTCGTGAAAGACCGCGCACTTCACATTGATCACGCGCTGGAGCCCGGCGCTGACTTGCTCGGCGAGCGCCCGCGTTTTGCAAATGAGCAGGACTTTTTCCTCGCCCAATTCTTTCAGCAGTTCGACCAACCACTTCGTCTTCACGTCGTCCTCGTCCGCGCCTTTCAGCGACACGAGCCGCGCTTGCCGCTGAGGGAAACCCGAGAGCGCCGCGCGCGTATTGCGAAACATCACGCGCCCCGTGCCGAAGGCGTCGAGCAGATCGGCGACGAGCAGCTCGCGCGCGCCGGCATCACCCGCACCCAGCGCGTCGCACCGTGCTCGGATGCGCGGGGATTTTGCCGCGAAAAGATCGGACTCCTTTTTCGTCAGCGGTTTTTCCGCGAGCAGCCGATCCACTGCTTTCGCCACTTCCTCGTAGTGCTCTGCCTCCGCGAGAAACTCCCCGAGGTCCGCGTAGCGATCGGGATCGAGCAGCCGCAGGCGCGCGAAATGTCCCTCCACGCCGAGCTGCTGCGGCGTGGCCGTGAGCAGCAGCAGGCCGGGCGTCGCCGCCGCCAGCGCGGCCACGAGCTGATACTGCGCGCTCGGCTCCGCCGCGCTCCATTCGAGGTGATGCGCCTCATCCACGACCAGCAAATCCCAACCCGCCGCGAGCACTTGCGCCGCGCGCCTTTCGTCCTGCGCGAGCAAGCCCACGCTGCAAATCACGAGCTGACTGTCGAGGAACGGATTCTCCTCCGCGTCCAGCTTCTCAATCGCCGCGCACCGCTCCTCGTCGAAGATGCTGAAGAGCAGATTGAAGCGCCGCAGCAACTCCACGAACCATTGGTGAATGAGCGGCTCCGGCACGAGGATCAGCACCCGCTCCGCCCGCCCCGTGAGATGCAGCCGGTGCAGAATCAGCCCCGCTTCGATCGTCTTGCCCAGCCCCACTTCATCCGCCAGCAGCACCCGCGGCGCGAGCCGGCTCGTGACCTCGCCCGCGATGAACATCTGATGCGGAATCAGCGACACCCGCCCGCCGACAAACCCGCGCACCGCCGACTTCCGCGCCGCGCACCGCCGCTCCAGCGCCTCCACGCGCAAATCGAAATCCTGCGACTCATCCACCTGCCCGCCGAGCAGCCGGTCCTCCGGTTTGGAAAAGCTGATCTTGTCCGAAAGCTCCGCCTCCGCGAACTCCGCACCGCCGCTCCGATAAACCAGCATCCCCTTTCGCTCCTCCACGCCCTCCACCACCAGCGCGCGCCCATCGTGCAGCTTGATCCGGTCGCCTTCCTTAAATTCCACCCGCCGCAGCGGCGCGGATTTCAGCGCATACTGCCGCCGCTCGCTCGCCGCCGGAAAAAGCACCTCCACGCGCCCAAACCCGGCTTCGAGAATGATCCCGAGCCCGAGTTCGGGCTCGCTGTCGCTGACCCATCGTTGTCCCGGCAAAGGTTGATTCGTCATTTTGAAAAAGGGCGCAGAGCCTACGCAACCTCCGATGCTCCACAACGGCTTTCTCTCTGCGCTTACACCGCGGCGATGATGACGGTCGCGGCGGCGCGGAGATCGGCCACGCGGAAGTCGGGCCGGCTGCGGAGTTTTTCGTCGTAGCCGTAGTCGATGAAGACGGTGCGGCAGCCGGCGGCAGAGCCGCAGTCGATGTCGCGCCAGCGGTCGCCGACCATGAAGCTGCGCGTCAGGTCGATGCCCAGTTCGCGCGCCGCGCGGAGCAGCATGCCGGGCGCGGGTTTGCGAAATTCGGACGGCTGGCCCTGGCCGGGATCGTAGCAGACTTCCACGCGGTCGAGCGGGAGCGCGGCGCACATCTTCGCGTGCATGGCCTCCACGTCCTCGCGCCGCTGCGTGCCGCGGCCCACGTCCGGCTGGTTCGTGGCGACGACGAGGAGAAAGCCCGCC
>JAYVNN010000592.1:0-7990 GCA_043758435.1 Chthoniobacter sp.
GAGATGAACCGCGATATGTTATCGCGCCGTCTGGAGCGCAAAGGTTATCAGGTCGTGCTGGCGCTGGACGGCGAGAGTGGTGTGGAAATGGCTCAATCGCAAACGCCCGATCTAGTCTTAATGGACATGAGCCTGCCCGTGCTCGACGGCTGGGAGGCGACGCGACGGCTCAAGGCCGATGCCGTGACGAAGCATATTCCCGTGATCGCGCTGACCGCGCATGCCATGTCCAGCGACCGCGAAAAAGCTCTCGAAGCCGGCTGCGACGACTATGATACTAAGCCGATCGAGCTACCGCGCCTGCTCGGCAAAATTGAGGCACTTTTAGGCGGGAGCGAGATGGCTTCTACCGGGGGACTAACTCCGTGAGCGCACCCCAATCTCCCACCATCGAAGCGGGCCGCCAGACGTTGCCCGCGAGTCTGCTCCACGACCTCCGGACGCCCCTCAACCAGATCATCGGCTACTCCGCGCTGCTCATGGAACAGGCGCAGGAGCAAGGCCAGCACAGCTTCGTGCCGGACTTGGAGAAGACCCAGGTTGCTGGACAGGAACTGCTAGCGCTGATCAACAACCATTTTCAGTCGATCTCCGGTCCAGTCACGCCCGCGCCCTATCCGCTAAAGTCGGAACCAACCTCCAAAGAAATTACCGATGCTTCGGTAGCAGGCGAACCGACCTCCGCCGCAGCTCAGGGATTCGTGCTGGTCGTGGATGACATCGAAGCCAATCGCGACGTGCTTTCCCGCCGCTTGAAACGTCAAGGCTACACGGTCGCGACCGCCCAAAATGGCCGACTGGCCCTGGAACGGCTGCGTGCGGACACCTTCGACCTCGTGCTGCTCGATATCATGATGCCGGAGATGGATGGTTACGAAGTATTGCAGCACCTCAAGGCCGATCCGGTGTTGCGCCGAATTCCGGTCATCGTGATCTCCGCATTGAGCGAAATGGATTCGGTGGTGCGCTGCATTGAGTTGGGCGCCGAGGATTATCTACCGAAGCCTTTCAATCCGACGCTGCTCAAAGCGCGCACCGGCGCCTGTCTGGAGAAGAAGCGCGCGCGCGACCGCGAGGCGCACCTCTTTGCGCAGTTGCAGGAAAATCACCTGCGCGTGCAGTTACTCAATGCCGAGATGGCGCGCTGGCGCGAGGCGCACGAAGCCGATCTCGCCGTCGCGCGCACCACCCAGCGAGCCCTGATTGCCTCCGCGCTGCCGACGCCTGAAGGCTGGCAGGTCGAGGCCGTCCATACGCCTCTAATTCAAGTCGGTGGCGATGTGTATGGCTGGCGGCAGTTGGATCGTGGGGTCTGGGTTTTTTGGCTCGCCGACGCCACGGGTCACGGGGTGGCCGCCGCGCTCCTGACGACTTTGGTCGCATGGCTCTTCGACCACGCCAGCGCTTCGTGCAGCACCGCCCACGGAATCCTGGCGCGGGTGAACGAGGAATTTAGCAAGGTGCTGCGCGGGAATTCCTTCATGACGGCGTGCTGCGCCGTCATCGACCGCGAGGGTCGCCTCTCCTTCGCCGGAGCCGGCCACCCGCCACTGCTCATCCGGCGGAGCGACGGCGTCGTCGAGGAGTTGCCGTCGCTCAATACCATGATGGGCCTCCACCCCGAGATGAAGGTGGGTGTCACCGTCGCGACCCTCGCTGCCGGTGACGTCGCGCTCCTCTACAGCGACGGGCTGCACAGCTTGAAAGCAAAGGACAGCGAGCGTTTCACGCACCTCGCCGTCGCGCGCGCCTTGACTCAGATCGACGCGAGTGCGGATCTGCTCCCGCGAGTGATCGCCCAACTCGTCCAGGGATCCGATGCCCAGCCTTTTGAGGACGATCTGGCCGCGATCGCCGTTCGGCGTGAATAACGGAGCCCAGCGGCGCACCATTCGAACGGGTTCACGTTTGGAAACGCCGAACGCCCTCTCTTGAATTCTCGGTTTGCTCTGGGTTCAGTTTCTTCTTTGAGAAAAGCGAAGTCGCATTGAAACCGTCGCCAGCCTCGGCGAAGAACAAAATGAACCTTCCAGAAACTGCGCCGGCGGCGGCAAGCGCGCGAGACCTACACTACCCCTTTTTCGCCGTGCTCTGGATGTAAACCTCGCGCAGTTGCTTGAAGTCCACCTCGACGGGCGAGTGGGTCATCAGGTCGGTGCCGCGGTTGTTTTTTGGGAAGGCGATGACGTCGCGGATGGACTCCGCGCCGACGATGAGCATGACCAGCCGGTCCAGCCCGAGCGCGATGCCGCCGTGCGGCGGTGCGCCGAAGCTGAAGGCACGCAGGAGGTGCGCAAACTTGAGCTGCTGCTGCTCGGGCGTGACGCCGAGCACCTCGAACATCCGTGCCTGCAAATCCTTTTCGTGAATCCGAATCGAGCCGCCGCCGAGTTCCACGCCATTGAGCACCACGTCGTAGGCGATCGCGCGGACTTTGCCAAAATCGCCCGCGTCGAGCAGCGCCATGTCCTCAGCTTTAGGACGCGTGAACGGGTGATGCACCGCGACCCAGTGGTTGTCCTCCGGCGAAAACGCGAGCAGCGGAAAATCCACGACCCACAGAAAGTTGAGTTGGTCCTTCGCCGCCGCCATCAGCCCGAGCAACTCCGCGCAGCGCAACCGCACGCGGCCGAGCACTTCGCACACGGCTTCGAGTTTCACATCCGCGCCGAAGAACAGCACGTCGCCCTCGACAAAACCCATCCGCTCCGCCAGCGCCGCTTTTTCCGCGTCGCTGAAAAACTTCACGATCGGCGACTCCCACTCCCCGCCCACGCTCCATTTGATGTAGGCCAGCCCTTTCGCGCCAAACTCCGTCTTCACCCACTCCTCCCATTTCTTGAGCTGCTCCTTGCTCAGCAGCGCCGCCGCGCCCTTCGCGTTCAGCGCCTTGATCACGCCGCCGCCATCCACCACCGAGCGGAACACCTTGAACTGCGACTCCCCGAAAATGTCCGCCAGCTCCACCAGCTCCATCGCAAACCGCGTATCCGGCTTATCCGAACCGAACCGGTTCATCGCATCCGCATACGCCATCCGCGGAAACGGCACCGGGATTTCCACGCCCTTCGCTTCGCGAAAAATCCGCGCCAGCAGCCCCTCGATCAGCGTCTGGATTTCCACCTCCGTGATGAACGACGCCTCCACATCGATCTGCGTGAACTCCGGCTGCCGGTCCGCCCGCAAATCCTCATCGCGAAAGCAGCGCGCGATCTGGAAATACTTCTCCAGCCCCGCCACCTGCAGCAGTTGCTTGTACTGCTGCGGCGCCTGCGGCAGCGCGTAAAACGAGCCCGGCGTCAGCCGCGACGGCACGAGAAAATCCCGCGCGCCCTCCGGCGTCGGGTTCGACAGGATCGGCGTCTCGATTTCCAAAAAGCCCGCGTCATCCAGATAGTCCCGCGTCGCCTTCGTGATGCGATGCCGCAGCCGCAGATTGCGCTGCATGTGCGCCGTGCGCAGGTCGAGATAGCGGTATTGCAGCCGCAGGTCTTCATTCACACTCGGGTCATCCAGCGGGAAAGGCGGCACTTCGGCCTTGTTCAGCACCTTCAGCTCACTCGCGATGATCTCCACCGCCCCCGTCGCCAGCTTCGCATTTTCACTCCCCGCCAGCCGCGCCGCCACCACGCCCGTGAGCTGGATCACATCCTCACTCCGCAGGCCGTGACTCGTCTCTGCCACCTGCGGATGCTCCTCCGGGCGAAAGACCACCTGCGTCAGACCCTCCCGGTCCCGCAGGTCGATGAAGATCACCCCGCCATGATCCCGCCGCGAATTCACCCACCCCGCGAGCGTGACGGTCTGGCCGATATCGGAAGGGCGGAGCTGCTGGCAATGATGCGTGCGGTACATAAAATAAAGGGCGCGGAACCTACCCGGAAACCCCGCGAATGGGAGAATAATTTCGCGCAGAGTGGCTCCGCATTCCCAGCCAGCGATCGCCCACCCCCACGAGCGACTCGAAAGCCTGCACGACTCCGACCGCCGGAATCTTGCCCAGCGCGCTGCCCGCCCCGCGACTATCGACAAATCCCCGCAGGCCCGATAGCCAACACCCCGCATGGCCCGCCCCAAATCCCACGGTTCCCCCAAAGACTCCCCCGCCCACCTCGGCTTCGAGGCCAAGCTCTGGCTCTCCGCCGACACTGCGTTGCGCGAGAGCGCATTCCTGCCTACCGGAGGCAAACCGCAGGTCATGACCGAAAGGCAGGACAACCTCCGCAACAACCTGGACGCGGCGGAGCCGAGCGGAGCGAGACAACCGGAGCGCAGCGGAGATAGCCCCGCATACTTCATTTCAAAAGGACCGGGGCAAACTGCTGCCAGCAGCCCAGAGGGTGAGCGCGGAGGCGCGAATCAATCCAAGCACGTCGTCCTCGGTCTCATTTTCCTCAAATACATCTCCGACACCTTCGACGAACACCACGCCAAGCTCGTCGCCAGCGCGAATCCCGGGGAGTCAACCGCCGGTGCGTGGCCCGCAGGCCGACGGTCGAGGGTGAGCCGTCGGTTAAGCGGTCGATTTGCAGCGAGAGCCGCATGAGCGACGAGCCTTTGCCCCAATCCGAAATCATCCTCTACCAGACGGAGGATGGGCGCACCCGCGTGCAGTGCCGGTTTGAAAACGAGACGCTGTGGCTGACTCAGGTGCAGATGGCGGAGCTTTTCCAAACCTCCGTGCCGAACATCAACCTGCACTTGAAGGCGATCTACTCCGAGGGCGAACTGGTGGCCGAGGCAACTATTAAGTCCCACTTAATGGTTCGATTGGAGGGGGCGAGAGAAGTATCGCGAGCGGTTCTGCACTATAGCCTGCCCGCCATTCTCGCCGTCGGTTTCCGGGTGCGCAGCCATCGGGGCACGCAGTTCCGGCAGTGGGCGACGGCGCGCTTGAGCGAGTATCTGGTGCAGGGTTTCACCATGGACGATGAGCGGCTCAAGAACCCGCCGGGCAAGGGACAGGTGGATTACTTCGACGAGCTGCTGGCGCGCATTCGCGACATCCGGTCGTCGGAACGGCGCTTCTACCAGAAGGTGCTCGATATTTACGCGACGAGCGTGGACTACGCGTCGGACGCGGAGGCGTCGCAGAAGTTCTTCGCCACGGTGCAAAACAAGATGCACTGGGCCACGCACGGGCACACCGCCGCCGAAGTCATCGCGGAGCGGGTGGATGCGAACCAGCCGTTGATGGGGATGCTGAGCACGCGGGCCGGTGGCATCGTGCGGAAAGAAGATGCGGCGGTCGCCAAGAACTATTTGACCGAAGACGAACTCCAGGTGCTGAACCGCATCGTGAACCTCTACATCGAATATGCGGAGCTGCAGGCGCTGGAGCGCAAGGCGATGACGATGCGGGACTGGATCGTGAAGCTGGATGAGTTCCTAGAAATCTCCGGGCGCAAGCTGCTCGACCACGCCGGGCAGATTTCCGCCGAGGAGGCACGAGCGAAAGCGGAGCAGGAGTATGCCAAGTATCGGGCCTTGCTGGATTCCTCCCCGCGCGCGGTAGATGCCGATTTTGAAAAGGCGACGAAGGATTTGCAAAAGCTGCCGAAGCCCAGGAAACCCAAGCCGCCGAAACCATGAGCACACGCGCCAAATCCAAGGCCTCCTCCGACACCTCCGCCAACATTGGTTTCGAGGCCAAGCTCTGGCTCTCCGCCGACCCTGCGTTGCGCGAGAGCGCATTCCTTCAGAGGAAAGCCTCACCGTAGGTCGTGAGCGAAGCGACGAATAAATCCGGCCTATGAAGTTCAACGAAGACTCCAGAGTCAAAATCCCAGCCATCCTCCACCTCACGAGGCTGGGATACACCTACCTGTCTTTGAAAGACCTCGCTTGGGATACATCGAGCAACATCGTCCCCTCGATCTTCCGCCAGAGCGTTGCGGCGCTCAATCCTTCCGCCACATCCACTCAAATCGAAAACGCCCTTAGCCAGCTCGACTTGGCGCTCGATAACGAAGACCTCGGCAAGCAGTTCTATGAGCAAATCAGCCAGACATCCGGCCTGAAGCTCATTGATTTTGAAGACTTCCATCGGAACTCCTTCCACGTCGTCACCGAGTTCGCCTGCAAGAAGGACGACGAGGAGTTTCGCCCAGACATCACGCTCCTCATCAACGGTTTGCCGCTGGTGTTCATCGAAGTGAAAAAGCCAAATAACCGGGACGGCATCTTGGCGGAGCGCAACCGCATCGTCGCCCGGTTCAAGAACCCCAAGTTCAAGCGCTTCATCAACATCACGCAGCTCATGGTGTTCTCGAACAACATGGAATACGATGATGGCTCCCCCGAGCCGCTCGAAGGCGCGT
The DNA here is from genome assembly GCA_043758435.1 of Chthoniobacter sp. Lineage (GTDB taxonomy): Bacteria > Verrucomicrobiota > Verrucomicrobiia > Chthoniobacterales > Chthoniobacteraceae > Chthoniobacter. Next base: position 6,321 of record JAYVNN010000592.1, read on the forward strand.
TCTATGCCTCAACCTCTTACGACAAGCCCGCCTTCAATTACTTCCGTGAGGAGGAAGCCCTCGATCTCGAAACCCTGCTCCAGCCGGAAGACGGCCAAATAGAAGATTTCGTCCTCGCCGACACGAACCTGACCGCCATCAAGCACTCGCCGGAATTCGCGACCAATAAGAATCCCAACACTCCCACTAACCGCCTCAGCACCTCCCTCTTCTCCCGTGACCGTCTCGCCTTCCTGCTTCGCTTTGGACTCGCCTATGTCCGCACCGAGCACGGCATGGAAAAGCACGTTATGCGCTACCCGCAGATGTTCGCCACCAAGGCCATCGAGAACAAAATCGAGGCAGGCATTCGCAAGGGCATCATCTGGCACACTCAGGGCAGCGGGAAGACCGCCCTCGCGTTCTATTGCGTCCATTTCCTCACCACCTACTTTCAGAAGAAGGGCGTGGTGCCGAAGTTCTACTTCATCGTGGATCGCATTGATCTCATGGAGCAGGCCAGCGGGGAGTTTCGCAGCCGCGGACTGCACGTTCACCATATCAATTCCCGCGAGGAGTTCGCCCAAGACATCAAGTCCAACCTTGCCGTCCACAACGACGCCGGAGCGCCCGAGATCACCGTCGTCAATATCCAGCGCTTTGAGAATGACCCCGATGTCGTCCGCAGCACCGACTACGCCCTCGGTCTCCAGCGTGTCTATTTCCTCGATGAGGTTCACCGCAGCTACAACCCCGAGGGCAGCTTCCTCGCCAACCTCAATGAGTCAGACCGTGACGCCATCAAGATCGGCCTGACCGGAACACCCTTGCTCAATGCCTCCCTAGCGGGGCCGAAAGGCGAAGATGGGAAGCCGACCACACGGCAGGCCTACGACTCCAAGAAGCTCTTCGGCGACTACATCCACAAATATTACTACAACCGCTCCATCGCCGACGGCTACACGCTCCGGCTCCTCCGGGAAGAGATCGAGACCACCTACAAACTCCAGCTCAAGGAAACACTGGAACAGATCAAGGTGCTCAAGGAAGCCAAAAACCGCACCTTCCTTTACTCCCACACCAAGTTCGTCGAGCCCATGCTCGACTACATCATCGAGGATTTTGAAAAGTCCCGCATCATGAGCGGCGACCGCTCCACCGGTGCCATGGTCATCTGCGATTCCTCCGAGCAGGCGCGGGAGATGGCACGGCTCTTTGAGTCGAAATATGCCAGCCTCATCCCTCCCGCGCTCCACGCCCCAGCCACCGATTCCATGCCGGAGTCCATGGTCGCGGAGGCACCCAGACTCTATGCCCTGCCCAGCCGCACCGTCACCACCCATGCCCTCATCCTTCACGACGCTGGGACCAAGGAGGAGCGCAAAGAACTCGTGGATGCCTTCAAGGCAGGCAAGATCGACATCCTCTTTGTCTTCGCCATGCTGCTCACCGGCTTCGATGCCGCCCGGCTGAAGAAACTCTACCTTGGCCGCATCATCAAGGCGCACAACCTCCTCCAGGCGCTCACGCGAGTGAACCGCCCTTACAAGTCCTTCCGCTACGGCGCAGTCGTGGATTTCGTCAATATCGAGTCCGAGTTCGCCAAGACCAACAAAGACTACTTCGACGAACTCCAGAGCGAACTCGGCGACGAACTGGGAAACTACTCCGATCTCTTCAAGACCGAGGCC
>JAYVNN010000593.1:0-2536 GCA_043758435.1 Chthoniobacter sp.
CGCGCTCGTCCGCTACCGCACGGCGGGATCGCTCGACCCGACCTTCGACGGTGATGGAAAACTCACGGTCGGATTTTCCGAGAACGGTGAATCCATCGCCTACGGTGTCGCCGTCCAGAGTGATGGCAAGATCGTGGCGGCAGGCGTGAGCACCAGCGCCGCCGTGAAGGCGTTCGCCATCGCGCGCTTTCTGCCGGATGGAAGCATGGACACGACTTTCGGGACGGGCCTGCCCGGTCGGACGCGCACCGACTTTCCCACCGGCGACGCGGAAGCCCGCGCGCTCCTCCTCCAGCCGGACGGCAAGATCGTCGCCGTGGGTTCGGTCCTCAATGGCAACTCCGATATTGCCCTTGTGCGTTATCTGGCGGATGGCACGCTCGATCCGAACTTTGGCAGCGGCGGGCGCGTGACGACGCACATCTTTGGCTTCAACGCCGCGTATGGCGTGGCCTTGCAGCGCGATGGGAAGATCGTGGTCGCCGGGACGGGCGGGGGCAACATCGCGGTCCTGCGCTATCTCGAGGATGGCACGCTCGACCCGGCCTTCGGCATCGCGGGCATCGCGCAGACTGCCATCACGCCCGGTGGTGACACCGCGTTTGGCGTGGTCGTGCAGGCCAACGGGCGGATCGTCGTCGCGGGTTCAGGCTCCGGGGATTTCATCCTCGCGCGGCTGAATCCCGACGGCAGCCTGGACGCCACCTTCCACGGCACGGGCACTGTGCGGACGGATTTCAGCGGCGGCACCGATGAGGCGTTTGGCATCGCGCTGCAAAGCGACGGGAACATCGTGGTGGCGGGCTATTCCTCGAACGGGCTCGACAACGACTTCGCGCTGGCGCGCTACCAGGCGGCCGACCCGGACATTTCCGTGCGGCAGTTTTCCGGGATCGAACTGAGCGACGGTGCGGGCAGCGTCGCCTTTCCGGTGATGCTCACCGGCGGCAGCGTGACGCGCACCTTCACCGTGCGCAACGTCGGCGGGGAAAGCCTCACCGGGCTGGGCATCACCTTCGAGGGCGCGGCTGCGGCTGGCTTCCAAGTGACCATTGCACCCGTCGCGCCGCTGGCCGGGCCGAATGGCAGCACCACCTTCACCGTGCAATTTTCCTCCGCCACAGCGGGGGCCAAGAGCGCCGTGCTGAAGATTGCGAGCAACGATTTGGATGAGAATCCATTTCACATCGCTCTCACCGCGCTGGTCCTCACACCCGAGGGCGACTACGACGGCGACGGCGTGAACAATGCCACCGAGATCGCCCTCGCCGCGCTGGGCTTCGATCCTTTGGTGGATTCGACCCCGCTCATCACTCTCCTCCGTAACAATGCCCCCGGCCTCGGACTCTACCGCGCCGAGGACATGCAGAGCCTCGCCCTCGGCAGACCTGTCATCGCGCGCAATGCGGAGACTGGAAATTTTCATCTCACGATCAGCGTCGAGAAATCGCCCAACCTTGCGCTGCCAAACGCCTGGACGCCGCTGCTGAATTTCACGCCCACCTACGATGCGCTGACCGGGAAGATCGACTTGGAATTTTCGCCCGGCGGCACCGCCGCGCAGTTCTACCGCGTGCTCGGCTCGAAACCCTGATGCCTCGCCACAAAGCGCGGGAAGGGACGTAACTTGATCACTGAGGACGCGCGTTTCAAGAAGACCGCGATTTTGCGTAATCGTCACCGCCGGATCGCGTGAGAGCAATGCGAACACCAATCCAAATACTCCCATGCCCACTATTCCACCCCTCGGCCCTGTCACCAGCGTCCCGCAACTCATCCGCCGCCGTCTCACTCCGCTGCGCTCGGATGTTGATGAGTTTTCCATTTTGACCGGCGGCGGCGGCTCTGCACAGTCCTTTGGCACTCTGAGCGGCAGGCTCGAAATCGGCGTCGCACGAGCGAAGGACGACACACTCTATTTCACTTTCCGTGTCAGCAAGATCGAGGGGCAGGGGCAGCTCGTCTATGTCACCGCGCCATTTCCGGGGCTGTTTTATGGCGGCGACATGGATGCCGGATATTTCAATGACGGCAGCAAGGATGTGGCCCCGACGCTGGTGCAGTTCGACGGCAGGCAGGTCACCTTCTCGGGCTTCGTTGCAGGCGGCACGGGCGGCACGCTCACTGCGGGGCACGCCTCGAAGACGTTCTTCATCAGGACCGATGCCACCGCATGGGTGCGCTCGGGCCGGGTGCGCTACTGGGCGGAGACTCTCGGCCTGAACTCCGGCGTGGCATCCGGCATCGGGACGCACGGTGCATTCGTACCCTTCATGCGCGACGATGTGTTTGAATCATTCGTGGACGGCCCGGCGCGCATCTTCGGCGGCATCGCGCAGGGCGGTGGCGGCGTGATCTGGCTGCCCGGCAGCGGCGGTGTGCCCGTGCCTCCGCCGCGTCCCGATGCGGTCGCGACACGACTGGCCGAACTCTCCGCACTGCTCCAGGCAGGCACCGCGTGGGCACGCGGCGAACTGAATGAAAAAATCCGCCACGAGGTGCGGCAGGAAATCGCCGCGCTCACAAAGCCCTCCAA